>NZ_SSOH01000020.1:0-148846 GCF_029873155.1 Pseudomonas sp. BN515 | reverse complement strand
TGCGCTTCCGATCCGATTCACTCTTCTCGTCAGCGGGAGGCGCATTCTACAGCGTTCAAACTCACTGTCAACACCTCCGATTCAGCTTCATTCGCCAGTGGCGAACTGTTCGAAGCGAACCCTTCCAGCACTTTCTCCAAACACTTAACTCATTGATCTACAAGGAGTTTTGCTTGGCGACTGCGCCGGAAGTGGGGCGCATTATAGGGATGCAGAATCTGCCGTCAACACTTTTTTGAAAGCATCTTATTCGGCAACCAGGGAAACACGAGCAAAAGACTTCTTGCCCGCCTGCAGCACATGGGTCGACCCCAGCTTAAAGACAAAGCTGCGATCCACAACCTGGCCATCCACGCGCACGCCGCCGGAACCGAGAAGGTCGCGAGCGACAGCAGCGTTCTTCACCAGTCCTGCCTTATTAAGAACGGACGCAATGGGCATGTCCTCCGCGGACGCAAGCTGAACTTCCGGCAGATCGAGCGGCAGCTCGCCCTCTTTCATACGGTTGCCCGCGGAGCGGTGCGCGGAAGCCGCGGCCTCCTCACCATGGAACCGAGCAACGATCTCCTCGGCCAGCTTGATCTTGATGTCGCGAGGATTGGCGCCGGCCTCGACATCACGCTTGAACTGCTCGATCTCTTCCATGGAGCGGAAGCTCAGCAGCTCGAAGTAACGCCACATGAGCTGGTCAGGAATGGAGACCAGCTTGTTGTACATGACGCCCGGCGCCTCCTGGATACCCACGTAGTTACCCAGGGACTTCGACATCTTCTTAACGCCATCCAGACCTTCCAGCAGCGGCATGGTCAGGATGCATTGGGATTCCTGCCCATAGGCACGCTGAAGTTCGCGCCCCATCAGCAAGTTGAACTTCTGGTCGGTACCGCCCAGCTCGACATCCGCACGCAGCGCAACGGAGTCATACCCCTGCACCAGCGGATAGAGGAACTCGTGGATAGCGATGGGCTGGTTGGTGCTGTAGCGCTTGTTGAAGTCATCGCGCTCAAGCATGCGCGCCACGGTGTACTGGGATGCCAGACGAATAAAGTCCGCCGGGGTCAGCTTGTCCATCCAGGTGGAGTTGAATGCCACTTCGGTCTTGGCCGGATCGAGGATCTTGAACACCTGCGCCTTGTAGGTTTCGGCATTCTCCAGGACCTGCTCGCGGGTCAGCGGCGGGCGAGTGGCGCTCTTGCCACTGGGGTCACCGATCATCCCGGTGAAATCGCCAATCAGGAAGATCACCTGATGCCCCAGCTCCTGGAACTGGCGCAGCTTATTAATAAGGACGGTGTGACCGAGGTGAAGATCGGGAGCAGTCGGATCGAAGCCCGCCTTGATGCGCAGCGGCTGGCCACGCTTGAGCTTTTCGACCAGCTCGGACTCGACCAGAACCTCTTCCGCACCGCGCTTGATCAGCGCCAGCTGCTCTTCAACCGACTTCATGACAGGACTCGTAGACCGTGGATAGACAAAGGGGAACCAACCATACAAGATCGCGAACTAATTACAAGTTTTGCGCCCAGCCCCATGCCAGTCAGCGGAAGGCACCAATCCAAGGTTGCCTAGGGCGTATTTTGATTATATTTTAGGCAGTTAGTTCATATTCCAAAAACACCACACGCCATGACGCATTCAGTACCTAAAGCGCCGCCGCCCTATCCGAAGAGCCACTTGCTGGCTGCAAGCGGTGTGGCTGCGCTGCTCAGCCTGGCCCTGCTGGTGTTCCCGTCTCGCGAGGTCGAGGCGAAGAAGACCTTCATCAATCTGGAGCTGGAAAACGGTTCGGAGATGGTGATCCAGGAGAAGGACGACCTCCGACCAGGATCCGTCACCGGGGATGAGGGTATCTCGCCATTCGCCAAGATCGAGAACCCAGCTGAAAACCAGAACAGCGCCGGAAAAGACGCGGACAAGAAGAAAGAAGAGACCACCGACCTCGCTACCAAGCAAACGCCTACCGATCCCAGCCTCAAGACTGTGACCGTGGGCAACGGTGATACCTTGTCCACTGTGTTCGGCAAGGTCGGCCTGTCCGCGAATGTCCTGCACGACGTCCTGAACAGCAGCAAGGACGCCAAGCAACTCAGCCGCCTCAAGGTTGGCCAGAGCTTTGAGTTCAAACTGACCCCCAGCGGCGAACTCGAGAAGATCAGCACCAAGCTGAGCGGCCTCGAGAGCGTTCACCTGGAAAAGACTTCCAAGGGTTACGCCTTCAAGCGTGACCTGATCAAGCCTGAGCTACGCTCGGCCTACGCCCGTGGCGTGATCGACAGTTCCCTGTTCCTGTCCGCCAAACGCGCCGGGCTGTCCCATGACCTGACCATGGATCTGGCCAACATCTTCGGCTACGACATCGACTTCGCCCTCGACATCCGCGAAGGCGACGAATTCGAGATGATTTACGAAGAAAAGGTGGTTGAGGGCAAGAAGGTCGGTAGCGGGGAGATCCTCGCCGCGCGCTTCACCAACCGTGGCAAGACCTTCTCTGCGGTCCGTTACGTCGACAAGCAGGGCACCGCCAGCTATCTGCGCGGTGACGGCACTGCCATGCGCAAGGCCTTCATCCGTACCCCGGTGGACTTCGCCCGCATCAGCTCGCGCTTCTCCAACGGCCGCCGCCATCCGATCCTGAACAAGATCCGTGCTCACAAAGGTGTGGACTACGCCGCTCCCCGTGGCACGCCGATCAAGGCTACCGGCGACGGCAAGATTGCCCTGGCCGGCCGCCGCGGCGGTTACGGCAATGCGGTGATCATTCAGCACGGCAGCAAGTACAAGACGCTCTACGGCCACATGCAGGGCTTCGCCAAGGGCATCCGTACCGGCGGTACCGTTAAGCAGGGCCAGATCATCGGCTACGTGGGCACGACGGGTCTTTCCACTGGACCGCACCTGCACTACGAGTTCCAGGTGAATGGTGTGCACGTCGACCCGCTGGGCGTGAAGCTGCCGATGGCGGATCCGCTGATTGCAAGCGAGAAGAAGCGCTTCCTGCAAATGAGCCAGCCGCTGATGGCGCGGATGGACCAGGAAAAGGCCAGCATGCTGGCCCTGAACAAGCGCTGACCCGATGCCGCGCTACCTTGGGGTGATGTCCGGGACCAGCCTTGATGGCCTGGACATCGCTCTGGTCGAACAGACCGACCGCATTACCCTCCTCGATACCCACTACATTCCCATGCCCGGCTCGCTTCGTAGCGAGCTGTTGGCGCTTTGCGCTTCCGGACCTGACGAATTGGCCCGGGCTGCCCTTGCGGAGAACGGCTGGGTCGAACTGGCCGCGGCGGGGATCAACGCCCTACTGGTCCGCAACAACCTGGGTGCCAGGGACATTCGCGCCATCGGCAGCCACGGCCAGACCGTGCGCCACGAACCAGCGCGCGGTTTCACCATCCAGATCGGCAATCCCGCCCTGCTCGCCGAGCTCACCGGTGTCACGGTGGTCGGCGACTTCCGGCGACGCGATGTAGCCGCTGGCGGCCAGGGTGCGCCGCTGGTTCCGGCGTTCCACGAGTCCCTTTTCAGCGACGAGAACTGCAACCGTGCCGTGCTCAACGTCGGCGGCTTCAGCAACCTGAGCCTCATCGAGCCGGGCAAGGCAGTTCACGGATTCGACTGCGGTCCAGGCAACGTCCTGCTGGACGCCTGGATTCATCTCCAGCGCGGTGATAGCTACGACCGCAATGGAGACTGGGCTGCCACCGGCACCCTGCAGCAAAAGTTGCTGGATACCCTGTACGGCGATGCCTTCTTCACCACACGGGGCCCCAAGAGCACTGGCCGCGAGCTGTTCAACCTAGGCTGGCTGCAGTCCCACCTGGCGCGGCTGCCCCGCTTCAAGCCCGAGGACGTACAGGCCACGCTGCTGGAGCTCACCGCCCGCAGCATCATCGAGTCCCTCCAGGCGGCACAGCCGAAGACCGACGACCTGCTGGTCTGTGGCGGCGGCGCCCATAACCGGCAACTGATGCTGCGTCTGGCTGCCCTGCTGCCAGGTGCCCGTGTCAGCAGCACTGCAGATTTCGGCGTGGATCCGGACTGGGTCGAGGCAATGGCCTTCGCCTGGCTCGCTCACTGCTGCCTCGAAGGTATTCCCACCAATCGCCCCAGCGTCACCGGCGCCAAAGGGCTGCGCGTCCTCGGCGCGATCTACCCCGCCTGACTCACAAACGAAAACGCCGTGCTCAGGGGCACGGCGTTTCTGTGTTCGCTCGGAAGATCAGATCGAGAACGAAGAACCGCAACCACAGGTGGTGGTGGCATTCGGGTTCTTGATCACGAAGCGCGAACCCTCGAGGCCTTCCTGGTAATCCACTTCGGCACCCGCGAGGTACTGGAAGCTCATCGGGTCGACGACCAGGCTCACACCGTCGCGCTCGACAATGGTGTCATCATCCGACACGTCTTCATCGAACGTGAAACCGTACTGGAAACCCGAGCAGCCGCCGCCGGTCACGAAGACACGGAGTTTCAGGCGCGGATTGCCCTCTTCATCGATCAGGTTCTTCACCTTGTTGGCCGCACCTTCGGTGAACATCAGGGCTGAAGGGGTGAAGGTTTCGACGCTCATGCTGCAACTCTCCCGGCTCGACGCCGCCATACTGCGCTAAGGCGAGGCATTATCCGCTTACCCTACAAAACTGGTCAACTATTAAGCGATTGGACTCGGCCGACAGGCCGAAGTGCGGCGCCGGCGAGCAAGTCGCCGGCGCCGATGGACATCAGGGCAGCAGTGCAGCGTGGGACAGGCCCAGGCGCTCCTCGAGGCCGAACATGATGTTGAGGTTCTGAACCGCCTGTCCCGATGCACCCTTGACCAGGTTGTCGATCACCGAGAGCACGACCACCAGATCGCCGCCCTGGGGACGGTGCACCGCGATACGGCAGACGTTGGCGCCGCGCACGCTGCGGGTCTCCGGATGGCTGCCGGCCGGCATCACGTCAACGAAGGGCTCATTGGCGTAACGCTTCTCGAACAGCGCCTGCAGGTCCACGCCCTTGTCCGCGACGTTCGCGTAGAGGGTCGCGTGGATGCCACGGATCATCGGCGTCAGGTGCGGCACGAAGGTCAGACCGACCGGGCCACCGGCTGCGCGGCGCAGGCCCTGGCTGATTTCCGGCAGGTGACGGTGCCCTTTCACCGAGTAGGCCATCATGCTCTCGCCAGCCTCGCAGAACAGCGAACCCACCTTGGCACCACGGCCCGCGCCGCTGACACCGGACTTGCAGTCGGCGATCAACTGCTTGGTGTCGGCCAGACCGGCCTCCAGCAGCGGAATGAATCCGAGCTGGGTAGCAGTCGGGTAGCAACCCGGGACGGCGATCAGACGCGCGCCCTTGATGGCTTCGCGATTCACTTCCGGCAGGCCATAAACGGCTTCCGGCAGCAGCGCGGGCGCGCCATGGGGTTGGCCGTACCACTTGGCCCACTCTTCAGCGTCCTGCAGGCGGAAGTCGGCGGAAAGGTCGATCACGCGGGTACCGGCATCCAGCAGTTCGCCAGCCAGGGCATGGGCGACACCATGGGGAGTGGCGAAGAAGACCACGTCGCAGCCGCCCAGGGTCGCCACATCAGGCACGCTGAACGCAAGGTTGTCATAGTGGCCGCGCAGGTTCGGATACATGTCGGCGACCTTCACCCCAGCCTCGGATCGCGAGGTAATCACTGCGACCTCCGCCTGCGGATGCTGAGCCAGCAGACGCAGCAGTTCGACACCGGTGTAGCCCGTGCCGCCGACGATTCCGACCTTGACCATCACTTGCCCCTCAAAGAACCGATTGGAAAGCTGCCGATGATAAGGCCGCATCGGTCAGGGGCCAACCGCCGAGGTGACGTGCGGCCCATCAAGCCTCTACTATCCGGGCAATCTGCCCGATGGAAATCACCCCATGCTCTACCTGTGGCTCAAGGCCCTGCACATCATCGCCGTCATCTGCTGGTTCGCCGGCCTCTTCTACCTGCCGCGTCTGTTCGTGTACCACGCCATGGCGGAGGACGAACCCAGCCGCGAACGCTTCAAGGTCATGGAGCGCAAGCTCTACCGCGGCATCATGGGCCCCTCGATGATCGCTACCCTGGTCTTCGGCATCTGGATGCTCTACCTCAACTCCGGCTGGCTGAGCCAGGGTTGGCTCCATGCCAAGCTCACGCTGGTGGTTCTGCTGATCGGCTACCACCATGCGTGCGGCTCGCTGCTCAAGCGCTTCGCCCGAGACGAAAACCGTCGCGGCCACGTGTTCTACCGCTGGTTCAACGAAGTCCCGGTGCTCTTCCTGATCGCTATCGTCATCCTGGTGGTGGTCAAACCTTTCTGACCTGACAAGAGGAATGCCAGATGTCCCTGCCCGCCCTGCTCGATCAACGTCTGCGCTTGCCGGTCGTGGCTGCGCCGATGTTCCTGGTGTCCAATCCCAAACTGGTCCTGGCGTGCTGCAACAACGGCATCGTCGGCAGTTTTCCGGCCCTGAACCAGCGGGAGAGCAGCGGCTTCCGCGCCTGGCTGGACGAGATTGAAGCGGGACTGGGAGCGGACGCCGCGCCCTTCGCGGTCAACCTCATCGTCCACCACAGCAATCCGCGCCTGCAGGCCGACCTGGCCATCTGCGTGGAAAAGCGTGTCCCGATCGTCATCACCAGCCTGGGCGCAGTGAAGGAAGTGGTGGACGCCGTGCACAGCTACGGCGGTCTGGTGTTCCACGACGTGACTACCCGCCGCCATGCAGAGAAAGCCGCGGAGGCCGGCGTTGACGGCCTGATCGCGGTTGCCGCCGGCGCCGGTGGCCACGCCGGGACCTGGAGCCCCTTCGCCCTCGTCGCCGAGATCCGCCAGTTCTTCGACAAGACCCTGCTACTCGCCGGTTGCCTCAATCACGGCCACGAGATCTTCGCCGCGCAGATGCTCGGCGCCGACCTGGCCTACCTCGGCACCCGCTTCATCGCCACCCAGCAGAGCGATGCCGAAACCCGCTACAAGCAGATGATCCTCGACGCCCGCGCCGCCGACATCATCCACACCCCGGCGGTATCCGGCGTCCCCGCCAGCTTCATGCGCCAGAGCCTGGAAGCCGCTGGCTACGACCTTAAACGCCTCGCCGACAAGGGTGACATCAACTACGGCGAGAAGCTGAAGCCGGTCAGTGACGAGGCCAAGGCCTGGAAGACCGTGTGGTCCGCCGGCCAGGGTGTCGGCAATATCCGCGACCTGCCGACGGTGGACGAACTGATCGCCCGCCTTGACCAGGAATATCGCGCCGCACGCGAGAAAGCAGGACAACTGGGCCAGCGCTGGGCCCGATGAAGCGACGCACCCTGCTCGGGCTCGGAGCAATCGGCGCGCTGGGACTTCTGGCGGCGCGCCCGACCGATCATGGCCGCCCCCACGACGCCTACTTCGCACGCCTGAATGAAATGCTGCGCCTGGAGGGCGGCGGCATCCCGCAGCTGGTCATCGACCTGGATCGGCTGGATGCCAATGCCGACCTGCTGGCATCCCGGCTCGGCCAGCGCCCCTTGCGCCTGGTGGCGAAGTCCCTGGCTTGCGGCGGATTGCTCGACTATCTCGCACGTCGCTTGAACTGCTCGCGCTTCATGGTCTTCCACCAGCTGCAGTTGAACCAACTGGCCCGGCTCTTCCCCAATGGCGATCTGCTGCTGGGCAAGCCACTGCCCGCTGCCGCAGCCCTGGCCTTCTACCAGCAGCTGCCCCGCCACCTGGGGTTCGAGCCCAGCCGTCAGGTCACCTGGCTGGTAGACAGTCCCCAGCGCCTGCAGGAATACGCCGAACTGGGCCGAGCCCTGAGCCAGCCGCTGCAAATCGCCCTGGAAATCGATATCGGCCTGTCCCGGGGCGGATTCCCCACGCCCGAGGCACTGGGCAGCGCGCTCCAGCAATTCGCCAACGACCAACCCCTGCTGCAGTTGCGCGGACTGATGGGCTACGACGCCCACGTGGCCCACGCCCCAATCTGGGTAAGTCGGGCAAAGGCTTTGGATGAGAGCAACGCGCGCTACCAGGCCTTCATCCACACCGCCCAGGCATCACCGCTTTGGCCGCAAGCGCCGCTACTGAATGGCGGCGGCAGTCAGACTTACCCGCTACACAGCGATAGCAATGGGCCCCTGAACGAGATTGCAGTGGGCTCGGCGCTGCTGAAGCCCGCCGGTTTCGACAGCGATCTGCTCAAGAAGCACCAGCCGGCCCTGTGGATAGCCGCGCCGGTACTCAAGGTGCTCGATGGCGCCCTACCCTACCTGGAAGGCGCACAAACCCTGTTACAGGGCTGGAATCCGAATCGCCAACGCGCCCACTACCTGTACGGGGGCAACTGGCAGGCCGAACCGGTTTCCCCGGTCGGGCTTGCCTACGACAGCCTCTACGGACGCAGCGCCAACCAGGAGCGCCTGATCGGTTCACGCGCCACGAAGCTCGCCGTGGACGACTGGGTCTTCCTGCGCCCCATGCAATCCGAGGGCACCCTTGGCGAGTTCGCTGACCTGAGGCTACTGCGCCGCGGCAGCCTGGTCGGCCGCTGGAGCCCACTCGGACTCACCTGAACCCTCTGCGTTTTGTGCGCCAGGCCGCTTGTGCCGCGGGCCGCAGCGCAATTACGCTGTGCCATCATCCATTTCTGTCGTCGACAAGGACGCCCGTATGACCGAAGCCCGCTACAAGATCGTCTTTGATGGTCAACCGATGCCCGGTGTGGCACTGGAAACCGTCAAGGAAAACCTCGCCCGCCTGTTCAAGAGCGATGCCGACAAGATCGAAAGCCTGTTCGGCGGGCGCAGCGTTGCCCTCAAGCGTGACCTGGTGGAAGCCGAGGCGGACAAGTACCTGGCCGCGTTGCAGCGGGCGGGCGCCAAGGTGCGCAAGGAGCAGGACACCGTGGCCGGGCTGAGTCTGGTGACCACGGAGGACCATCCGGCCCCGGCCACCGTCGCAGCCGAAGCCGCATCTGCAGCCACCGAAAACATGAGCTGCCCGAAATGTGGCCATGAGCAACCGAAAGCAGCCGAATGCCAGGCCTGCGGCATCATCGTCGACAAGTACCTGGCCCGCCAGGTGCAACTGGCCCAGGAGGCGCCCCAGGTAAACGCCTCGAATGACGGCGGCTCCGCCACTTCCCCCTATGCCCCGCCCCAGGCCCAGGTGGGCGAGCAACTTCCGGAGTTCGGCGAACTGAAGGTCTTCGGCACCAGTGGCCGGATCGGCCGGGTCCGCTACCTCGGCTGGAGCATGGCGCTGATGCTGGCCTTCCTGCCCATCGGCGGTGTGATCCTCGGCAGCTACGCGCTTTCCGATGCCCTCGCCGGCCTGCTGACGATTGCTGCCTGCCTCGCGCTGGTGGTGGTCAGCGTATGCATCGGCGTGCAGCGCCTGCACGACATGGGTTGGTCCGGCTGGCTCTGGCTGTTGAACTTCGTCCCCGTCGTCGGCAGTGTGTTCGCCTTGCTGATGCTGTTCATGCCGGGCACCGACGGCCCCAACCGCTATGGCCCACCGCCGCCGCCCAACAGCCGGTCGGTGAAAGTGCTCGCCTGGTTGATCCTTCTTGTACCGGTTATCGGTATAGTCGCCGCCATTTCGATACCGGCCTACCAGGACTACGTGATGCGCGCCCAGATGGGCGATGCCGCCAGCTTCGAGCAGCCTGCCGAAGCCCCCGCCCTTGAAGGCGAGTCCGCCGAGTAAGCAACCTCCCGGGGCCGGCGATGTCCAACCCGGCCCCGTTACGGAGAACCTCCAGATGCCTCGTTATGCCCTGATCACCGGCGCCTCCAGCGGTATTGGCCTGGCCATGGCCGAGGCGCTGGCACGCCGGGGTCGACACCTGCTGCTGGTCGCCCGGCAGCGGGATGTGCTGGAGAGCGTCGCCTGCGAGCTGACCCAGCGTTTCGGCGTGGAAGTGCTGTTCCGCTACTGCGACCTGGCCGAGCCCCTGCAGGTTTCCGGGCTGTTGATGGACCTGGAACAAGGGGAGCGGGAGATCGACTTGCTGGTGAACAACGCCGGCATCGGCACTTCCGGGGCCTTCGTCGACCAGGACTGGGGGCGCGAGCAGGAACTCATCGAAGTGAACATCCTGGCCCTTGCCCGCCTTTGCCACGGCATTGGCGGCCTGATGGCGCGCCAGGGCGGCGGCCAGATCCTCAATATCGCCTCGGTGGCCGGTTTCCAGCCCGGCCCCTGGATGAGCAGTTACTACGCCAGCAAGGCTTACGTCCTGAACTTCACCGAGGGGCTGCGCGAAGAGCTGCGTCCGCGCGGTGTGAAAGTCTCGGTGCTGTGCCCCGGTCCCACCCGCACGGCCTTCTTTCGCGGCGCCCATATGGAGGTTGGGAGCCTCGAAAGCAGCAAGTTGATGATGAGCCCCGAGGAAGTGGCGCTGATCACGGTGCGCGCACTGGAAAAGAACCGCGCCATCATCATCCCGGGTTGGCGCAACCGGCTGGCCGCTTTCTTCCCCCGACTGGCCCCACGCTGGCTGGTGCGCCGCGTACTGGGCCAGGTCATTCGCCGTTTCGCCCAGCCCTGAGCGGCATCAGTCGGCTTTCACGCAACGGCCATTCGCCCAGGCCCGCAGACTCGCCAGTTGCTCGGCCATCAATACCGATAGTGGCGCCGTGCCCTTGATCTCTCGCAGCAGCAGCGCCTGATCAGCCGGACATTGCTGGGCCTGCGCCGCATAAAGCATCCCCACCACCGCCTGCTCGATCTCGGCACCGGAAAAACCATCACTGGCAGCCACCAATTGATGCAGGTCGAACTGTGCCGGATCGAGCTCGCGGCGGCCCAGGTGGATACGGAAGATCTCCGCACGGACTTCGGGTTGCGGCAGGTCGACGAAAAACAGCTCGTCGAAACGGCCCTTGCGCAGCAGCTCCGGTGGCAGCCGGTCGATGGCGTTGGCAGTCGCCACCATGAACACCGGCGCCTTGCGCTCAGACATCCAGGTCAGCAGCGTGCCCAATACCCGCTGGCTCACACCGCCATCGTGATCGCCGCTGGCCAGCCCCTTCTCCACTTCGTCCATCCACAACACACAGGGCGCCATCTGCTCGGCGAGCTTCAATGCCTCGCGCAGATTGCGCTCGGTCTCGCCGAAGAACTTGTTGTACAGGCAGGCGAAGTCCAGGCGCAGCAGCGGCAACCCCCAGAGACCGGCGACCGCCTTGGCCGCGAGGCTCTTGCCGCCGCCCTGCACACCGACCAGCAGCACGCCCTTGGGCCGGTCCACTGGCTTCTCCTCCAGCACCGCAGCCTGGCGTTCGGCCAGCCAGCGCTTGAGGTTGCCCAGGCCACCCACTTCGGCGAAGCGCGCGGTTTCGTACTCGAAGCTGAGCACGCCTTCCAGGTCCAGCAACTGGAACTTCGCCTTGTTCAGTTCCGGCAGGTCTTCCTGGGTGATGGCGCCGTCATCGCAGATCACATTGCGCGCCAGGGCGCGGGCTTCACCGTGGCTCATGCCGCGCAGGTTCTTCACCACCTGCTGCAGGGTGCGATTGTCCGTGCGGACCCGCGCGCCGCGATTGCGCTCGCTCCAGCGCGCCGCCTCCTCGCGGACGATGCTCATCAGTTCATCTTCGCCGGGCAGCGCCAGGTCGAAGCGCGCGGCATAGCGCTGCACTTCCGGCGGCAGCTTCAGGGCGTGGGACACCAGCACCAGCGTCGGCTTGTGGTTGCCCTCGGCCATCGCCACTTCCTTGAGCAACCGCACCACCTTGGGGTTGTCGTCGAGGAAGGGATGCAGGTCGCACATCACGTAGAGGTTGGGTTGCGGGTCGGCCTTGATCAACTTGAGTGCGGTTTCCGGCTCGCGGCTGTCCCCTTCACCCAGGCTGTCACCACCGAATCCCAGCCGCTGGAGCCCTTCGCTGATTGCCCAGGTGAAAAGCCCGAGTCCGCGTTTGACTGCCAGGCTGGTGAGGGTTTCCAGCACCCGGCGCTCATCCCAGGACTCGATCAGGATCAGCTTCACGCGCGAATCCAGCACCAGGCCGAGGTCGTGGATATCGTTCTTCACAGGGGCTCCTTGAGGGGGTCGGCCGGCGCTGGCCGGGACATTCGCTCGCCGTTAAACTCGGGACTTCTTATAACAGGCCGGAGAATTCCCGTGGACTGTCTGTTCTGCAAAATCGCCGCTGGGCAAATTCCCGCACGCAAGCTCTATGAAGACGATCATGTCGTCGCCTTCCACGACATCGCGCCGCAAGCTCCCGTGCACTTCCTGGTGATCCCGAAGAAGCACATTCCCGTCCTCACCGACCTCACCGAAGACGACAAGGCCCTGGTTGGCCATATCGCCTATACCGCCCAGCGCCTGGCGGCCGAACAGGGCTGCGACGAAGGCTTCCGCCTGGTGATGAACTGCAATGAGCAAGGCGGCCAGACCGTCTACCACATCCATATGCACGTACTCGGTCAGCGCCAGATGCACTGGCCTCCGGGCTGATCCGCCAGCGCCATCCGGGGCGGGAAGCCTCCCGCCCGTCAGCCCCGGCCTGACGCCAGTCAAGCCTTGATCATGGCCTTGCGGTAGAATGCCCGCCGACGTCCCACGGAGGTGCCGCATGGCCAGCGAACGTTCCTACTCCCCCGCCGACCGCCTGCTGCTGCAGGCCGATGCCGCACTGCGCACCCTGCTGCCGTTCACCGGCCAGCCGTTCCGCCCGTCCCCGGCCGATGGCCAGCCCGATGCCGAGCTCAAGCCCGAGGATGCCCGCCATATTGCCGGCCTGATGCGCATCAACCATACCGGCGAGGTCTGCGCCCAGGCGCTCTACCAGGGCCAGGCGCTGACCGCCAAGCTGCCCGAGGTGCGCGAAGCCATGGAACATGCCGCCGAGGAAGAGATCGACCATCTGGCCTGGTGCGAACAGCGCATCCGCGAACTGGGCAGCCGCCCGAGCATCCTCAATCCGGTTTTCTACGGCCTGTCCTTCGGCGTTGGCGCCATGGCCGGTCTGATCAGCGACCGCGTCAGCCTGGGCTTCGTCGCGGCCACCGAGGACCAGGTGTGCAAGCACCTCGACGAGCACCTCGAGCAACTTCCGGCAGACGATGCCCGGTCCCGCGCCATCCTCGAACAGATGCGCATAGACGAAGAGCAGCACGCCACCAGTGCCCTGGAAGCCGGCGGCCTGCGTTTCCCGGCACCGGTCAAGTTCGGTATGACCCTGCTCTCCAAGGTCATGACCAAGAGCACCTACCGGGTCTGATCCCGCAAACGAAAAAAGGGCGCCATCAGGCGCCCTTTTTCTTTCCCGCGTCGAACCGCCTCAGTTGGGCATGTTCCGCGCGTAGAAGATTTCCAGCATTTCGTGGCGCACGCGCGCCTCGACTTCCTTGCGCTGCTCCGCAGTCAGGTTGCTGGTGGCGTCGCCGAACAGGTAGTTGTCCAGTTCGAAGTCCTTGAGCAGCATCTTGGTGTGGAACATGTTCTCCTGGTACACGTTGACGTCCGTCATCTGGTACGCGTCCTGGGTGTCTTCGGAGAGGTAGTTCTGGATCGAGTTGATCTCGTGGTCGATGAAGTGCTTCTTGCCTTCCACGTCACGGGTGAAACCGCGCACGCGGTAGTCCACGGTGACGATGTCCGAATCGAACTGGTGGATCAGGTAGTTGAGCGCCTTCAGCGGGGAGATCACGCCGCAGGTGGAAACATCGATGTCCACCCGGAAGGTGGCGATACCCGACACCGGATGGATTTCCGGATAGGTGTGAACGGTGATGTGGCTCTTGTCGAGGTGGGCCAGGATGGTCTCCGGCAGCGGGCCCGGAGATTCCTCGATCTGGCTGTCGGTGGGCGTCACCGGCTGCTCGGAGATGAGGATGGTCACGCTCGCACCCTGGGGATCGTAATCCTGGCGGGCGATGTTGAGGATATTGGCACCGATGATGTCCACCACGTCGGTGAGGATCTGGGTCAGGCGCTCGGCGTCGTACTCTTCGTCGATGTACTGGACGTAGGCCTGCTGGTCCTCGGGGGTTTCCGCGTAGCAGATGTCATAGATGTTGAAGCTCAAGGTCTTCGTCAGGTTGTTGAACCCGTGGAGCTTGAGTTTGCTTTTCACCGTTGAGAGCTCTCTGTGCATATGCGGCTCTGCCGCGTGGTTGAGCATGCCCGTCAGAAGCGCACGACACTTCTGCGTAGGACGGTTTACACCTCTTCGCGTTGGCGATTGTGGTCGTATTTTCGGGGCCCGGAGCCCCGGAATCTGGAAGGGGGCGAATTATGCAGACGACGGGCGCCATCTGCCAGAGTTTGCCGCGCAAATATGATGGCCGGATGTCTTCAGACAACCGGCCATCGATACGGGGTCAGGCACCCAGTTCGACGATCTCATAGTCGTGGGTAATCTCGACGCCGGCGCGGCCGAGCATGATCGAGGCCGAGCAGTATTTCTCGGCGGAGAGTTCCACGGCGCGCTTAACCTGGGCTTCCTTCAGACCACGGCCTTTCACCACGAAGTGCACGTGGATCTTGGTGAAGACCTTGGGGTCTTCGCTGGCGCGTTCGGCTTCGAGGAAGGCTTCGCAACTCTCCACCGGCTGGCGGGATTTTTTCAGGATCGCGACGACGTCGAAGTTGGTGCAGCCGCCGAGGCCCAGCAGGAGCATTTCCATGGGACGCACGCCCAGGTTACGGCCGCCGGCCTCGGGCGGACCGTCCATCACCACTGCGTGGCCGCTACCGGATTCGCCAAGGAACATGGCTTCGCCAGCCCATTGGATGCGTGCTTTCATCGCCTGAAACTCCGCTTGAAAAAAGGTGCGGTAGCTTATCACAGCGCATTTTCCATTCCGGGTCTGAAATAGTTCCCGGACAGGTGTTAGGTGCGTCGCAAAATCACATTGTTGAATCATGGGCGTCTGTTAAGCTGGCGCCGGATTACTGGCACACTTGGCCGGACAACTATTAGAAAATTGCCTGTTAGACAAAGGCTTACCTTCTCTTTTTCGGGACTCGGGCATGGTCGCAATTACCCTTACACCAAAAATAAAGAGCCTGGACAAACTACTCGCGCATTGTCATCGCCGTCGCTACACGGCCAAGAGCACCATCATCTACGCAGGCGATCGCTGCGAAACCCTCTTCTTCATCATCAAAGGTTCCGTCACCATCCTGATCGAGGATGACGATGGCCGAGAAATGATCATTGCCTATCTCAATGCCGGGGACTTCTTCGGTGAGATGGGCCTGTTCGAAAAAGAAGGCGCGGAGAAGGAACGCAGCGCCTGGGTTCGCGCCAAGACGGAGTGCGAAGTGGCGGAGCTGAGCTACGCCAAGTTCCGCGAACTCACCCAGCAAGACCCCGAAATCCTCTACGCCCTGGGCAGCCAGATGGCTGACCGCCTGCGCAACACCACACGCAAGGTGGGCGACCTGGCCTTCCTCGATGTCACCGGTCGCGTGGCACGCACCCTGCTCGACCTGTGCAAGCAGCCCGACGCCATGACTCACCCCGATGGCATGCAGATCAAGATCACCCGTCAGGAAATTGGCCGGATCGTTGGCTGCTCCCGCGAGATGGTTGGTCGCGTGCTGAAGAGCCTGGAAGAACAGGGTCTGGTACATGTGAAGGGGAAGACCATGGTGGTCTTCGGCACCCGATAAGGGCGCTGAGACCACAAACGAAAAAGCCGGCGCAAGCCGGCTTTTTCATGTCTGGGGGGGCGCCGGATCAGTCCGGATCGATGCCCGCCACCACGCGGTTGCGCTCGGGGAAGAACAGCCGGCTCAGTTCGGTGCCCGGCTCCTCGGCGCGCATGAAGGCCTCGCCCACCAGGAACGCGTATACGCCGCTGACTTCCATCAGCTCCACGTCGGCACGGTTGAGGATGCCGCTCTCGGTCACCACCAGGCGGTCGCGCGGGATGCGCGGCAGCAGGTCGAGGGTGTTTTCCAGGCTTACCTCGAAAGTGTGCAGGTTACGGTTGTTGATGCCCACCAGCGGGGTATCCAGGCAGTTCAGTGCGCGGTCCAGCTCTGCGGCGTCGTGCACTTCCACCAGCACGTCGAGACCGACGTCCTTGGCGGTAGCGGCCAGCTCCTTCATGCGACTGTCTTCCAGGGCGGAGACGATCAGCAGGATGCAGTCGGCGCCAATGGCACGAGCCTCAACCACCTGGTAGGGATCGATCATGAAATCCTTGCGGATGACCGGCAGGGAGCAGGCTGCGCGAGCCTCCTGCAGGTAGGCGTCGGCGCCCTGGAAGAAGTCCACATCGGTCAGTACCGAGAGGCAGGCCGCACCGCCAGCCTCATAGCTCCGGGCGATCTGCGCCGGGACGAAGTTCTCGCGCAGCACGCCCTTGCTCGGGGAGGCCTTTTTCACCTCGGCAATCACCGCCGGCTCGTGGCGCTCGGCGCGCTCCAGCAGGGCCCGGGCGAAACCACGGGGCGCATCGGCGGCACGCGCCAGCGCCTCGATTTCAGACTGGGAAACGCGGGCACGGCAGGCAGCCACTTCCTCGGCCTTGCGCGCCAGGATCTTCTCAAGAACGGTTGGGATGCTCACGCTTCATTCTCCACTCGGAACACCGCGGTAAAGGAGGCCAGCTCGTCCAGTTTCTCGCGGGCCAGGCCGGTGTGCAGGGCGTCCTGCGCCAGGCGTACACCTTCTTTCAGGCTGGAAGCCAGGTCGGCGGCATAGAGGGCCGCGCCGGCGTTCAGCACGATCATGTCGGCGGCCTTCTGGCCATTCTCGGTCTTGCGCTTGCCCAGGGCGTCGCGGATCAGTTCGAGCGACTCCTGCGGGCTGCCGACGGTCAGGCCGATCAGGCTCTGGCTCTTGATGCCGAAGTCCTCGGGCTGGATTTGGTACTCGGTGACTTCGCCGTTCTTGAGTTCGGCGACGTGGGTCGGCGCGGCGAGGCTCACCTCGTCGAGACCATCACGGGAATGCACGACCAGAATGTGCTCGCTACCCAGGCGCTTGAGCACCTCGGCCAGCGGGCGGCACAGCGCCTGGCTGAACACGCCCACGACCTGGCGCTTCACCCCGGCCGGATTCGTAAGCGGACCGAGCATGTTGAACAGGGTACGCAGCCCCAGTTCGCGGCGCGGACCGGCAGCGTATTTCATGGCCTTGTGATGGACCTGGGCGAACATGAAGCCGACGCCGATGCTCTCGATGCAACGGGCGACCTGTTCGGGCTTGAGGTCAAGGTAGATGCCGGCGGCTTCCAGCACGTCGGCGCTGCCGGTCTTGCCGGACACCGCGCGGTTGCCGTGCTTGGCCACCTTGCCGCCCGCTGCGGCGACCACGAAGGTGGCCGCCGAGGAGACGTTGAAGATATTCGCGCCATCACCGCCGGTGCCCACCACGTCGACCACGCGATCGAGCGTGGAGAGTTCGACGCGGGTGGCCAGCTCACGCATGACCGACACCGCACCGACGATCTCTTCGATGGTCTCGCTCTTCATGCGCATGCCCATGAGGAACGCGCCGATCTGCGCATCAGTGCACTGACCGGTCATGATCAGGCGCATCACGTCCTGCATTTCTTCGGTGGTCAGGTCCAGCTGGTTGACCACACGGTTCAGGGCTTCCTTGATGTCCATCAACGCACTCCACCGGTCTGCTTGAGGAAGTTGGCCAGCAGTTCGTGGCCTTGTTCGGTAAGGATGGACTCCGGATGGAATTGCACACCCTCGACGTTCAGCGTCTTGTGACGCAGCCCCATGATTTCGTCTACCGAGCCGTCGGCATGCTGGGTCCAGGCGGTGACTTCCAGCGCTTCGGGCAGGGTCTCCAGCTTCACCACCAGGGAGTGGTAGCGGGTGACGGTCAGTGGGTGATTCAGGCCTTCGAACACGCCCTGGTCCTTGTGGAACACCGGACTGGTCTTGCCGTGCATGGCCTGGCGTGCGCGCACCACGTCACCGCCGAAAGCCTGGCCGATACTCTGGTGGCCCAGGCACACGCCGAGGATCGGCAGCTTGCCGGCGAAGTGACGGATCACCTCCAGCGAAACGCCGGCTTCGTTGGGCGTGCAGGGACCGGGGGAGACCACGATGCGCTCCGGGTTCAGCGCCTCGATCTGGGCGATGGAGAGCTCGTCGTTGCGGATCACGTGCACGTCCGCGCCCAGCTCGCCCAGGTACTGCACCACGTTGTAGGTAAAGGAATCGTAGTTGTCGATCATCAGCAGCATGGTGCAATCCTCAGGCGTCGGTCTTGGCGGTCTGTTCGGCGAGGGCCACGGCACGGAACATGGCGCGGCGCTTGTTCAGCGTCTCTTCCCATTCCAGTGCCGGGACCGAGTCGGCGACGATGCCGGCGCCGGCCTGTACGTGCAGTTCGCCGTCCTTGATGACCGCCGTGCGGATCGCGATGGCAGTGTCCATGTTGCCGTTCCAGGCCAGGTAGCCCACGGCGCCGCCGTAGACGCCACGCTTGACCGGTTCGAGGTCGTCGATGATCTCCATGGCGCGGATCTTCGGTGCGCCGGAGAGGGTTCCGGCCGGCAGGATGGCGCGCAGGGCTTCCATTGCGGAGATGCCTTCCTTGAGCTGGCCGGTGACGTTGGAAACGATGTGCATCACGTTGGAGTAGCGCTCGATCACCATCTTCTCGGTGACCTTGACGCTGCCCGTACTGGCAACGCGGCCGACGTCGTTGCGGCCGAGGTCAATCAGCATCAGGTGCTCGGCGAGTTCCTTGGCGTCGGAGAGCAGGTCCTCTTCCAGGGCGCGGTCGGCTTCCTCGGTCGCGCCACGCGGGCGGGTGCCGGCGATCGGGCGCACGGTGACCAGGCCATCCTCGACACGCACCAGCACCTCCGGCGAACTGCCCACTACGTGGAAGTCACCGAAGTTGAAGAAGTACATGTAAGGCGTGGGGTTGAAGCAGCGCAGGGCGCGGTACAGGTCGATGGGAGCAGCCTGGAAGGGAATCGACATGCGCTGCGAAATCACCACCTGCATGCAGTCACCAGCCAGGATGTATTCCTTGATTTCCCGCACCGCCTGCTCGTAGTCGTCGCGGGTGAAGCTGGAGCGGAACTCCGGCTCGCCACCCGCCGGCAGGCCCGGGTCAACGCCCAGGCGCGGCACCACCGGCTGACGCAGCTTCTCGCGGATTTCCACCAGACGCGCCTGGCCTTTCTCGTAAGCATCGGGCTGGGTTGGGTCGACCAGGACGATGGCGTGCAGCTTGCCCGCCAGGTTGTCGAAGACGATCACCGCGTCCGAGACCATCAGCAGGATATCCGGGGTACCCAGCGGATCGGGGTTCGGGCAGTTGGCCAGACGCTTCTCGACGTAGCGCACGCAGTCATAGCCGAAGTAACCCACCAGGCCGCCGTTGAAGCGCGGCAGGCCGGCGATGGGCGCCACCTGGTAGCGCTCCTTGAAGTCTTCGACGAATGCCAGCGGATCTTCGCAGTCGTGGGACTCGACTTCGACGTCGTCGACACTGACGCCGACCTTCAGGCCATGGGCACGCAGCACAGTGCGGCTCTGCAGGCCGATGATCGAGTAACGCCCCCACTTCTCGCCGCCCTGCACGGACTCCAGCAGATAGGAATACGGGGTATCAGCGAGCTTCAGGTAAAGGGACAGGGGGGTGTCGAAATCCGCCAGTGTCTCGAACGCAAGCGGAATGCGGTTATAGCCTTCGGCGGCCAAACGCAGGAATTCTTCGCGGGTCATGATCAGCCTCGTGGGCGGGGAGCCCCTTGGGGCTCCTGGAGATGAAAACGTCGGTGTGCAAGCAAGCGCGCCGGAGCATCCGGCCAGAATGAATTCAGGCGCGCCAGCGCCAACGGGCGATAGCCTTGATGATGCTCATTCCGGCTCGTGCGAGCCGATGCTTGCTGGAAACCACCACGTTTCTGTCTCGTTGAGGCGGATTGTCGGAGGGGTCCGGCGACATTAGCGCAGCGCCGTGGGCGGCGCAACCTCCCGGAAGCAGCTCACGCAGGTCATCCACCACGAGGGCCGGCTCTTCCTCGGCAATGGGCCGGCCGTGGTTGTAACCGTAGCTCAGCGCCACGCATTTCACCCCGGCGGCCTTGGCAGCGAGTACGTCGTTGCGCGAGTCGCCGATGAACAGCGCTTCGCTGCGGCTGACTCCAGTGAGGTGCATCACGTGGAGCAACGCGGCCGGGTCCGGCTTCTGCTGCGGCAGGGTGTCGCCGCCGATGATCAGCGGGAAGTAGCGGCCCAACTTCATTTCGTCCAGCAAGGGGGCAACGAAGCGTTCGGGCTTGTTGGTGACCAGCGCCAGCTCCACGCCCTGCTTCTTCAGCCATTTGAGGGTTTCCGCCACCCCCGGGTAGACCGTGGTCAGCGCATGGTTTTCGGCGTAGGCCTCCATGAACAGTTCCAGGCCGCGCTCGGCGTCGCTGTCATGCACGGTGGAGTGGTCAAGACCGCCGGCCAGGGCGCGGCGCACCAGCACCCGCGCGCCATTGCCAACCCATTCGCGTACCTGCTCGACGCCTGCCGCCGGACGCCCGAGGGCGACCAGCATGCGGTCGACGGCAGCGGCCAGGTCCGGCACCGAATCCACCAGGGTGCCGTCCAGGTCGAACATCACCAGGCGCGGCAGGCGCCCGTCAAACAGCCGGTACAACGTGCCCATATCAGGCCTGGGCCAGTTCGGCGCGCATGGCGGCGATGACTTCGGCATAGTCCGGGGCATTGAAGATGGCCGAACCAGCGACGAAGGTGTCGGCGCCCGCCGCAGCGATCTCACGGATGTTCTTCACGTTGACGCCGCCATCGATCTCCAGGCGGATGTCGCGGCCGGAGGCGTCGATCAGGGCGCGGGCCTCGCGCAGCTTGTCGAGGGTGCCAGGGATGAACTTCTGCCCGCCGAAGCCGGGGTTCACGCTCATCAGCAGGATCATGTCGACCTTGTCCATCACGTACTTCAGCACGTCCAGCGGGGTGGCCGGGTTGAACACCAGGCCAGCCTTGGCGCCGCCGTCACGGATCAGTTGCAGGGAACGATCGACGTGCAGGGTGGCTTCCGGGTGGAAGGTGACGTAGGTGGCGCCGGCCTCGATGAAGTCGCCGATGATGCGGTCCACGGGCGAAACCATCAGGTGCGCGTCGATCGGCGCGGTGATGCCGTACTTGCGCAGTGCCGAGCAGACCATCGGGCCGATGGTCAGGTTGGGCACGTAGTGGTTGTCCATCACGTCGAAGTGAACGATGTCGGCACCGGCGGCGAGAACGTTCTCCACTTCCTCGCCCAGGCGGGCGAAATCGGCGGAAAGGATCGACGGAGCGATGGCGAAGGGCTGCATGGCTGACCTCAGGGGGGGAATCACGGTGGCGCGAATTGTAGCCGGGATGGATGGCGCGCGGGGATTCGACCGATGACCGAGGCGGGAGGGAAAAGCACCTGCCCACTACGGGGACGCGGGCAGGTGAAGGTTGGAACGGGTTATTCCGGCATGGACGTGCGCATGCGCTCGCTGCGGCCGCGCAGCCACTCCAGCACCAGCAGCAGGACGATGGAGAAGCCGATCAGCAGGGTCGCGGCGGCGGCGATGGTCGGGCTGAGGTTCTCGCGGATGCCGCTGAACATCTGCCGTGGCAGGGTGGCCTGCTCGGGGCCGGCGAGGAACAGCGTCACCACCACTTCGTCGAAGGACGTCGCGAAGGCGAATAGCGCCCCGGAGATCACCCCCGGCGCGATCAGCGGCAGGGTCACCTTGAAGAACGCGGTCAGCGGCGGCGCACCCAGGCTGGCGGCTGCACGCACCAGGTTGTAGTTGAAGCCCTGCAGGGTGGCCGACACCGTGATGATCACGAAGGGCACGCCCAGCACGGCATGCACCAGGATCAGCGACAGGTAGCTGTTGCCCAGGCCCAACGGGGCGAAGAACAGGTAGCTGGCCACACCGATGATCACCACCGGCACCACCATCGGTGAAATCAGCAGGCTCATCACCAGCGCCTTGCCGCGGAACTCGCCACGGGTCAGGCCGATGGACGCCAGGGTGCCGAAGACCATCGCCAGCACGGTAGCCGCCGGGGCGACGATCATGCTGTTGGTCAGCGAGCGCATCCACTCCGCCGAGCTGAAGAAGTCGGCGTACCAGCGCAGGGAAAAGCCTTGCAGCGGATAGACCAGGAAGGTGCCGGAGTTGAACGACAGTGGCACGATCACCAGCACCGGCAGGATCAGGAACAGCAGCACCAGGCCGCAGAGGATGCGCAGGGTGTAGAACCACAGGCGCTCGACCGGGGACATGTAGGGACTCAGCATGAAGCTCTCTCCTCAGAATCTTGTCTTGTTACCCCGCCCTCTCCCGACCCTTCGGGCCACCCTCTCCCGCACGCGGGAGAGGGGGATCGGACGGCCTCCTTCGGAGGCGTTTTATCCCAGACGCAGGCGGCCGGCGCCGACCAGCCAGGTGTAAACCACGTACAGCACCAGGGTGGCGAACAGCAGCATGCCGCCCAGGGCCGTGGCCATGCCCCAGTTGATGGTGGTGTTGGTGAAGAAGGCGACGAAGTAGCTAACCATCTGGTCGTTCGGGCTGCCCAGCAGCGCCGGGGTGATGTAGTAGCCGATGGACAGGATGAACACCAGCAGGCAGCCGGCGCCGACGCCAGCCACGGTCTGCGGGAAGTACACCCGCCAGAAGCTGGCGAACGGATGGCAGCCCAGGGAAATCGCCGCGCGCATGTAGCTGGGGGAGATGCCCTTCATCACGCTGTAGATCGGCAGGATCATGAACGGCAGCATGATGTGCACCATGGCGATGTAGACGCCGGTGCGGTTGAACACCAGCTGCAACGGCTGGTCGATCAGGCCGAGTTTGATCAGCGCCCCGTTGATCAGGCCACCGGACTGCAACAGCACGATCCAGGCGGCGACGCGCACCAGGATCGAGGTCCAGAACGGCAGCAGCACGAGGATCATCAGCAGATTGCTCTTGCGCGTCGGCAGGTTGGCCAGCAGGTAGGCCAGCGGATAGGCCAGCAGCAAGCAGATGACGGTGATCACCGCGCCCATCCAGAAGGTGCGGGCGAAGATGTCCAGGTAAATGGCCTGGTCCGGCGTGGCCGGTGCCACTTCGCCCAGGTCATCGATGCGGTGGTCGAGGGCGGCCAGCAGGTAATAGGGAGTCAGGTGGCTGGCATTGCGACGGATCGCCTGCCAGTACGCCGGGTCGCCCCAGCGCTCGTCCAGGCCTTCCAGGGCGTCCTTGTAGGAAGCCGGCTCGGTCTTGAACGGCAGTGCGCGAGCGGTCTTGGCCATCAGGCTGCGGTAGCCGGCCAGTTCCATGTTCAGGCGTTTGGAAAGATCGCCGATGGTCTGGTTCTTGCGCGCCGCGGCCAGGTCTTCGGCCAGCGCCTTGTACACGGGCTCGGCAGGTAGCGCCTTGCCGTCCCAGCTGGAGATGGCGTCGACGGTGCGCGGCATGGAACCGACCACTTCCGGGTTGTTCACGCTCTTGTAGAGCAGCGCGCCGATGGGCACCAGGAAGGTCAGCAGAAGGAAGATCAGCAGCGGCAGGATCAGCGCCTGGGACTTCAGGCGGTTCATCCGCTCGGCTCGGGCGAGGCGCTGCTTGAGGCTGGGGCCGGCGACCTCGTTCAGTGGCACTGCAGTGGCCATGGCGAACTCCGTTGGAACAGGTATTTAGGTTCAGGCCCTAAGGCCAGGGTGAGGAAGAAGCTCCCTCACCCCCAGCCCCTCTCCCAAAGGGAGAGGGGAGTAGCAGCCGGACTTACTTGGCCGCCCAGGAGTTGAAGCGCTGTTCCAGTTGCTCGCCGTAGTCAGCCCAGAAGGTGACGTCCATGGCGACCTGGTCCTTGATGTTCTCCGGGGTGGTCGGCATGTCCTTCAGCAGGCCCTTGTCCAGCAGCGGCACGGCCTGGGTGTTGGCCGGGCCATAGGCGATGTTCTCGGAGTAGGTCTTCTGCTGCTCGGGCTTGACCGAGAAAGCGATGAATTCCTTGGCCTTGTCGGCATCCTTGGCACCCTTCGGGATGGCCCAGGAGTCGAAGTCGTAGATGCCGCCGGTCCACACGACCTTCAGGTTGCTTTCCTTCTGCACCGCAGCGATGCGGCCGTTGTAGGCGGAGCTCATGACCACGTCACCGGAAGCGAGGAACTGCGGCGGCTGGGCACCGGCTTCCCACCACTGGATGCTCGGCTTGATCTCGTCGAGCTTCTTGAAGGCGCGGTCCTGGCCTTCTTTGGTGGCCAGCACGGTGTAGACGTCCTTCGGCGCAACGCCGTCGGCCATCAGGGCGAATTCGAGGGTGTACTTGGCGCCCTTGCGCAGGCCGCGCTTGCCCGGGAATTTCTTCACGTCCCAGAAATCGGCCCAACTGGTGGGGGCGGACTGCAGCTTGTCGGCGTTGTAGGCCAGCACGGTGGACCATACGAAGAAGCCGACACCGCAGGGCTGGATGGCGCCGGGAACGAAGTCTTCGGCCTTGCCGAACTGGGCGGCGTCCAGCTCTTCGAACATGCCTTCGTCGCAACCACGGGCAAGTTCAGGCGACTCCACTTCCACCAGGTTCCAGGAAACGCTGTTGGTGTCGACCATGGCCTTCACCTTGGCCATTTCGCCGTTGTATTCGCCAGCGATGATCTTGTCGCCGGTGCTCTTCTGGTAGGGCTCGTAGAACGCCTTGACCTGCGCATTCTTGTTGGCACCGCCGAAGGACACCACGGTCAGGTCTGCAGCCATGGCCTGTGCGGCGCAGGCCAACCCGAGGGCGATGGCGGTGAGTTTCAGGGATTTCGACATTGTTGTTTTCTCCACAGTGCAGGGTTGCTAATGCGTTGGCGCCGCCGCGTCATTCCGCCAGAAGCGGGTCCAGTGCGCGGACGTGCTCCACTTGCCAGCCGAGCGGCACCACATCGCCTACCGCCAGTGCGGGGTCGAGCTCAGCAATAGGTTGCTTGACGAAGAAGTCGGGCTTGCCACAGACCTCCATTCGGATACGCACGTGGTCGCCCAGGTAGATGAACTCGGTGACGCGCCCGGAGAAGCGGTTCACGCAGCTCTCGCTGTGGCCGTTGATGCGCACACGCTCGGGACGGATAGACAGGGTCACCGGCTCACCCGGCTGACCGACGTTGATCGCCAGGGCCTCGACCTTCTCGCCACGGGCCAGGCGAACCACGCACTTGTCGCCGTCGCGGCTTTCCAGTTGGCCGTTGATGCGATTGTTCTCGCCGATGAAGTTGGCCACGAAGGTGTTCTTCGGCAGCTCGTAGAGCTCGCGCGGCGGGGCGATCTGCTGGATCTCGCCCTGGTGGAACACGGCCACGCGGTCCGACATGGTCAGGGCTTCGCCCTGGTCGTGGGTCACGTAGACCACGGTCACACCCAGGCGCTCGTGGATGTGCTTGATCTCCATCTGCATGTGTTCACGCAGCTGTTTGTCCAGCGCACCGAGGGGTTCGTCCATCAGCACCAGCTGGGGTTCGAACACCAGGGCGCGGGCCAGGGCGACGCGCTGCTGCTGGCCGCCGGAAAGCTGGCCGGGATAGCGGTTGCGGAAGGTGTCCAGCTGGACCATGGACAGCGCCCGCTTGACCCGCTCGCTGGCGTCGGTCTTGCTCATGCCACGCACGGAGAGCGGGAAGGCCAGGTTCTCGGCCACCGTCATATGCGGGAACAGGGCGTAGTTCTGGAACACCATGCCGATGTCGCGCTTGTGCGGAGGTACGTTATTGATGGAACGACCGGCCAGGAGGATTTCGCCGCTGGTAGGGGTCTCGAACCCGGCGAGCATCATCAGGCTGGTGGTCTTGCCGGAGCCGGACGGCCCGAGCAGGGTGAGGAATTCGCCTTTGCGAATATCCAGGTTGAGGTCTTTGACGATCAGGGTCTCGCCGTCGTAGCTCTTCTGTACGCCGCGAAAGCTGACCAGGATGTCGTTGCCTTGTGTCTCGGCCATAACCGCACCTTTATTTTTGTGTCTGCCGTAGTCCAAAGCCTAGAGAAGGCGGCAAACCACGCAAATCGGGCGGTATGAGAGATTGCTATAAGGCTTAGAGAGGATTTTTTGTAGGGATCGCCCTACAAATCTGTAGCGCAATCGTCGGACATTTACAGGAGCTTGTGCTCCACGGCGTACTTCACCAGGTCAGCCACCGAGTGCAATCCCAGTTTCTGCATCAGACGGGCCTTGTGGGTGCTCACAGTCTTGCTGCTGACCGCCAGTTGCTGGGCGATTTCATTCACCCCCTCGCCGCGCACCAGGCGCTCGAACACCGAGAATTCACGCTCCGAAAGCAGCGTATGGGCCGGCCGGGCGTCGGTCAGTCCCACCTCGAAGACCATGCGGTCGGCCAGGTCCGGATCGATGTAACGACCGCCTGAGGCCACCTTGCGGATCGCGGTGAGCAGCAGGGCCGGGTCGCTGTCCTTGGTGGCGTAGCCGGCAGCGCCGATCTTCAGCGCCCGCGCCGCCATCTGCGCTTCGTCGTGCATGGACAGCACCAGCACTGCCGGAGGATTGCTCAGGGCACGGATACGCGGAATGGCTTCCAGGCCATTTACCCCGGGCATGGAGATATCCAGCAGGACCACTTCGCAGGGCGTCTGGCGCAGCGCGTCCATCAGTTGCTCGCCGTTGCCGGCCTCCCCCGCCACGCAAAGGTCCTTGGCCAGCCCGATGAGCTGCTTGATGCCCTCGCGGACGATGGTGTGGTCTTCGGCCACCAGTACTCGGATCACGCCACTTTCTCCTTATCCAACGCCACGCGCACGCAAAGGGTAGTCCCCTCGCCCGGCTGGCTTTCGATCTGCAAACTGCCGCCCAGCATCAGCACACGCTCGCGCATGCCCACCAGGCCGAATGATCCGCCGCCCTTGGCAGCGGTATCGAAACCACGGCCATCGTCGCTGATGCGCAGGCAGATCATGCCTTCCTCCTCACTGAGGCGAACCGCGACAGTATGCGCCTCAGCATGGCGCATGACGTTGGTCAGCGCTTCCTGCAGCACGCGGAACAGGCCCACCGCCTTGGCATCGGACAACTGCGGCAGCTGCTCGGGCACTTCCACCAGGCAGGGAATCTGCGTGCGGGCCTCGAAGCGCCGCGCCTGCCACTCGATGGCCGAGGCGATGCCGGCGTCGAGGATCGGCGGCCGCAACGCCGTCGCCACGTCGCGCACGAGTTGGAACAGATGGGCGATCAGCCGCTTCATGCTGTCCAGGCGCTCCTTGAGCCCGGCGTCGAGCCCGGCGTAGGCCAGTTCGCACATGGAGGTCTCCAGTTTGAGCACCGTGAGCACCTGGCCCAGTTCGTCGTGCACTTCCCGGGCGATGCGCGCCTTCTCTTCCTCTCGCACGCTTTCCAGGTGCGCCGACAGCTCGCGCAACTGGGCGCGGGAAGCCCCCAGCTCCAGTTCGATCTGTTTATTGGCGGTGATGTCCCAGACCACGCCATCCCAGACCGCGCGGCCGTCATCGAAGATCCGAGCACTGGCCTTGATGTCGGCCCAGCGCAACTCACCGTCACGAGTGAGGATGCGCCCCTGCCAATGCCAGTCGCGATCGGCCTCCAGCGCTTGCAACTGGCTCTCCCAGTAGCCATCGCGATCCTCCGGATGGACCAGGCCGCGAATACCGCGCCCGGTATCCAGCAGCTCGCTGGCGCTGTAGCCCACCAACCCTTCGCTGCCCTCACCGATGAAAGCGAAGGCAGATGGCGCGCCGGCCTGCGGCCGCTCCAGGCGGAACACCAGGCCGGGCACGTTGGACGCGATGCCCTTCAGGCGCGCCTCGCTCTCTTCGAGTGCCTCGCGGGCGCGGCGACGTTCGGTGGCATCGGAAAGGAACACCACCAGGTACTCGGAAGAGCCGAAGCGCAGGAAACTCAGCGACACATCCGCCGGCAGCCAGCTGCCATCGGGGCGCAGGCAGCGTGTCTCGAAGCTCAACGGCCCCTCGTCGCTGTTACGCGCTCGGCGCCAGAGATCGAGCCAGCGGTCCATGTTCAGTTCGGGCTGGAAGTCAGCCAGGGGCCGGTCCGCCAGGCTGCCCGGCACATAACCGAGCATCTGTTCGGCGGCACGGTTGGCGTAACGCACGTGGCTGTCCCAGTTCACCCAAAGGATACCCAGGGTGCTGTGGTCGATGGAGAACTGGGTGAGGCGCAGGGCTTCTTCGGCCGCTTCGCGCAACTGCAGGGCGTGGCGGGCATCCAGCAATTGCCGCTCCAGCTGACGCCGCTGCCGACGCAGCCAGGCGATGATGGCCGCAGCGATCAGGAGCAACACACCCAGCAGCAGGCTGAGGTTCTGCCAGAAGCCCGCGGATTCTCCCAAACGCGGATACTTGGGCTGCAGCCAGCGCTCATGGAGCTGGTCAAGGTCCTTGGCCGGCAGGCTACGCAGGGCGATGTCGATGATCGAGGCCAGTTCAGGCCAGTCCCTGCGCGAGGCGACCCGCAGCAGCTGCGGAAATCCGATATCCCCGACCACCGCCAGCCCGGCGAATTCCTGCTCGCGGGACAGGCGACTGAGTTGGGCCTCATCCAGCACGGCATAGCGCACCTGCTCGGCGAGCAGTGCCTGCAATGCCTGCCGCTCACTGGCCATTGGCTTGAGGTCGAGGTTGGAATAGGTAGCGCGCAGGTAATCGGCCACCGCGCTGGGCTGGCGCAGGGCCACGGGCGACGTGGCATCGAGCTGCTCCAGGTCCACCGCCGCACTGCCCTCCCGCTCGCCCACCAGCAACTGGGAAACCCGCAGGTAGGGATCGGAGAACAGCCACAGACGCAGGCCGGCAGGCGTCTGGCCAAGGCCCGGGGCCAGGTCGATCTGCCCGCTGCGCATCGCCTGTTCCAGTTCAGGCTGGCTGTCATAGGTGCGCCAGACCAGCTCCACGCCCATGTCCCTGGCCAGCCAGTTCATCAGCTCGACGTTGGCGCCGGACAGTTGCTGCAGTCGACGATCCAGCTGGACATAAGGCGCCTGGAGCACCGCGCCGACACGCAGCTGGGCGTGATTCTCGAGCCATTGCCGCTGACTTTCGTCCAGAGGCAGATCGCTCGACGCGGCCAGTGCGGGCATCGCCAGGCAGCAGGCGAACAACAGGGAAAGGAGCGCACGGATCATGGATGGCCAACCGCAACCAGGAGAAACAGCCGACATACCTTACTCCAGCCGTGGCGAACCATGCGAAGGCTCGGCCTGACAAATGTACGACGAGCCATTAGGCTCCTGCTTCCCAGCTTGACCAGGAAGTCCCCGATGCCCCGTGCCATTCGCCCTGCCCTCGCGGCCCTTTGTCTCACCCTGCTGCCCGCCTCCCCCGTGCTGCTGGCGGAAGAAGACGCCGCCGCCGCGTCGAAGGAGACTGCGCCGGCAGTAGAGCGAGCGCCCCTGGAGGAACGCAGCCAGGAGGAGGCCAGCAGCCTGGAGCGCCAACTTCCCACGCGGGAGCAACAGCAGCTCAAGGCCGGCGAGGAGAGTTTCCTCGCGCTCTGGCAACCCGCGAATGTCGGTGAGCCCAGCGGACTGGTAATTCTCCTCCCAGGCGAGGGCGAGACCGCCGACTGGCCCGAAGCTGTCGGCCCGCTGCGGCGCAAGCTGCCGGACTCCGGCTGGAGCACCCTCGCGCTGACCCTGCCGGACCCCAGCGGCGACCCGCTGCCGCCCCGCCCGCTGAAGACCGAGGAGCCGACCAAGGCGGAGCCGGCGGTAAGCCCGGAGAAGGCCGAAGAAGAGGGCCCCGCCAATACCGAGCAAGCCGGCAGCGCCGAACCCAATACCGACCCGGCGCCTCCGCCGCTGTCCCGCGATGCCATCCAGAAAACCCAGACCGAGCGTGTGTTTGCCCGCATCGACGCAGCGCTGGCCTTCGCCCGCCAGCAGAAACCCGGGGCGATCGTGCTGCTGGGGCATGGCACCGGCGCCTACTGGGCAACGCAGTACCTCGCCGCCAATGAACCGAAGGATGTGCGCAACCTCCTGCTGGTAGCGGCGGAATTGCCTGCAGGCTACGAGCCCGCATTGGAGGATTCACTGCCCGCGCTGAAACTGGCCACCGGCGACTTCTATTACAAGGACCAGCCCACCGACCGCGATGCCGCCCTGCGACGCCTGCACGCGAGCAAGCGGCAGAAGCACCCGGCCTATATCCAGATCGCCATGAAAGGCCTGCCGGCTGATCGGCGCATCGAACAGGAGCAGCTCATCCGGCGCATCCGTGGCTGGCTGAGCCTGCATCTGGAAGCGGACGCCAGCAAGGCGCCAGCAAATGCCGTTTCAGGTCCCTCCATCTAAGGAAGAACCCGGCGCAACGTCGCTCCGGAGAACGCTTCAGCGGAAACCGTGACGCTCGCGAATCAGGTTGTAGGCGCTGTGCAGTTCGCGGGTGCGATCGGTGGCGGCGCGCACCAGGGCGGGACTGGCGCCTGAGCCGGCAAGCTTGTCCGGATGGTTCTGGCTGAGCAGGCGGCGGTAGGCACGTTTGATCACGGCCGGTTCGCAGTCGGCAGTCACCCCCAGCAGGATCAGCGCATCCTTGTAGCTGTTGCCGCGTTTGGGGGGCAGGCCGTGGGGAATGTCGTAACCGGCCCCCAGCGCCTCGATTCGAGCTGTGGGAAGGCCGAGCCAATGCCCCCACTGCAGGATGAGTTCGCGCTCGCGCTGACCGATCCGGCCATCGGCAGCCGCCATCTGCCAACAACTGCGCAATAGGCGCTCCGCGGTCAGACGCTCGCCCTTCAACACGTGCAGGCTGGGCTGCAGATTGTCGCTGCCTGCCTTGCCGCGGTTGAAGGCCGCGATGGCTCGACGGGCACTGGCGTCATCCAGGCCGACCCGTTTCATTTCCGAGCGCGCCTGCTGGATGTGGGCTTCCTGCACTCGCCCATCGCTCTTGGCCAGACGTCCGAGGAGGACGAACAGCAGGTCCTGCTCTTCGATGGCGGGATCGCCGCGCAGGCGCGCACGCAAGTCACCCCAGGACTCCAGCTTCAGGCGCCGGTCGAGCACCTGGCCCAGCAACGCGCCGAGCATGGCGCCCGGAATGCTCGCCAGGGCGAAGCCGGCCGCGGCGCCGATCAGGGTGGCAGGCCAGACCAACTCAGGCCTCCGCCGTCAGCAGGCGTTCGACTTCCGCCAGGCGCTCGTGGGTGCCGACATCCACCCAGCGTCCCGAAAAGTGCTCCCCGCTCACCTGGCCGGCAGCCATGGCCTGGCGCAGCAACGGCGCCAGCTTGAAGGCACCGGGCTGGCAGCCGGCGAACAGGCGCGGATGGAGCACGGCGATGCCGCTGTAGGTGAGACTGGGTTCACCCTCCAGCGCATCACTCACACGGCTGCCGTCCAGGCGGAAGTCGCCACGGGGATGGTGGGCGGGGTTGTCCACCAGTACCAGGTGGGCCAGGCCGTCCAGCGGTTGGCGCAGGCGGCGGAAGTCGAAGTCGGTCCAGACATCGCCATTCACCACCAGGAAGGGGTCATCTCCCAGCAGCGGCAGCGCACGGTAGATTCCACCGCCGGTTTCCAGGGGCTCGCCCTCGGCGGAATAGCGGATGGACAGGCCGAAGCGCGCACCATCGCCCAGGTGGTCCTCGATCTGCTGGCCGAGCCAGGCATGGTTGATCACCAGCTCGCGAAAGCCGGCATCCGCCAGCGCCCGGAGATGGAACTCGATGAGCGGGGTATCGGCGGCACGCACCAGCGGTTTCGGGGTATGCAGGGTCAGGGGGCGCATGCGCTCGCCCTTGCCCGCGGCAAGGATCATGGCCTTCATTGGGCGACAGCCTCGTCCCGGGGCAGGCTGGCGAGCAGTTCACCCAGCTCGGCCAGTTCCGGACGACGCTCGATCACTGCCTTTATATAGGCAAAGAAGCGCGGCACATCGCCCAGGTACTTCGGCTTGCCGTCACGATGGCAGATACGCGCGAAGATGCCGATGACCTTGAGGTGGCGCTGCACGCCCATCAGGTCGCTGGCGCGACGGAACTCGGCGAACTCGGCCTGGACCGGAATCCCCACTGCGCGGGCCTGGGTCCAGTAGCGTTCCAGCCAACCGGCGACGCGCTCCTCGGGCCAGCTGAGGAAGGCGTCCTTGAACAGACAGGTGACGTCGTAGGTGACCGGACCGTAGACCGCATCCTGGAAATCCAGCACGCCCGGGTTCGGGGCACTGAGCATCAGGTTGCGCGGCATGTAGTCGCGATGCACCAGCACCTGCGGCTGGGCCAGGGCGCTGTCGATCAGCAGGTTGGAAATGCGCTGCCAGGCCGCCAGGCGCTCGCCTTCCAGCTCGATCCCCAGGTGGTGCTGCAGGTACCACTCGGGGAACAGCTGCAGCTCGCGACGCAGCAGGGCATCGTCATAGCTGGGCATGGAGACGTCGAGGCTGCGTTTCTGGAACGTCAGCAGCGCCTGCAGGGCGTCCTCGAACAGAGCGTCGGCGTTCTCGGCATTGATAACGTCGAGGTAGGTCTGGCGTCCCAGATCATCGAGGATCAGGAAGCCTTGCTCCACATCGGCGGCAAGAATACGCGGCACGTGCACGCCGGCCTCGGCGAGCATTCCGGCCACCTTGACGAAGGGACGGCAGTCCTCTCGGGGCGGCGGGGCATCCATCAGGATCAGGGTGCGGCCTTCGGCCTGCCAGCGGAAGTAACGACGGAAGCTGGCGTCGCTGCTGGCCGGAACCAGCGTGGCGACGGGCACGGGGCCCCAGCCTTCGGCAGCGAACAGGGTGGGCAACTGCTGATCAAGCCACTGGCTCAGCTGCTGAAGGCGCAGGTCTTCGTGGTGCATCGGGTGGTCTCCGGCGGCGCTAGCCGTTGTGCGGGTCATGCTTTATTATCCAGCATCTTTTTCAGCCCATCGAGAGGCGTGCGGCCCAGCGGGCCGAAGGCGCGCAGGAAGCCCGGACTAATAAGATGGCAGTAAGATCCCCCGCGTTTCGTAGAAAGTTCCCCCTGCTGGTGACCGGCAGCCTGCTGGCCCTCCAGCCAGTAGCCACCTCGTTCGTCGTCGCCGCAGAGCAGTTCGATTGCAAGGCTTCCACTGCTGGCGGCTGGGCCTGTGCGCCCAAGGCCAGCGCCGAGAGCCTGCCGCCACGCCCGGTACACAGCGACAGCGCCGTGAGCTCGACCATTGGCGTCGCGCCCCAGGCCACCGAAGGCGGTGAAGCCGAGGGCGGCAAGCCGACTCTGGTCACCGAGACCGAAGGCAAGGGCCTGGCATCCCGCAGCGCCGACTACAGTCACCTCGACTGGGTGCCGCGCGACAAGCTCACCGCCGCGCAACTGGCCGAAGCCGGCCCCTATTGCGCCGGCGCCTATATCGAGCCGCCGCGCCCGGGCATCAACGACGACACTTCGCCGGAAGATGCGCCGACCTACATCTCCGCCAAGGCCTCGCGCTACGAGCAGGAGAAGCAGATCGCCACCCTCGCCGGTGACGTCGTCCTGCGCCAGGGCAGCATGCAGGTGGAGGCCGACGAAGCCAAACTGCACCAGGCCGAAAACCGTGGCGAGCTGGTCGGCAACGTCAAGCTGCGCGACAACGGTGCCCTGGTGGTCGGTGACCACGCCGACCTGCAACTGGACAACGGCGAAGCCAAGATCGACAACGCCGAGTACGTCCTGCACCAGTCGCATACCCGCGGTAGCGCGCTGTACGCCAAGCGCCAGGAAGACGCGGTCATCCGCCTGAAAGACGGTACTTACACCCGTTGCGAACCGGGTGACAACGCCTGGCACCTGAAGGGCAACAACATCAAGCTGAACCCGGCCACCGGTTTCGGCACCGCGACCAACGTCACCCTGCGGGTCAAGGACATTCCGGTGTTCTATACCCCGTACATCTATTTCCCGATCGACGACCGTCGCCAATCCGGCTTCCTGCCGCCGACCATCGGCAGCAGCAGCGACACCGGCTTCCTGTTGGTCACCCCGTACTACTTCAACCTGGCGCCGAACTACGACGCCACCCTGTACCCGCGCTACATGTCCAAGCGCGGCCTGCTGATGGAAGGCGAGTTCCGCTACCTGACCCACAGCAGCGAGGGCCAGCTTGGCGCCGCCTACCTCAACGATGAGGAAGACGAGCGCAAGCTCATGTCCGAGTACGAGAAGAAGCGCTGGCTGTACAACTGGAAACACACCGGTGGCCTGGACTCCCGCCTGCTGGCCGAAGTCGACTACACCGACATCAGCGACCCGTACTACTTTGACGACCTGGACACCGACCTGGGTGTGGACACCCCCACCTACGTCAACCAGCGCGGTACCCTCACCTACCGCGGCGATACCTACACCGCGAGATTGAACGCCCATGCGTACGAACTGGCGACCATCACGGACATCACTCCGTATGATCGCCTGCCGCAGATCACCCTGGACGGCGCGCTGCCCTTCCAACCGGCTGGTCTGAACTTCGCCTATAAAACCGAGTTTGTGCGTTTCGACCGTAACCTGCGCGACGGCCTGTTCTCCGATATCGATGGCGTCACTTCTCCGTGGAACGACAACAACCTTCGCGGCCTGGCCCGTGCCAATGGTGATCGTACCCATCTGGAGCCAAGCGTCGGCCTGCCGATGAACTGGACCTGGGGCTACGTCAAGCCGCAAGTCAAGTACGCTTATACCCAGTACGACCTCGACCTGGACCAGCGCGGCAAGAGCACGCTATTCGCGGAGCAAACTTTCCACGGCAGCCAGGATCGCCAAGTACCGATCTACAGCCTCGACAGCGGCCTCTATTTCGACCGCAAGACCCAGTTATTTGGCAAGAACTACACACAGACCTTGGAGCCACGTCTGTTCTACCTCTACGTACCGGAGGAGGATCAGACCGACATTCCGCTGTTCGATACGGGCGAGCCCACGTTCAGCTACTCGTCGCTGTGGCGTGACAACCGTTTCTCCGGCCGCGACCGTATTGGCGACGCCAATCAAGTCTCCCTGGGAGCCACTAATCGCTGGATCGAGTCGAATGGTTTTGAGCGCCAACGCTTCAGCATCGGCCAAGCATTCTACTTCAAAGACCGCGAAGTGACCCTGCCGGACAGCTTCAGTGGTCAACCAGGCACATCCCCAATGAAGGATCGTGCAGACTACACTTCCTCAGTTTCCCCGTACGCGCTGGAGTATATGTACCGCTTCAACCGCGATTGGCGCATCAATTCGGACTTCAACTGGGATCCGGATACCCATCGCACCCGCTCCGGCAGCGCGATGTTCCACTACCAGCCTGAAGACAATCCGAACAAGGTGGTCAACGCCGGTTATCGCTACCGCAACGACACCATCCGCTTCGACCAGTCCACTGGTACCTGGAACGTAGGTGGCGGCGACTTCGGGACCCCTGGCACGCCGGGCTTCATCAAGGACTACTACAAGATCAGCCAGCACGACTTCTCGGTCATCTGGCCGGTGGTCCCGCAATGGAGCGCCATTGCTCGCTGGCAGTACGACTACAACCGTGACCGTACCCTGGAAGCCTTCGGTGGCTTCGAGTACGACAGCTGCTGCTGGAAGCTGCGCCTGATCAATCGCTACTGGGTGGACTACGACGAGTTCGACCAGACCCCCGACACGACCAACGAAAGCGGCGACCGCGGGATCTTCCTGCAAATCGTCCTGAAGGGCCTCGGCGGCATCGTTGGCAACAAGGCCGAAGGCTTCCTGGAAAAAGGCATTCAAGGTTACCGTGAACGTGAAGACCAAGCTCTCTGATTGTCTGCGCCCGCTGCTGTTGGGCGCCCTTCTCCTCGGCGGCCTCGCGCACGCCGAGGTCCGCTCCATCGACCGCGTGGTCGCCATTGTCGATAACGATGTGATCATGCAGAGCCAGCTGGACCAGCGTCTGCGTGAAGTGCAGCAGACCATCGCCAAGCGCGGTGCCTCGCTGCCGCCCGAGCATGTGCTGAGCCAGCAGGTGCTGGAACGCCTGATCATCGAGAACATTCAGCTGCAGATCGGCGACCGCTCCGGCATCCGTATCGCCGACGAAGAACTGAACCAGGCCATCGAAGCCATCGCCCAGCGCAATGGCATGACGGTCGACCAGTTCCGCAGCGCCCTTTCCCGCGATGGCCTGTCCTATGACGACGCCCGCGATCAGGTTCGCCGCGAAATGGTCATCAGCCGCGTCCGTCAGCGTCGTGTGGCCGAGCGTATCCAGGTCACCGACCAGGAAGTGCAGAACTTCCTCGCTTCCGACATGGGCAAGATCCAGCTGTCCGAGGAATTCCGCCTGGCCAACATCCTGATCCCGGTACCGGAAGGCTCCTCGCCGAGCACCATCCAGGCCGCCGAGCGCCAGGCCCAGGAGCTGTACCAGCAGCTGCAGCAAGGCGCCGACTTCGCCCAGCTGGCGATTTCCCGCTCCGCTGGCGAAACCGCGCTGGAAGGCGGCGAGATCGGCTGGCGCAAAGCCGCCCAGCTGCCGCCGCCCTTCGACGCCATGATCGGCGCCCTGCAGCCTGGACAGGTAACCGAACCGGTCCGCACCCCGGGCGGTTTCATCATCCTCAAGCTGATGGAAAAGCGCGGTGGCGACACCCTGGTTCGCGACGAAGTGCATGTCCGCCACATCCTGCTCAAGCCCAGCGAAATTCGCAGCGAAGCGGATACCCAGCGTCTGGCCGAGCGTCTGTACGAGCGCATCCAGGCCGGCGAAGACTTCGGCGAACTGGCCAAGAGCTTCTCGGAAGACCCGGGTTCGGCCCTCAACGGCGGCGACCTGAACTGGATCGACCCCAACGCCCTGGTTCCGGAATTCCGCGCGGTCATGGCCAAGACCCCTGCCGGCGAGCTCTCCAAGCCGTTCAAGAGCCCCTACGGCTGGCATGTCCTGGAAGTGCTGGGCCGCCGCGCCACCGACAGCAGCGAGAAATTCCGCGAACAGCAGGCCATCAACATCCTGCGCAACCGCAAGTACGACGAAGAACTGCAGGCCTGGCTGCGCCAGATCCGCGACGAAGCCTACGTCGAAACCAAGCTGTAAGTCGCTGGGTCCAGTCCAGCGCGCTGGCGGTACAATCACCGCCAACGCGCTGGACACCACGCAAGGACCCGCAATGAAACCTCTCCGCTTCGCCCTCACCCCAGGTGAACCCGCTGGCATCGGCCCCGACCTTTGCCTGCTACTCTCCCGCTCCGCCCAGCCCCACGCCCTGATTGCCATCGCCAGCCGCGACCTGCTCGAGCAGCGCGCCGCCGAACTGGGCCTGTCGGTCCAGTTGATCGAGACCGATCCATCCCGCCTGCCGGATACCCCGGCCCCCGCTGGCAGTCTCTACGTCTGGGACACGCCCCTGCGAATCATGGCCAAGCCAGGCCAACTGGAGACCGAGAACGCCGACTATGTGCTGGAAACCCTGACCCGCGCCGGCCAGGGCTGCCTTGACGGGCTGTTCGCCGGGATGATCACAGCCCCTGTGCACAAGGGCGTGATCAACGAGGCCGGCATTGCCTTCTCTGGCCACACCGAATTTCTCGCCGACCTGACCGCCACCCGGCAAGTGGTGATGATGCTGGCCACTCGTGGCCTGCGCGTGGCCCTGGTGACCACTCACCTGCCCCTCAAGGATGTCGCCGCCGCCATTACGCCCGACCGGCTCCAGCGCGTCAGCCGCATCCTTCATGCAGACCTGGTGAACAAGTTCGGCATCGCCCAACCGCGCATCCTGGTGTGCGGCCTCAATCCCCACGCCGGCGAAGGCGGCCACCTGGGCCGGGAGGAACTGGAAATCATTGAGCCGACGCTCGAAGGTCTGCGCGAAGAGGGGCTGAACCTGATCGGCCCGCTGCCCGCCGACACCCTGTTCACCCCCAAGCATCTGGAGCATTGCGATGCCGTGCTCGCCATGTACCACGACCAGGGGCTGCCCGTGCTCAAGTACAAGGGTTTCGGCGCGGCGGTGAACGTCACCCTGGGTCTGCCGATCATCCGCACCTCGGTGGATCATGGCACCGCCCTGGATCTGGCTGGCACCGGGCGCATCGACTGCGGCAGCCTGGAAGTCGCCCTGGAAACCGCCTATCAGATGGCCGCGGCGCAACAAGCCCTTCGATAAAGCGACCATCCCGCGCCGCTTTCGCGGCCAAGCCTTAGGCGGCGCGGGCTGGCGCCTGATAAACTGCGCGACTCAAGTTTCCACGCCAGGCTCCCAGCCTGGCCCCAAGGCCTGGAGCCTTCGATGTCCGAACACTACCAACACCGCGCGCGCAAGCGTTTCGGCCAGAACTTCCTGCATGACGCCGGCATCATCCACCGCATCCTGCGCAGCATTCATGCCCGCGCGGGCGAGCGCCTGCTGGAGATCGGGCCGGGCCAGGGCGCACTCACCGAAGGTCTGCTGGCCAGCGGCGCCCAGCTCGACGTCGTCGAGCTGGACCTGGACCTGATCCCCATCCTGAAGCACAAGTTCGGACTTCTGCCGAACTTCCGCCTCAACCAGGGCGATGCGCTGAAGTTCGACTTCCGCCAACTCGACGCCGAACCCCACAGCCTGCGGGTGGTGGGCAACCTGCCGTACAACATCTCCACGCCGCTGATCTTCCACCTGCTGAGCCATGCGGACCTGATCCGCGATATGCACTTCATGCTGCAGAAGGAAGTAGTGGAGCGCCTGGCCGCCGAACCCGGCGGCGGCGACTGGGGCCGGCTGTCGATCATGGTTCAGTACCACTGCCGCGTGGAACACCTGTTCAACGTCGGCCCGGGCGCCTTCAATCCGCCGCCCAAGGTAGATTCGGCCATCGTGCGCCTGGTCCCCCACGAAGTCCTGCCGCACCCGGCCAAGGATCCCGCCCTGCTGGAGCGCGTAGTCCGCGAGGCGTTCAACCAGCGCCGCAAGACCCTGCGCAATACGCTGAAGGGCCTGCTGGACGCTTCCGCCATCGAAGCCGCAGGCGTCGACGGCGGGCTGCGTCCCGAGCAACTCGACCTGGCTGCCTTTGTCCGCCTGGCCGATCAACTGGCTGCCTCCAGCGCGACCCCCTAGACTCCAATTCCAGCAATTCGAGAACTTTCGCGTGTCCGATCCCCGTTACAAGGTCGACGTCAGCGTCGCCACCCGCTTCCTCCCGGAACAATCGCAGCCGGACGAGAACCGCTTTGCCTTCGCCTACACCGTGACCATCCAGAACAATGGCGAGCTGCCAGCCCAACTGCTCACCCGCCACTGGGTGATCACCGATGGCGATGGCCATGTGCAGGAAGTACGCGGAGCCGGCGTGGTCGGACAGCAACCGCGAATCGACCCGGGCGCCAGCCACACCTACACCAGCGGTACCGTGATGGCCACGCGCGTCGGCAGCATGCAGGGCAGCTACCAGATGCTCGCTGACGACGGCAAACGCTTCGACGCCATCATCGCCCCCTTCCGCCTTGCCGTTCCCGGCTCGCTGCACTGAGGACACCGGCATGACGGCTTATGCGGTCGGCGACCTCCAGGGATGCCTCGATCAACTGAAGTGCCTGCTGGAACAGGTCCGCTTCGATCCGGCCAAGGATGAACTCTGGCTGGTGGGCGACCTGGTCAACCGGGGCCCCAAGTCCCTGGAGACCCTGCGCTTCCTTTATTCCATCCGCGAATCGGTGGTCTGCGTTCTCGGTAACCACGACCTGCACCTGCTGGCCGCGGCGAACAACATCGAACGACTGCGCAAGGCCGATACCCTGCGCGAGATCCTCGAAGCGCCGGACCGCGCCGAGTTGCTGGACTGGCTCCGCCGACAGAAGCTGCTGCACTACGACGAGCAGCGGGACATTGCCCTGGTCCACGCCGGGATTCCGCCCCAGTGGTCTCTGAAGAAGGCCCTCAAGCGCGCCGCCGAAGTCGAGGAAGCCCTGCAGGACGACGCCCGCCTGCCGCTGTTCCTCGATGGCATGTACGGCAACGAACCGGCCAAGTGGGACGGCGACCTGCACGGCGTCACGCGCCTGCGGGTCATCACCAACTACTTCACCCGCATGCGCTTCTGCCGCGCCGACGGCACCCTGGACCTCAAGTCCAAGGAGGGCCTGGATACCGCGCCCCCCGGTTTCGCCCCCTGGTTCAGCTACCCCGAGCGCAAGACCCGTGGGCAGAAGATCATCTTCGGCCACTGGGCGGCGCTGGAAGGCAATTGCAATGAACCCGGCCTATACGCCCTCGACACCGGCTGTGTCTGGGGCGGCACCATGACCCTACTGAATATCGACAGCGGCGAGCGCATCAGCTGCAGCTGTGAGGAGAACCGCCATGAGTGAATTCCAGCGCATCGCCCCCGAACAGGCCCAGCCCCTGCGCGAACAGGGCGCCGTGGTGGTGGACATCCGCGACCCGCAGAGCTTTGCCCTTGGGCACATCAGCGGAGCGCACCACCTGGACAACCACTCCCTGGCCGACTTCATCGCCAAAGCCGACTTCGACAAACCGCTGATCGTCGCCTGCTACCACGGCAACTCCAGCCAAGGCGCGGCCGCCTATCTCGCCCATCAGGGCTTCTCCGAGGTCTATAGCCTCGACGGCGGATTCGAACTGTGGCGCAGCGTCTATCCCGGGGAAGTCGCCCAGGGCAACGTCGAGTAAAATTTTTTCGGCGAGGCGCAACGCCGCGCTATCTCTGGCTTGGCGCCACTTCCCCGACGGACGGTAATCCCCTGTTATCGTTCCGTCACGCTTGACGTTGCCGATAACGAACTACTCTTAGCTCAGGCCATCCAAAAAAGGGGAGAGCCGGTACACCGGTTCCGGGCCATCGGCAGCGACCATTCAGGTGTTCTGGGGGACTTTCATCAGCCGGCCTTCTTCGGCTGACTGCCCGCACCCGCACAACCGACCCCGCGCCGGCTTCCTGATCCCAGCGAGGTGACGTCATGAGCATTTTCAGCCACTTCCAACAACGCTTCGAAGCGACTCGCCAGGAGGAATATTCCCTTCAGGAATACCTGGACCTGTGCAAGCAGGACCGCAGCGCCTACGCCACCGCCGCCGAACGTATGCTCATGGCCATCGGTGACCCGGAACTGCTCGACACCTCGGTCGACCCGAGGCTGTCGCGGATCTTCTCCAACAAGGTAATCCGCCGCTATCCGGCCTTCGCCGACTTCCACGGCATGGAAGAGTGCATCGACCAGATCGTGTCCTACTTCCGCCATGCTGCGCAGGGCCTGGAAGAGAAGAAACAGATCCTCTATCTGCTAGGCCCGGTGGGTGGCGGTAAATCGTCCCTGGCGGAAAAGCTGAAGCAGTTGATGGAGCGTGTGCCCTTCTATGCGATCAAGGGATCGCCGGTGTTCGAATCGCCCCTGGGGCTGTTCAACGCCGATGAGGATGGCGCCATTCTTGAAGAGGAATACGGCATTCCGCGGCGCTACCTGCGTACCGTGATGTCGCCCTGGGCCACCAAGCGTCTGAACGAACTGGGCGGGGACATCAGCAAGTTTCGTGTGGTGAAGCTGTATCCGTCGATCCTCAACCAGGTCGCCATTGCCAAGACCGAGCCGGGCGACGAGAACAACCAGGACATCTCCGCGCTGGTGGGCAAGGTGGATATCCGCAAGCTGGAGGAGTTCCCGCAGAACGACGCCGATGCCTACAGCTATTCGGGCGCTCTGTGCCGGTCCAACCAGGGCCTGATGGAATTCGTCGAGATGTTCAAGGCGCCGATCAAGGTCCTGCACCCGTTGCTGACCGCCACCCAGGAAGGCAACTACAACAGCACCGAGGGCCTGGGCGGACTGCCGTTCAACGGCATCATCCTGGCCCACTCCAACGAATCGGAATGGCACAGCTTCCGTAACAACAAGAACAACGAGGCCTTCATCGACCGGATCTACATCGTCAAGGTGCCCTACTGCCTGCGCGTCACCGACGAAATCAAGATCTACGACAAACTGCTGGTCAGCAGCTCCCTGGCCCACGCCCACTGCGCCCCGGACACCCTGCGCATGCTGGCGCAGTTCTCCGTACTGTCCCGCTTGAAGGAGCCGGAGAACTCCAACATCTACTCGAAGATGCGCGTCTACGACGGCGAAAACCTCAAGGACACCGATCCGAAGGCCAAGTCGATCCAGGAGTATCGCGACGCGGCAGGCGTGGACGAGGGCATGAACGGCCTGTCGACCCGCTTCGCCTTCAAGATCCTCTCCAAGGTGTTCAACTTCGACCCCCACGAAATCGCGGCCAACCCGGTGCACCTGCTCTATGTGCTGGAGCAGCAGATCGAGCAGGAACAGTTCCCCGCGGAAATGCGCGAGCGCTACCTGCGCTACATCAAGGAATACCTGGCGCCGCGCTACATCGAGTTCATCGGCAAGGAAATCCAGACCGCCTATCTGGAGTCCTACAGCGAATACGGCCAGAACATCTTCGACCGCTACGTGCTCTACGCGGACTTCTGGATCCAGGACCAGGAATACCGCGACCCGGAAACCGGCGAGATCCTCAACCGTGTGGCCCTGAACGAGGAACTGGAGAAGATCGAGAAACCGGCCGGCATCAGCAACCCGAAGGACTTCCGCAACGAGATCGTCAACTTCGTGCTGCGCGCCCGGGCCAACAACAACGGCAAGAACCCGAGCTGGCTCAGCTACGAGAAGCTGCGCGTGGTCATCGAGAAGAAGATGTTCTCCAACACCGAGGACCTTCTGCCGGTCATCAGCTTCAATGCCAAGGGCAGCAAGGAGGAGCAACAGAAACACAACGACTTCGTCAAACGCATGGTCGAGCGCGGCTATACGGAGAAACAGGTACGCCTGCTGTCCGAATGGTACCTGCGGGTACGCAAGTCGCAGTAAAACAGTCTCAAGCTGCAAGCCTGGAACATGCACGCCGGAGGCGCCGTTACACGCGGCGTCCTCCGTGCCTTGCAGCCTGAAGCTCCCCGGAGGGGTATATGAGCTACGTCATCGACAGGCGTTTGAACGGCAAGAACAAGAGCACGGTGAACCGCCAGCGGTTCCTGCGCCGCTACCGCGACCACATCAAGAAGGCCGTGGAGGAGGCCGTCAGTCGCCGATCCATCACCGACATGGAGCATGGCGAACAGATCAGCATCCCCGGCCGCGATATCGACGAACCCGTCCTGCACCATGGTCGTGGTGGCCGGCAGACCATCGTCCACCCCGGCAACAAGGAATTCACCACCGGTGACCGCATCCCCCGTCCCCAGGGCGGCGGCGGTGGACGTGGTGGCGGCAAGGCCAGCAACCAGGGCGAGGGGATGGACGACTTCGTCTTCCAGATCACGCAGGAAGAATTCCTCGACTTCATGTTCGAGGACCTGGAACTGCCCAACCTGGTCAAACGTCACCTCACCGGCGCCGACACCTTCAAGACCGTGCGCGCCGGCATCAGTAACGAAGGCAACCCGTCGCGGATCAATATCGTCCGCACCCTGCGCTCGGCCCATGCGCGGCGCATCGCCCTGTCGGGCAGCAGCCGCGGCAAGCTGAAGGAAGCGAAGGAGGAACTGGAGCGCCTGAAGCGCGAGGAGCCGGACAATTTCGGCGATATCCAGGAACTTGAAGCGGAAATCGCGAGGCTTCGCGCCAGAATCGAACGCGTTCCTTTCCTCGACACCTTCGACCTCAAGTACAACCTGCTGGTCAAGCAACCCAATCCGTCCTCCAAGGCGGTGATGTTCTGCCTGATGGACGTCTCCGGCTCCATGACCCAGGCCACCAAGGACATCGCCAAGCGCTTCTTCATCCTCCTGTACCTGTTCCTCAAGCGGAACTACGACAAGATCGAGGTCGTGTTCATCCGCCACCACACCAGCGCACGCGAAGTGGACGAGGAGGAATTCTTCTACTCCCGGGAAACCGGCGGCACCATCGTCTCCAGCGCGCTGAAGCTGATGCAGGAGATCATGGCCGAGCGCTACCCCATCAACGAATGGAACATCTACGCCGCCCAGGCCTCGGACGGCGACAACTGGAACGACGATTCACCCATCTGCCGGGATATCCTGATCAAGCAGATCATGCCGTTCGTGCAGTACTACACCTACGTCGAGATCACCCCGCGCGAGCACCAGGCGCTGTGGTACGAGTACGAACAGGTCTGCGATACGTTCGCCGACACCTTCGCCCAGCAGCAGATCGTCTCGGCGGCGGATATCTACCCGGTGTTCCGCGAGCTGTTCCAGCGCAGGCTCGTGACCTGAGGGGAGGCGTGAAATGACTGCCAGCAAGAAGGAACGCAAGCCCATTTCAACAGGGTCGGAATGGACCTTCGACCTGATCCGCACCTATGACCGCGAGATCAGCCGGATCGCCGAGCGCTACGCGCTGGACACCTACCCGAACCAGATCGAAGTGATCAGCGCCGAGCAGATGATGGATGCCTACGCTTCGGTCGGCATGCCCATCGGCTATCACCATTGGTCCTACGGCAAGCACTTCCTCGCCACCGAAAAGGGCTATTCGCGGGGTCAGATGGGCCTGGCCTACGAGATCGTGATCAACTCCGATCCCTGCATCGCCTACCTGATGGAGGAAAACACCATCACCATGCAGGCGCTGGTGATCGCCCACGCCTGCTACGGCCATAACAGCTTCTTCAAGGGCAACTACCTGTTCCGCACCTGGACCGACGCCAGCTCGATCATCGACTACCTGGTGTTCGCCAAGCAGTACATCGCCCAGTGCGAGGAGCGCCATGGCATCGACGCCGTGGAAGACTTGCTGGACTCCTGCCACGCCCTGATGAACTACGGCGTGGACCGCTACAAGCGCCCCTACCCCATTTCAGCCGAGGAAGAGCGGCGCCGGCAGAAGGAACGCGAGGAGCATCTGCAGAAACAGATCAACGACCTCTGGCGCACCATTCCCAAGGGCAGCGGCAAGGGCGGCGAGAAAGACAACCAGCGCTTCCCCGCCGAACCGCAGGAAAACATCCTCTACTTCATCGAGAAGCACGCGCCGCTGCTGGAACCCTGGCAACGGGAAGTGGTGCGCATCGTGCGCAAGATCGCCCAGTACTTCTACCCACAGCGCCAGACCCAGGTGATGAACGAAGGCTGGGCCACCTTCTGGCACTACACCATCCTCAACGACCTGTACAACGAGGGCCTGGTCACCGACGGCTTCATGATGGAGTTCCTGCAGTCGCACACCAGCGTGGTCTACCAGCCGCCCTTCGACAGCCCCTATTACAGCGGCATCAACCCCTACGCCCTGGGTTTTGCCATGTACCGCGACATCCGCCGCATCTGCGAGGAGCCCACGGATGAGGATCGGTACTGGTTCCCGGACATCGCCGGCAGCGACTGGCTGTCCACCCTCAAGTTCGCCATGAACAGCTTCAAGGATGAGAGCTTCATCCTGCAGTTCCTCTCGCCCAAGGTGATCCGCGACTTCAAGCTGTTCAGCATCCTCGACGACGACCAGAAGGACGAGCTGTACGTCCCGGCCATCCATGACGAACAGGGCTACCGGTTGATCCGCGAGACCCTGGCGGCCCAGTACAACCTCGGCAACCGCGAACCCAACGTGCAGATCTGGAGCGTAGACCGCCGCGGCGACCGCTCGTTGACCCTGCGTCACCAGCAGCACGACCGCAAGCCACTGGGTGAGTCGACCGATGAAGTGCTCAAGCACCTGCATCGCCTCTGGGGCTTCGATATCCACCTGGAAACCCGCTACGGCGAGCAGATAACAGGGAGCCATCATGTCCCCCCAAAGGGGGAGCGCACTGAGGACGGGGAATACCCGCGCCTGGACCTGATCATTCCACCCATTTGATCGGTTGACCGCATGCCCGGCCCGCGCCGAGCATGCGGTTCCCCCAATGGGAGCCGCCCTCAGATGCGCCTGTTCCTCGTCCTGCTGCTGTGCCTGGCCCTGGCCACCTGCTCCACGCCCATTCCGCAGGTCCGCATCCTGCAACCCGCCACGGCCGAACTGGCAGGGCGCAACAGCTTCCAGCTGGTCTCGCCGGAACAGGCGGTAGATGGCCAACTACCCTACCCGGAGCGCTACGCCCAGCTCGGCCCACTGATCCGCCAGGCCTTGGAAGGACGCGGATATCGCGACTCCAATGACGCCCAGGTGCGCGTCTACTACTGGCTGGCGGTGAATGACCAGCCGCTGGAATTCAAGGTCAACCAGGCGCCGCCCAGCCCCCTCGGCCCGTACCAGGCCATCCACCGGCTGCACGACGAAACCGGCACCTTGCGCCTGCGCCTGACCGACCCCGCCGGCCAAGTACTCTGGGAAGGCCTGGCCAGCACCGGCCTCAGCCCCTCCTGGGACAGCGCCGAGCTGCTGGAAAGCGCCGTGCGCGCGCTGGTCGCCCAGGTCCCTGCCGCTCGCTAGGCTGCTATCCTCCGCAGCCACGGAGGCAAGCCATGCAGATATACAGAGTGGGCGGTGCGGTACGCGACCGTCTGTTGGGCCGCGAGGCGATCGAAAACGACTGGGTAGTGGTCGGCGCCACGGCCGAAGAAATGCTGGAGCAGGGTTACCGCCCGGTGGGTGCGGACTTCCCGGTGTTCCTGCACCCCCAGAGCGGCGAGGAATATGCCCTCGCGCGCACCGAGCGCAAGAGCGGCCGCGGCTACGGTGGCTTCACCTTCTACGCCAGCCCGGATGTGACCCTGGAACAGGACCTGATCCGCCGCGACCTCACCGTCAACGCCATGGCCGAGGACGACCACGGCAACCTGATCGACCCCTACGGCGGCCGGAAGGACCTCGCAGCCCGCGTGCTGCGCCATGTCTCCCCCGCGTTCGCTGAAGACCCCCTGCGCGTACTGCGCGTGGCGCGCTTCGCCGCGCGTTATGCGCCGCTGGGCTTCACGGTCGCCGAGGAAACCATGGTGTTGATGCGACAGATTGCCGAATCTGGCGAACTGGACGCCCTGACACCTGAACGCAGTTGGAAGGAAGTTTCCCGCGCCCTGATGGAACCGCGCCCGGATGTGTTCATCCAGGTGCTGCGCGACTGCGGCGCCCTCGCCGCCTGGTTGCCCGAGGTGGACCGTCTGTTCGGCGTGCCACAGCCGGAGAAACACCATCCCGAGGTGGATTCCGGCATCCATGTGCTGGCGGTGCTACGCCAATGTGCGGAACACCAGCAGCCGCTCGCCGTGCGCTGGGCCTGTCTGCTGCATGACCTGGGCAAGGGCCTGACCCCGGAAGATGAGTGGCCGCAGCACATCGCCCACGAAAAGCGCGGCCTGAAGCTGATCAAGGCGGTGAACGAGCGCTGCAAGGTACCCCGGGATTGCCAGGAACTGGCACTGCTGGTGGGCGAGTACCACACCCATGCCCATCGCGCGCTGGAACTCCGTCCGACCACCCTGCTGGAGTTGCTGCAGAGCTTCGATGTTTACCGCCGGCCGCAGCGCTTCGAAGAGTTCGTCGCCGCCAGCGAAATGGATGCCCGCGGCCGCACCGGCCTGGAACAGCGCGACTATCCCCAGGCCGCGTACCTGCTAGGCGCAGCTGCGGCCGCCCGCGCGGTGACGGTGCAGCCGCTGCTGGAGAAGGGATTGAAGGGCGCCGAACTGGGCGAAGCGCTCAAGGGTGAGCGCCTCAAGGCCCTGAAGGCTTACAAGGAAGGCTGCGGGAAGGCCTGAATCAGCTCGGCGGGCGTCAAATCGGCGCCCCGCCACGAGAACGAAGCCGGCCAGAGCATTTGCTGGATGGAGGCACCCTGCCACAGCTCAGCGAAGGAGCGGTGCTCTCCCGGATGCAGCACCTCGGGAGCCAGAAGCGCCAGGGGCCAGAGCACGAAGGCGTTCTTCAACACCTCGGGACGCGGCAGGATCAGGCCATCGAAATTGCCCACGCGGTCGCCATACAGCAGCACATCGATGTCCAGCGGCAGGCCCTTGCGGCCCGGCGCGTAGCGGCCGTTGTCAGCCTCGATTTCCTTGAGCCGGCGATCCAGCTCGTGGAGCGACAGGTCAGTGCGGGCGACCACCACGAAATTGAAGAAATTCCCGCTCTTGATACCAACGGGCAGGCTCTCGAACACCGCCGAACAGCGTATGTCCTGAAGGAAGCCGGCCAGGGCTTCGAGCCCGGCGGTGAGATTGCGCTCGCGCTCGATGTTGCTGCCGAGGCCGAGGTAGATAGTAGTCAGCGACATCCGCGCTCGATCTCCACGCCAACGCTGCTGGCCGCGGCGACTGCGCCAGGCTTGTGCAACTTCAGGCGGACCCAGGGGATGTTGAATTCGGCCATCAGTACGGCCACCAGGCGCTCAGCGAAGGTTTCCACCAGGAGGAACTGTGCTTCGGCAGCGAAGGCCTGAATGCGCTGGGATACGGCGGCGTAATCGAGCGCCTTGTCCAGGTCATCGCCCTCGGCGGCCGGGCGGTTGTCCCAGCCCAGTTGCAGGTCCAGGCGCAGGCACTGGCGAATGCTGCGCTCCCAGTCATAGGCACCGATTACGGTGTCGACTTCCAGACCCTCGATGAAAACCGTGTCCACGTCAGTGCTGCCCCGCTAGAATCGGGACTTCCTCGCCCCGGAATGGATACCATGTTTTGGCTGCTGGCGACTCTCGCCTACCTGCTCGGATCGTTGTCCTTCGCCATTCTGCTCAGCCGTCTGTTCGGCACGGGCGACCCGCGTGCCCAGGGCTCCGGCAACCCTGGCGCCACCAACATGCTGCGGGTGGCAGGAAAGAAGCTGGCGATCCTGACCTTGCTCGGCGACCTGTTCAAAGGCCTGCTGCCGGTGCTGGTCGCCCGCTACTGCGGCTTCGACATCCAGCAACAGGCCTGGATCGGCCTTGCCGCGGTGCTCGGGCACCTCTATCCCCTGTACTTCCGCTTCCGTGGCGGCAAGGGCGTCGCCACCGCCGCCGGCATGCTGCTGGGGCTCTATCCCCCGGCCGCGCTGCTGGCCATCTGCGTCTGGCTGCTGACCTTCCACCTGACCCGCACCAGCTCACTGGCAGCGCTGATTGCCACGCCGCTGACCCTGCCACTACTGGCCTGGCAGCAACCCGGCGCGCTCCTGCCGATGACCGTGCTGACCGGGCTCATCGTCTGGCGCCATCGCGGCAATCTACGCGACCTTTTCGCTGGACGCGAACGGCATTTCTGATCGACTGAATGAAATCGGCCCAACCCGCCGTCAGACAGCGGGAAGCTGCTCCATCGGCCAGCGCGCCTGCACACCAATCGCCGGACCATCCTGCTGCCCCGCCAGCAAACGCTGGCAGCCGGCATAAGCGATCATCGCGCCGTTATCGGTGCAGAAACGCGGCCGCGCATAGAACACATCGCCGTTCATATCGCCGAGCATCTTGCCCAACGACTGGCGCAGCGACTGATTGGCACTGACGCCGCCGGCGATCACCAGACGCTTCAGGCCGGTCTGCTTGAGGGCGCGCTTGCACTTGATGGTGAGAGTGTCCACGACCGCCTGTTCGAAGGCCAGAGCGATGTCGCAACGGGTTTGCTCGCCGTCGTCCCCAGCATTGCGGCACTGCTGCCAGGTGTTGAGGGCAAAGGTCTTGAGGCCGCTGAAGGAGAAATCCAGACCGGGACGATCAGTCATCGGCCGCGGGAAGGTGAAGCGACCGGGCGTGCCGCTCTGGGCCAGGCGGGCGATCTCCGGACCACCGGGGTAGCCGAGGCCGATCAGCTTGGCGGTCTTGTCGAAGGCTTCGCCAGCGGCGTCGTCCACCGACTCACCAAGCAACTGGTAACGACCGATGCCATCCACCCGCACCAACTGGGTGTGGCCGCCGGACACCAACAAGGCGACGAACGGGAACTGCGGCGGCTGCTCTTCCAGCATGGGGGCCAGCAAGTGGCCTTCCATATGGTGCACGCCGAGTGCCGGCACACCCCAGGCGAAGGCCAGGGCCTGGGCGCAGGAAGCCCCCACCAGCAGCGCGCCTACCAGGCCGGGGCCGGCGGTATAGGCGATGCCATCGATGTCTTCGGGTTTGCGACCGGCCTCTTCCAGCACCTCGCGCAGCAGCGGCAGCAGGCGCTTGACGTGATCGCGGGAGGCCAACTCGGGTACGACGCCGCCGTAGACCCGGTGCAGGTCGATCTGACTGAACAGCGCGTCGGCCAACAGGCCACGCTCACTGTCGTAAAGGGCGACGCCGGTTTCGTCGCAGGAAGTTTCCAACCCCAGCACTAGCATGGGTACGAGCCTTTCTGGCCTGGTAAAAGAAGAAGGCGCGAATCATAATCGCCGCCCCTTGTGCCGACTAGCGGTTTTCGACTGAAGGCTTTGCATTCCGTGCCTTGAGGCGTTAATATCCGCAGCCCTTGAAATCCGACGCGCCACCGAGCCAACTTTTGCCGGAATGCGTCGACCATTCGGTAATTGATGAAGGTACGACCTGGATGCCAGCCGTCAAAGTTAAAGAGAACGAACCCTTCGACGTAGCTCTGCGTCGTTTCAAGCGCTCCTGCGAAAAAGCCGGCGTACTGGCCGAAGTTCGCAGCCGTGAGTTCTACGAGAAGCCCACTGCTGAGCGCAAGCGCAAAGCCGCCGCCGCGGTCAAGCGTCACGCCAAGAAAGTGCAGCGCGAGCAGCGCCGCCGCGAGCGCCTGTACTGAGTTAACAGGCTCCGCAGCACGCTCAAGCGTCGCCCGGCTCCGGCCGGGCGAGTGCATGTTGGGCACACAAGAGACTCCGCTTCGCCTAGGCGAATGGCGGAGTTTTTTGCTTTCCAGCTCAAGACTCTCGCCTCTGGGCGCGAGTATGCTTTGAGCCTCCCTGCGTCCCGAGCACCCTATGGCTGGCCTGATCCCCCAAGGCTTCATCGACGACCTGCTGAACCGCACCGACATTGTCGAAGTGGTCGGCGCGCGCGTGCAGCTGAAAAAGGCCGGCAAGAACTTCAGCGCACGCTGCCCCTTCCATAACGAAAAGACCCCCTCCTTCAGCGTCAGTCCGGACAAGCAGTTCTATTACTGCTTCGGCTGCGGCGCCGGTGGCAACGCCCTCGGCTTCATCATGGACCACGACCACCTGGACTTTCCCCAGGCGGTCGAGGAACTGGCCAAACGCGCCGGCCTGGATGTTCCGAGAGAAGAAGGTGGACGCAGCAGCGGCCCTCGCCAGCCAACTGACTCCCCGCTCTACGCACTGCTCACCGCCGCTTCGGATTACTACCGCCACGCGCTGAAACAGCACCCGACCCGCAAGGCCGCCGTCGAATACCTGAAAGGACGCGGCCTGACCGGCGAAATCGCTCGCGACTTCGGCCTCGGCTTCGCCCCGCCCGGCTGGGACAACCTGCTCAAGCACATGGGCGGCGACAGCCTGCAGCAAAAGCACATGATCGATGCTGGCCTGCTGATCGAAAACAGCGATTCCGGCAAGCGCTACGACCGCTTCCGCGACCGGGTGATGTTCCCTATCCGCGACAGCCGCGGACGCATCATCGCCTTTGGCGGCCGCGTGCTCGGCGACGACAAGCCGAAGTACCTGAACTCCCCGGAGACCCCGGTTTTCCACAAGGGCCAGGAACTCTACGGACTGTTCGAGGCGCGCAAACACAACCGAAACCTCGACGAAATCATGGTGGTCGAGGGCTATATGGACGTCATCGCCCTGGCCCAGCAAGGCCTGCGCAATGCCGTCGCCACCCTGGGCACCGCCACCAGCGAAGAGCACATCCGCCGCCTGTTCCGCCTGGTGCCGAACATTCTCTTCTGTTTCGACGGCGACCAGGCTGGACGCAAGGCCGCCTGGCGCGCCCTGGAAGCCACCCTGCCGGGGCTGGAAGACGGCCGCCGCGCGCGCTTCCTCTTCCTGCCCGAAGGCGAAGACCCGGATAGTCTGGTCCGCAAGGAAGGCACTGACGCCTTCCGCGCCCGCATTACCCAGCACGCCCAGCCGCTGGCCGATTACTTCTTCCAGCAATTGACCCAGGAAGCCGATCCGACCTCCCTGGAAGGCAAGGCCCACCTGGCCACCCTGGCCGCACCGCTGATCGAGCGAATCCCAGGTGCCAACCTGAAGGTGCTGATGCGCCAGCGACTGGCCGAAATCACCGGCCTCAACGGCGAAGCCCTCGGCCAGTTCGCCCGCAGCGCCGCCCCGAGCGTCAGCCACGATAACCAAGGCTACCCGGAAGATTCCTACTACGAAGGCTTCTCCGGCTACGACGACCAGCAGTACGAGCCTGACCACTCGCAATACTTCGCACAGCCGGCCGCGCAGCAAGGCAACTGGCAGAAGGACGAGAAGCGCAAGGAAGGCTGGAAAAAGGAAAACTGGAAGAAAGACGGCAAAAAGTGGAACAAGCAGGGGCGCGATGATTTCAATCGCCCGCCTCGCACCGAAGTGAAGGTGGAATCCCCCACGCTCACCGCGCTACGGACCTTGCTCCACCATCCTTCACTTGCGCAGAAAGTGGAAGATGCCAGCCATTTCGCCGCTGAAGACGACACCTACGCGCAGCTCATGGTGTCGCTGGTGGAAGCCGTGCAGAAGAATCCGAAACTGCGTTCGCTGCAGTTGATCGCCCGCTGGCACGGCACCGATCAGGGCCGTCTGCTACGAGCTCTGGCGGAGAAGGAATGGCTGATTTCCGATGACAACCTTGAACAACAGTTTTTCGACACTATAACTAGGTTGTCGGCTCGCCAGCGGGAACGCCGCCTGGAAAATCTGCTGCGGAAAGCACGGCAAAGCGAACTCAGCGCAGAGGAAAAAGATCAGCTGCGCGACCTTCTCAGCCGCAACACGTCTCCACTGACTCCGACCTCAACTGGCGCGTGAGGCCCCGGATCAGGTATAATCCTCGGCTTGTTTTCAGCCCGCCAAGACCTTAAGTGGATAGGGTGCTATGTCCGGAAAAGCGCAACAGCAGTCTCGCCTCAAAGAGTTGATCGCCCGTGGCCGTGAGCAGGGATACCTGACTTACGCGGAGGTCAACGACCACCTGCCGGAGGATATTTCCGATCCGGAACAGGTGGAAGACATCATCCGCATGATCAACGACATGGGGATCAACGTATTCGAGAGTGCCCCGGATGCGGATGCCCTGTTGCTGGCCGAAGCCGACACCGACGAAGCCGCAGCTGAAGAAGCCGCCGCCGCTCTGGCTGCCGTGGAAACCGATATCGGCCGCACCACCGACCCTGTGCGCATGTACATGCGTGAAATGGGTACCGTGGAGCTGCTGACCCGCGAAGGCGAAATCGAAATCGCCAAGCGTATCGAGGAAGGCATCCGCGAAGTGATGAGCGCCATCGCCCACTTCCCCGGCGCTGTCGACGGCATCCTCGCCGAATACCAGCGGATCACCAGCGAAGGTGGCCGCCTGTCCGACGTTCTCAGCGGTTACATCGACCCGGATGACGGCACCCTGCCGGCCGAGGAAGTCGAACCCGTTGAGCTGAAGGACGATTCCGCTTCGGCCAAGGACAAGGACGAAGACGAGGACGAAGAAAGCGAAAGCGACGAAGAGGAAGAAGGCGACGGCGGTCCGGATCCGGAAGAGGCACTGCGCCGCTTCACCGCGGTTTCCGATCAGCTCGACAAGGCCAAGAAGGCCCTGAAGAAGCACGGCCGCGACAGCAAGCAGGCTACCGAGGAGCTGCTGGCCCTGGCCGAGCTCTTCATGCCGATCAAGCTGGTGCCGAAGCAGTTCGACGTCCTCGTGGAAAAAGTTCGCAGCGCCCTGGACCGCGTCCGCGGCCAGGAACGCGCCATCATGCAGCTCTGCGTGCGTGACGCCCGCATGCCGCGTGCCGACTTCCTGCGCCTGTTCCCGGGCAACGAAGTCGACCTCGACTGGGCCGACGGCCTGGCCAAGGGCAAGGCGAAGTACGCCGAAGCCATCGGCAAGCTGGTGGACGACATCAAGCGCAACCAGCAGAAGCTGGTGGATCTCGAGAACGAGGTCGAACTGACCGTCAACGAGATCAAGGACGTCAACCGCCGCATGTCCATCGGTGAAGCCAAGGCTCGCCGGGCGAAGAAAGAGATGGTCGAGGCCAACCTGCGTCTCGTGATCTCCATCGCCAAGAAGTACACCAACCGCGGTCTGCAGTTCCTCGACCTGATCCAGGAAGGCAACATCGGCCTGATGAAGGCGGTGGACAAGTTCGAATACCGTCGCGGCTACAAGTTCTCGACCTACGCCACCTGGTGGATCCGTCAGGCGATCACTCGCTCGATCGCCGACCAGGCACGCACCATCCGTATTCCGGTGCACATGATCGAGACCATCAACAAGCTCAACCGCATCTCCCGTCAGATGCTGCAGGAAATGGGCCGCGAGCCCACTCCGGAAGAGCTTGGCGAGCGCATGGAAATGCCTGAGGACAAGATCCGCAAGGTACTGAAGATCGCCAAAGAGCCGATCTCCATGGAAACCCCGATCGGCGACGACGAAGACTCGCATCTGGGCGACTTCATCGAGGACAGCACCATGCAGTCCCCGATCGACGTGGCCACCGTGGAAAGCCTCAAGGAAGCCACCCGCGAAGTCCTGGCCGGCCTCACTGCCCGTGAAGCCAAGGTCCTGCGCATGCGCTTCGGCATCGACATGAATACCGACCACACCCTCGAGGAAGTCGGCAAACAGTTCGATGTGACCCGCGAGCGTATCCGCCAGATCGAAGCCAAGGCGCTGCGCAAGCTGCGTCACCCGTCGCGAAGCGAGCACCTGCGCTCCTTCCTCGACGAGTAAAGCGATACGAGAACCCCCGGCCAGCCCGGGGGTTTTCTTTTGTCCGCGAACCAGATCGCAGCTGCGTTCTTTCCCCTTCCAGATGCCAACCGGCCACGTCTACACTTCCGTCTGACATCCCATCAAGGAATGAGGCCGCCAATGGCGCGAGTGCGGGCCCTACTGATGTTCTGGCTGGCACTCTGGACCATTCCGGCCGGAGCCTTGACGCTCACCCCGGACGAACAGGCCTGGCTCGACCAGCATGGCGAACTGCAGCTGGGCATAGATGCCTCTTGGCCCCCCTTCGAATTCCGGGATGCCCAGGGCCGCCATCAGGGCCTGGCCGCCGACTACGTCGAGCTGATCCGCCGGCGACTGAACGTGAAGGTCACCCCCATCGAGTCCAGCAATTGGGGGGATGTGCTCAAGCGGGCCCGCGCAGGCGAGCTGGATATCCTGCCGGGCATCATGTCCACCCCCGAACGCCAGCAGTACCTGAACTTCACGCGGCCCTACCTCGATTTCCCCATCGTCATCCTTTCCCAGACCAAGGGCCACCAACCTTCGAATATCCAGGGTCTCTACGGCCTGCGCGTCGGCATCGTGTCCGACTACGCCCCCCATGAGCTGCTGCGTAACCAGCACCCCGACCTCAGCCTGCAGGGCTACCCCACCGTCGCAGCCGCACTCCAGGCATTGGCTACCGGCGAAGTAGATGCCTTCGTCGGCGACCTCGCCTCCAGCGTCTGGAGCCTGCGCCAGCTCAAGCTCAACGGCATCAGCATCAGCGGCGAAACGCCTTATCGTTACCAACTGGCCATGGCGACACCAAAGATCCACCCGCTGCTGGCCGGTATCCTCGACAGGGTCTTCGCCGAGATCACCCCGGAAGAAACCGCGACCATCCAGGAGCGTTGGGTGGGCGACGCCCTCTACCAGCGGACCGACTGGAAGCGCATCCTCCTCTACGGACTTCCTGCGCTATTGCTGGTGGCCGGCGCCCTGACCTTCGTCCTGCGCGTCAACCGCCGCCTGAGCAACGAAATGGCCGGTCGCGCTGCTCTTCAGGACGAACTGCGCAGCAGCGAGCAGCACTACCGCGGCCTGGTAGAAAGCCTGAACGCCATCGCCTGGGAAATGCGCGTCGACGACTACTGCTACACCTACGTCTCGCCCCACGCCGAACGCCTGCTGGGCTACCCCTTGAGCACCTGGCTGGAACCCGGTTTCTGGCGTCGCACCTTGCACCCCGACGATGCAGGATGGGCCAACACCTTCTGTGGAACCGAAACCGCCGCGGGCCGCGACCACAGCCTCGACTACCGCATGATCGCAGCCGACGGCCGGGTACTCTGGGTACGCGACATCATCACCCTCATCCCCCACGGTGAGACCCAGATGATGCGCGGGCTGATGATCGACATCACCGAGGCCAAGCAGACCGAGCAAGCCCTGCGCCTGTCCGAACAGAAGTTCGCCTCGGTGTTCCACAACTGCCCCGACATCATCGTCATCGCCCGTCGTACCGACGGCAGCCTGCTGGCCATCAACCACACCTTCGAGCAGCAGATCGGCCTCAAAGCCAGCGAAGTCCTCGGTCGCACCGCCACCGAACTCGACATCTGGGGCATCCCCGGCATTGGCCCGAAACTCCTCCAGCGCCTGCAACAGGGCAACCCGCTGCACAACCTGGAAATGCCCTTCCGTCGCGCCAACGGCGAAACCTTCATCGGCCTGATCTCCGCCCAGGCCATTGACCTTGACGACACCCCCGCCCTGGTGGTCGTGGTGCGTGATATCACCCAGGTAAAGGAAACCCAGCGCTTACTGCAGGTTTCCGAAGAGAAGTTCGCCAGCGCCTTCCATGCCTCCCCCGACGGCCTGCTCATCACCCGCATCAGCGATGGCCTGCTACTGGAGGCGAACGACGGTTTCAGCCGCATTACCGGCTACAGCCCGCAGGAGATCGCCGAACGCTCCACCCTGGACCTTGGTCTCTGGGCCGACCCGACGGAGCGCGAGCGCATGATCCAGCTCGTCCGCGAGCAGGGCAGCCTGCACAACTTCAGCACCGCCGTGCGCACCAAGCGCGGCCAGGTGCGCATCTGCGAACTCTCCGCCCAGCCGATTCCCATCGGCGGCGAGCCCTGCATGCTGACCATTGCCCGCGACATCACCGAGCGCCAGCAAATGCAGGAAAAACTGCTGCAGGCCGCCACCGTCTTCGAAAGCACCGCCGAAGGCGTGATGATCACCGACACCAAACAGCGCATCACCGCGGTCAACCGCGCCTTCAGCGAAATCACCGGCTACAGCGAAGCAGAAGCCCTCGGCCAATCACCGCACATGCTCGCCTCCGGTCAGCACGACAGCGCCTTCTACGCCGCCATGTGGCACCAGTTGGAACGTGAAGGACACTGGCAAGGCGAGATCTGGAACCGCCGCAAGAACGGCGAACCCTACCCCGAATGGCTCACCATCAGCGCCGTACGCGACCGCCACCAGCAGGTTACCCACTACGTCGGCGTGTTCGCCGACATCTCGCCGCTCAAGCACGCCCAGGCGCGGCTCGACTACCAGGCCCACCATGACCCGCTCACCGGCCTGCCCAACCGCCTGCTGTTCGAGAGCCGCCTGCAACTGGCCCTGGTCGAGGCTGCCAACGACGACCTCCACGGCGCCGTCCTCTTCATCGACCTCGACCGCTTCAAGCACATCAACGACAGCCTCGGCCACCCGGTGGGCGACCTGCTGCTCAAGGGAATCGCCCATCGCCTGCGCGAACAGCTGCGCGACATCGACACCGTGGCCCGCCTGGGCGGCGACGAATTCATCATCCTGCTGCCCGGCCTGCACGGCCCCGATGACGCCCAAGCCGTCGCCCACAAGCTGCTGGCCTGTTTCGAAGCGCCACTCCCCGCCGGCCAGCACGAGTTCTTCATGAGCGCCAGCATCGGCATCAGCCTGTTCCCGGAGCACGGGCTGGACGTCGCCACCCTGGTGAAGAATGCCGATGCCGCCATGTACCGGGCCAAGGCCCGTGGCCGCAACCGCATCGAGTTCTACACCCGCGACCTCACCAGCCAGGCCACCGAACGTATGGCGTTGGAAACCGAACTGCGCCGCGCTCTGGAACGCAACGAGCTGTCCGTCTCCTACCAGCCCAAGCTCAGCCTGCAGAACCAGGCCCTGGTGGGCGCCGAAGCCCTGGTGCGCTGGTACCACCCGAAGCTCGGCGAGATTCCACCAGAGCGCTTCATCCCGCTCGCGGAAGAAAGTGGCCTCATCCTCCCGCTGGGCGACTGGGTGCTGGACCACGCCTGCCGGCAGATGCAGCGCTGGCAGGAAGCCCACGCACCGTTCGGCCCACTTTCCATCAACCTCGCCGGTGCCCAACTGCGCCAACCGCTGCTGGTGGAACGCCTGCAACGCCTCATCGACAGCCTTGGCCTGGAACCCCAGCGCCTGCAGTTGGAGATCACCGAAGGCTTCATCATGAGCCAGGCCGAAGAAGCCCTCAGCGTGCTCCACAACCTCAAGGCCCTCGGCGTACAGCTGGCCATCGACGACTTCGGCACCGGCTATTCCTCCCTCAGCTACCTCAAGCGCCTGCCGCTGGATGTGCTGAAGATCGACAAGTCCTTCGTGCGCGGCCTGCCCGACGATCCCAACGACGCCGCCATCAGCCGCGCCATCATCGCCCTCGGCCGCAGCATGCAACTCACCGTGATCGCCGAAGGCGTCGAAACCAAGGCCCAGGAATACTTCCTCGCCGCCGAAGGATGCCAACAGATTCAAGGCTTTATCGTCAGCACTCCCCTGCCGCCGGAGGCCTTCGAGCACAAATTCCTGAGCCCCCTCCCCACGATTGGCACCCAGCAAAAGGCGCCTGTATAATCCGCCGGCCTTCTGGGGCCTATAGCTCAGTCGGTTAGAGCAGAGGACTCATAATCCTTTGGTCCACGGTTCGAGTCCGTGTGGGCCCACCAAATCAAAAGCCGCGCATTGCGCGGCTTTTGCGTTTCTGACTCGCCAATTTCTGCATCTCCCTCACACGCCTCCAACGCGACAATGAGCCAAATGGCGCGCATAATCGGCTCGCCAAATGAGCCGAATAAGCCAACCTATTCGGCTCGCACCTTTACGAGGACAGGTGAGTGCCCCCAATCCACTGGATCTGGCAGCAGCCGGACTGGCCCGAATTCCGCTGGCAAGCTGACAAGCTCGCACCATTGATTCGCCAATGCGTGCGGGAACAGGGGCGGCTACTGGGCAGATTGGGGACCATTGATGACCAGGCGGGCCGAGAGGACGTCCTGGATACGCTGTTGCAGAACATCGTCACGTCTTCGGCTATCGAAGGTGAGCGGCTCAATGTCGGCTCGGTGCGATCCTCCCTGGCGCGCCGACTGGGTCTGGCCACCGAAGGCAAACCCAGTCCACGCAGTGAAGGCCTGGCCGAACTCCAACTGGATGCCACCGGCCGCCACGATCAGCCGCTGACCGTCGAGCGTCTGTTTACCTGGCACCGCTGGCTTTTCCCCCAGGACGATTTCCCCCTCACTACCCGCATTCGAGTTGGCGCGCTGCGCGGCGAAGAACCCATGCAGGTTGTCTCCGGCCGCCTGGATCGGCCCACCGTGCATTTCGAAGCGCCGCCGCGCCTGGGGTTGGAATCGCAGCTCGATACGTTTCTCAGCTGGTTTGAACGCAGCCTCACGGATGCCGGCATCGACCCACTGCTGCGCGCCGGCATCGCCCATTTCTGGTTCGTGACCCTGCACCCCTTCGACGATGGCAATGGCCGTCTGACCCGGGCCATCACCGACCTCGCCCTGACCCAGGCCGAACAGCAGTCCATTCGTTTCTACGCCTTGTCGGCGAGCATCCTCGACGACCGCGCGAGCTACTACCGCATCCTCGAAACCAGCCAGAAAGACGGCCTCGACATCACCGCCTGGCTAGAGTGGTTCCTCACGACCCTGCTGCGCAGCCTGGATCAGGCCCTGGCAAGAATCGACCGCGTGCTTGCCAAGGCAAGCTTCTGGCAGGCCCACCGCGCAGCGACGCTGTCCGCCGAGCAGGTCAAGGTGCTCAACCGCCTGCTAGATGGCGGCGAAAAGGGCTTCGAGGAGGGCATCAGCGCAGCCCAGTACCAAGCCGTGGCCCAAGTCTCAAAGGCCACCGCAACCCGTCATTTGGTAGATCTTCTGGAAAAGGGCTGCATCAAGCGCCTGCCCGGAGGCGGTCGCAGCACCCGTTATCAGATCGACCAGCCCGCAGCCCTTCCCGGAGGCGGCCGATCTGAGTGGCCGGAGGACCGCCGCGAGTAAGCCATGGCTCCTACCGGCACCGTCCAGAATCCCAGCTGAACAAAAGCCGCGCAGTGCGCGGCTTTTGCGTTTCCAGTGGCTCTCATTCCCTGCTGCTACGTAGCCACCGCAAGCAGAAGATTCGGCTCCAACCTTCTTCCGAGCTTTCCTACCCGAGTTCGCCATTGTCGGCCTACAAGGGGCATCGGTAGCGTCCTCCCCCGTCGCAGCCTTGGCTGTGGCCGGGAGTGGAATCCCGATGTAGCAGGACAAGCACAAGCGCCATAAGCAGGGTCAGCGGTTGGACGTTTCATTCGATGACTCTGGCGGTCTATGGCGGACCGTGCGAGGGGGGCAGTAGCCCACCGGTTTCCTGCTGCGCCGGTATTCCACACCTCGTACGGTCCGCCACCCTCTCAAGTGGTGGACTCTTCGATATCAGAAAGGAGTCTGCTCATGTCCCACGACTATTTCGTCCCCAGCACTTTCCATCGCCATCGCCGCCCACTCCGTGCCCTGCTGATCGACGATCAAGCCTGGGTCGTGGCCCGCGACCTCGGCGCTCTGACCAACTGCCATTTCAACGAACGCCTCGCCGAGAAACTCGACCGCGACCAGTGGCGCATCGCAACCCTGCAAAAGCCGAAGGGCGATTTCGAGAAGCAGTTGTTGATCAGCGAAAGCGCCGTGTGCGAAGTGCTCAGGACGAACTACTACCACCCGGAAAACCGCAGCCTGCGGCAGTGGTTCACCGGTGAGGTGGTACCCGTCCTGCGTTCAGCGGCTCATCCGCAGCTGCCCCAGCATCGCCGGGTAGAGTGGCAGGGCAAGGAGTACAGCCTGATGGAATGGCAAGGGCGTAGCTGGGTGCGGATGGTGGATGTGGCGGAGTTGTTCGAGGGGAAGGCTCTCACCCAAATTTCATAGGCAGGACACCTTGTAGGGGCGATTTCAATCGCCAAGCAGGCCGCAGGTCTGCCCTTGAGGACATCAAGGGGGGCAGCTGTGCTGCCCTCGGCGAATGAATTCGCCCCTACAGATTCATGCGCCTCCTCAAGCCCCGACCGCGAAGCCGCGCAAGAACCCCGCATAAGGCTTGGGCAGAGGGAAATCCAGGTCGCCGCGCTTGCTGGTGGAAAGCCGCAGTTCACCCAGCAGTTCCACCATCTTCAACGCAGCGCTGACGCCATCGATCACCGGCACGCCGATCTCTTCCTGCAGCGCCGCGGCCAGGTGGCTCATGCCGGCGCAGCCGAGGACGATGGCGCCCGACTCATCTCGCTCCAGCGCTTCCAGGCAGGCCGCACGCATGATGCGGAACAGTCCGTCCGGGTCTTCATCCAGCGCCAGCACCGGAATCTCCACGGCATGGATGCCTCGGCAGTGCTGGTGAAAACCGTAGCGTTCCACCAGGTGACGGGCGATGACCTTGGTGCGGCCAAGCGTGGTGACGACGCTGAAGCCGGTGGCGACCCAGGTGGCCAGGTGCATGGCCGCTTCGGCGATGCCGATCACCGGGTACCGCGCGATCTCCCGCGCTGCCAGCAGACCGGGGTCGCCGAAGCAGGCGATCACGTGTCCCTCGGCGCCGTCCCGTTCACCGTCGCGTATGGCCTGAAGCAACCCGGGCACGGCAAGCGCTTCGTCGTAATGCCCCTCGATGGAAGCCGGACCTGCGCTGTTGGTCACGGCCAGCAACTGATTGCCGGGGCGCAGCAGGTGGCTGGCGGCTTCGGCAATACCGGAGGTCATCGCCACGCTGGTGTTCGGGTTGATCAGCTGGATTTTCATGGCCGAGGTCAGGTCTCGATCAGGTGTTTCAGCGGGTGGTAGTTGGCCTTGAGCTTGCCGGCCGACTCGACGATGGCGTTCTCGATGGCCCCCAGGTGGAAGCAGGTCAGCTCGATGGCGGCGTTCTGGTTGCCGGCCTCGATGAACTCGATCAGGCGCAGGTGCTCGTCGTCGCGGCAGGCGTCATGGCGCTCGTCATCCAGGGCGGCGACATAGAGCGAGGCGCGCGAGATGAGCTTGCGGAACCAGTCCAGCAGCACCGGGTTGTTCAGCGCCTCGGCCAGCTTTATGTGGAACTCGCCAAGCAGGTAGATCAGGCGCTCGTGGTCATGGTTGCGCCGGGCTTCCTCTTCCAGCAGCAGGTGCTCGCGCAGGTCGAGCATGGCCGCGCTGTCGCGACGCCGGCACAGCTCGGTGACGACGCCGATCTCGATCAGACGCCGCGTTTCGAACAGCAAACGGATTTCATCATCGCTGGGCAGTGACACCCAGCAGCCCTTGTTGGGTTCGGAGGAGACCAGGCCGTCGGCCTCCAGCTGCTTCAACGCGGCCCGGACCGAGGTGCGGCTCACATTGAACAGCTCCGCCAGGGAGGCTTCCCCCAGTTTCATACCAGGCCGTAGCGAGCGGTTGCTGATGGCCTGGTAAACCCCCTGGTAGACGCGGTCCACCGTGGTTTCCAGTTTCTTGTCTGCCATTCGTGACTCCGTAAGTGCGTGTGCAACCCGGCTCCTGCAGGAAACAAGCAGGCAGAAAAACCCGGTTGCGTTGTCAGCATAATCCGAGTATTTCTAGATTGCATTCAATTTTTGCATACAAAAACAAGAGGAATGCACCATTATGAAGCACACGTCCTCCATCGAGGTGCAACGCGTCAGCAAGCGCTACACCGATGACCCCGAAGTGGCTCCCGCGCTCGACGATGTTTCGGTCAGCATCCGCCACAACGAGTTCTTCACCCTCCTCGGCCCGTCGGGCTGCGGCAAGACCACCCTGCTGCGCTCCATCGCCGGTTTCGAGCAGGTCACGTCCGGCTCCATCCAGATCGGCGGCCAGCGCGTGGACCAGCTCCCGCCCTACAAGCGCCGGGTCAATACCGTGTTCCAGAACTACGCGCTCTTCCCGCATATGAGCGTGGCCGAGAATATCGCCTTCGGCCTGGAGATGCAGGGGCTGGAGCGCAACGCCATTCCCGGTCGGGTCAAGGAAATGCTGGCCCTGGTGCAGATGGAGCACCTGGCCCGCCGTCGCCCCGCCGAGCTTTCTGGCGGTCAGCAGCAGCGGGTGGCCCTGGCCCGCGCCCTGGCGCCGCGCCCTGATGTGCTGCTGCTCGACGAACCGCTCTCCGCGCTGGACCTGAAGCTGCGCAAGGAGATGCAGGTAGAGCTCAAGCGCGTGCAGCAGGAAGCCGGGATCACCTTCATCTTCGTCACACACGACCAGGAAGAAGCGCTGACCCTCTCCGACCGCATCGCCGTGATGTCCAGCGGCAAGATCCTGCAGATCGGCACCCCCAACGACATCTACGAACGTCCGCAGCACCGCTTCGTCGCCCACTTCATCGGCGACATCAACTTCCTCCCCGGCAACCTCAAGCGCTGCGCCCAGAACGGCAGCCTGTTCCAGCCTGAAGGACTGCCGGTGGAAATCCCCTGCGCTTCCGCCAACGGACTGGACAGCGGCAAGGCGCAACTGGCCTTCCGCCCGGAGCGCTCGAAGCTGGTGGACCCGTCCGAGCCGCACCACCTGCGCGGCGTGGTCGAAGCCGTGCTCTACGTCGGTACCGCCACGCTCTACCAGTGCCGGCTGGCCAACGACCTCAAGGTGATGCTGCGCGAGAGCAATGAAGGCGCCACCAGCTCCCGCCCCGTGGGTTCACCGGTGGCAGTGCACCTGCCGCCCCACGCCTGCCTGCTGATGGAGGCCTGAGATGAGCGTCAGCGCCACCTCCCCCAGCCTCAACCGGCTGTTGCTGCTGTCGCCGGTGCTGCTCACCCTCCTCTGCCTGATCGCCATTCCGCTGGGCATCATGGGCTACATCAGCCTGCTGCCACGCAACCTCTACGGCGGAGTCGACTGGAGCGCCAACTGGCAGTGGCAGAGCTACATCCAGCTGTTCTTCCAGGAAGACTTCGACGGCAACCTGGAGCTGAACTGGGTCTACGCCCAGGCCCTGCTGCGCTCGGTGCTGCAGGCCGGCGGCACGACCCTGCTGTGCTTTATCGTCGGTTTCCCCGTGGCCCTGTGGATGAGCAGCCTCAGCGAGCGCTCGCGCAACATCATGGTGCTGCTGATCACCATCCCCTTCTGGACCAACCTGCTGATCCGCAACTACGCCTGGCTGATCATCCTGCGCGAACACGGCTGGCTGGCCCAGAGCATCAACGCGCTGTTCCCGCAGGCCGGCGGCATCACCCTGCTGTACAACGATTTCGCCGTGGTGGTCGGGCTGGTCTACAGCTTCCTGCCGTTCATGATCCTGCCGATCTACTCCACCCTGGAGAAGCTCGACTGGCGCCTGGTGGAAGCCGCCTATGACCTCGGCGCCAACCGCTGGAAAGCCCTGCGCCGGGTGATCCTGCCGCTGTCCATGCCGGGCGTGGTGGCCGGATCCCTGCTGGTGTTCGTGCCGAGCCTCGGCGCCTTCATCACCCCCGCCATCCTCGGCGGCGGCAAGACACTGATGATCGGCAACCTGATCCAGCAGCAGTTCGGCACTGCCCGCAACTGGCCGCTGGGCAGCTCGCTGTCCTTCCTCCTGCTCGGGCTGATGCTGCTGGCCCTGGTGCTTTACGCCCTCTACGCCAAGAAGGCCGCCAAGGCCGTTCGCCAGGGAGCCCGCTGATGATCGCCTCGCACTTGAAGAAACTGCCACTGACCCGCGAAACCAGCCTGCTGGTACTGGCCTACCTGTACCTGCCGATCCTGGTGTTGATCGCCTACAGCTTCAACGCCAACCGCACCGCCACCGTGTGGACCGAGTTCTCCTTCGCCTGGTACGGGCGCATCCTCGCCAACCCATCGATCCAGGCGGCGGCGCTGAACTCGGTGATCGTCGCCGGCATCGCAACCGTCTGCGCCACCGCCATCGCGCTGCTGGCGGCGCTGGCCACCTACAAGCCGTTCTACGGACAGAAGATGGTGGAAGGCGGGATCAACCTGCCGCTGATCCTGCCGGAGATCGTCACCGCCGTGGCCACGCTGCTGCTGTTCATGGCGCTCGGTATCAAGCTCGGTCTGCTGACAGTGATCGTCGCCCACATCGGCTTCTGCATCCCCTTCGCCTACCTGCCGATCCGCGCCCGCCTGAACGATCTCGACAAGAGCCTGCTGGAGGCGGCCAACGACCTCTACGCCAACCCCTTCCACACCTTCCGCCGCGTCACCCTGCCGTTGCTGTTCCCGGCGGTGCTGTCCGGCGCGGTGCTGGCGTTCGTGGTCAGCCTGGACGACTTCATCATGACCTTCTTCGTCGCCGGCCCCGGCTCGACGACGCTGCCGGTCTACATCTTCTCGGCCATCAAGGCCGGGGTAACCCCGGAGATCAACGCGATTTCCACTTTGATGCTGGTGATCTCCATCGTCCTGGTGGTGCTCTCGTACTGGCTCGGCCAGCGAGGCAAACCAGCCGCCTGAACCTTGTTCCACCTCTGCCCAACCTGTTCTTCAACCCGGAGAAAAACAATGAAGTTGAAAGCATTGCGTCATGGGGTAGCCGGATTCGCCCTCAGCTGTTTCGCCGCCACCGTCGCCCAGGCGGACGAGCCCAAGGAGCTGTTCTTCTACAACTGGACCGACTACTACCCGGTGGAACTGCTGGCCAAGTTCGAAAAGGAAACCGGCATCAAGGTCACCATGGACGGCTACGACAGCAACGAAACCCTGCTGGCCAAGCTGCAGGCCGGCGGCGCCGCCTACGACGTCATCGTGCCGTCGCACTCCATCATGCGCACCCTGATCGAGCAGAACCTGCTGCAGGAAATCGACTCCCCCAGCCTGCCGAACTTCGCCCACGTGAAGCCGGCCTTCCGCAACCCGGACTTCGACCCCGGCCGCAAGTACTCGGCGCCCTACCTCTGGGGCACCACCGGCTTCTCGTACGACAGCGCTCGGGTGCCGGGCGGCAAGCTGGATGACTCCTGGAAGGAGTTCTTCGAGCCGCGTCCCGAACTGCAGGGCCAGGTGGCCGCACTGGACACCCCGAGCAGCGTGATCAACGCCGCCAGCCACTACCTGGGCGTGGACGAGTGCACCGAAAACCCGCAGGACGCCAAGCGCATCCTCGAACTGCTGCAGAGGCAGAAACCCTTCCTGAAGATGTACAGCTCCGACAACACCGTGGACCGCATGGCCTCGGGCGAAGTGATCATGATGCAGAACTGGAACGGCTCCACCGCCCGCGCCACCCTGCAGAAGAACACCATCAAGTACGTCTACCCGCGTGAAGGCGTGGCCATGTTCCAGGACAACTTCGCCGTGCCGAAGAGCGCGCCGCACCCGGGCAACGCCAAGGTGTTCATCGACTGGATGATGAAGCCCGAGAACGCCGCCGCCGTGTCCAACTCCATCGCCTACGCCAACGGCGTCGACAGCGATGCGCTGCTGGACAAAAAGTGGAAGGTGATGGACGCCATCAACATGCCCGACGAGTTCGCCGAACGCCTGCGCCCGGAGAAGGAATGCAGCAACCAGGCCCGCGAGCTGCAGGACCGCATCTGGTCCAAGCTCAAGGGCTGATATCGAGCACATCGTCCCCTTGTAGGGGCGAATTCATTCGCCAAGGACCGCGCAGCGGTCCTACGGGAACTCCATCTGTAGCACTACCCACGAGGTCCCCATGACCGACACCTATTGGCTGCGCAACGTCCGCCCCTTCGGCGGCGCGGCTGAAGACTTCCTCATCCAGAACGGCCGCTTCGCAGAACGCCGCCCCGCCAGCGATGCGCCGCTCGCCGCCGCTGACATCGACGGCGCCGGCCAACTGATGACCTGCGCCCTGGTGGAAAGCCACATCCACCTCGACAAGACCCTCTGGGGCCAGCCCTGGCGTCCCAACAGCGCCGGCCCGACGCTGAAGGACTACATCGCCAACGAGCGCCGTGTGCTGCGCGAGGTCACCGCGCCCATTGCCGAGCGCGCTGGCGCACTGCTGGAAAACTGCATCGCCCGTGGCTCGCTGACCATGCGCTGCCACGTGGACATCGACCCCGAATTCGGCCTGCGCCACGTGGAGGCCATGCAAGCCCTGCGCGAGCGCTACCGCGACCTGATCGACCTGGAGCTGGTGGTGTTCCCACAGACCGGCCTGGTCAGCCGTCCCAGCACCGCCGAGCTGATGCGCGAGGCCATGAGCCTGGGCGTCGAGAACGTCGGCGGCCTCGACCCCTGCGGCATCGACAACGACCCCATCGCCCAGCTCGACATCGTCTTCGGCCTGGCCAGCGAGTTCGACCGGGGCGTCGACATCCACCTGCACGACAAGGGCGAGCTGGGCCTCTGGCAGATCGCCCGCATCGCCGACTACACCGAGCGGTTCAACCGCCAGGGGCGCGTGATGATCAGCCACGCCTACTGCCTGGGCATGGCGCCCTGGAGCCAGGTGAAGCCCCTGGCCGAACGCCTCGCCGCGCTGAACATATCGCTGATGAGTTCGGCGCCCGCCGACTGCTCCGTGCCGCCCTTCCTCGCCCTGCACGAGGCCGGCGTGAACCTCTGCCTGGGCTCGGACGGCATCCGCGACGCCTGGTCCCCCATGGGCAATGGCGACATGCTCGAACGCGCCATGCTCCTGGCCTTCCGCTTTGACCTCGCCAAGGACGAAGAACTGGCCACCGCCTTCGACGCCGCCAGCCAGCACGGCGCCAAGGCCCTCGGCCTCGCGGAACACGGTCTCACCCTCGGCGCCCGCGCAGACTTCCTGCTGCTGGACGCGCAAAGCCTGGGTGAAGCCGTGGTCGCACGCCCGCAGCGGCAGGTCTATCGCGCCGGCAAGCTGATCGCCGCCCAGGGCCGCCTGCTGGAGAGCCGTCTGTGAACGCACCGCGCATCGGCCTGAAAGCCAGCTGTGTGGTCGGCTTCGACGGTACGCGCCATGTGCTCTGGCGCGACGGCGAAGTGGTGATCGAAGGCTCGCGCGTGCTCTTCGTCGGCCGGGACTTTCCCGGCCCGGTGGACCAGTGGATCGACTATGGCAACGCCCTGCTCGGTCCCGGCTTCATCGACCTCGACGCCCTCGGCGACCTCGACTCCACCGTGCTCTGCCTGGACAACGGCGACGAGAACGCCATGGGCCGCATGTGGTCGGCGGAGTACCTCGCCCGTGGGCCGAAGGAGAGCTACAGCTTCGACGAAGAAGTCTTCAAATACCGCTACGCCTTCACCCAGCTGATCCGCAATGGCATCACCACCGCCATGCCGATCACCTCCATGTACTACCGGGAGTGGGCGGAAACCTACGACGAATTCGCCGCCGTGGCCGGCGTCGCCGCCGAGCTGGGCCTGCGCACCTACCTCGGCCCCTGCTACATGAGCGGCATGCAGTACCTGCAGGCGGACGGCAGCCGCGCCGAACACTGGGACGAAGCACGCGGCCTGGCCGGGCTGGACGCCGCCGGGCGTTTCTTCCGCGATTTCGACGGCACCCAGGGCGGACTGATCCGTGGCGCCCTGCTGCCCGACCGCATCCAGACCTGCACCCCGGCGCTGCTGCAACGCACCGCCGCCCTCAGCCGCGAACTGGCCGCACCGGTGCGCCTGCATTGCTGCCAGGGCCCCGGCGAAGTCGCGTTGGTGAAGGCGCTGCGCGGCAAAGCGCCGCTGGCCTGGCTGGAGGAACTGGACCTGCTCGGCCCGCGCGCCGTGCTGCCTCATGGCATCTACATCGAAGGCGACGACGACCTCTCACGCCTGGCGAACAGCGGCGCCAGCCTGGTGCACTGCCCGGTAGTGTTCGCCCGCGACGGCGAGGCACTCGATTCCTTTGGCCGCTACCGCGCCCACGGCGTCAACTTCGCCCTCGGCACCGATACCTGGCCGGCGGACCTGCTGGACAACATGCGCCAGGGCCTGAACATCGCGCGACTCAAGGAAGGCGGCAGCGCCGGCACCAGCGCCCTCGACCTCTACAACGCCGCCACCCTCGGCGGCGCCAAGGCCCTGGGGCGCGACGACCTCGGCCGGCTGGCCCCCGGCGCCAAGGCCGACATCACCGCGTTCAGCCTCGACGGCCTGCACCTGGGCCCGCTGTTCGACCCGCTGAAGAACCTGATCCTCGCCGGCCGCGGCGACGACTGCATCGCCAGCTGGATCGACGGCCGCTGCGTGATGCAGGACGGCCAGGTCAAGGGCGTCGACTACGCCAGCCTCCAGCAACAAGCCCAGCGGCAGTTCCACAGGCTGATGCAAAGCCATGCCAACCGGGCATTCGGCCAACCCGACTGGCGTTCCCTGTTCCAGCCGGCGATTCCCTTCGCCGACGCCTGGAGCGCGGAACGCCCGCTCTGCACTCTCGCCAGCCCGAACGACGACAAGAGATGACGCCATGCTGAGCTTCGACTTCGCCAAACTGAGCCCCCGCGAGAAATACAAGATCCTCATTGGCAGCGTGGTGCCCCGGCCCATCGCCCTGGTGACCACGGTGGATGCCGAAGGCCGCGCCAACGCGGCGCCCTTCAGCTTCTTCAACGCCCTCTCCGCCGACCCGCCGATCCTCGCCCTGGGGGTGGAAAACCACGCCGACCTCACCCCCAAGGACACCACGCGCAACGCCCAGATGAACCAGGAGTTCACCGTGAACATCGTCAACGATGCCCTGGTGGAAGCCATGAACGTCTGCGCCGTGCCCTTCGAACCGGGCTTCGACGAACTGGTGGCAGCAGGACTCACCGCACTGCCAGGCAGCCGTGTCGGGTGCCCCTACATCGCCGAAGCCCCGGTCGCCCTGGAGTGCCGGCGGATGATGGGCCTGTCCATCGGCCAGTCGCGGGAAATCATCCTCGGTGAAGTGCTGATGGTTCACGTGCGCGACGACCTGATCGACCCGGCCACCCTCTACATCGACCAGCTCGGCCTCGATGCCATCGGCCGCATGGGCGGCCACGGCTATGCGCGGACGCGGGAGTATTTCGATCTGCCGACCCGTTCCCTGCAGGCCTGGCGCGACGATCCCCACGGCGGTGAACGCCAGTGGCCGCCAGCCCGCTGACCCTATTGTTCGAGAACACCCAGATGACCCAATGGATTACCCAGGTCCGCCCATGGGGCGGCGCAGCGGTGGATATCGCCGTCGTCAATGGCCGCATCGCTGCGCTGAGCCCACCGTCGCCACGCGCTCCCGAATCGGTGCTGCTGGAAGGCAACGGGCAGATCATGCTGCCGCCGCTGGTGGAGGCCCACGCCCACTTTGACAAGACCCTCTGGGGTGAGGACTGGCACAGCCACGCCGCTGGCGACAGCCTGAGCCAGCGCATCGCCAACGAACGCAGCCTGTTGCGCAGCATCGACACACCGATCGAGGAACGTGCCAGTGCGCTGATCCGCGAATGCATCACCCACGGCTCGCTGCATTTCCGCTGCCATGTCGACGTCGACGCCCAACTCGGCAGCCGTCACCTGGACGCCATGGTGCGGGTACGCGAGCACTTCGGCGACCTGATCGACATGGAGTTCGTGGCCTTCCCGCAAACCGGGCTGCTGCGCGATCCGGGCACCGTAGACGCCCTTGAACACGCCCTGCTCATGGGGGCGGAAAACGTCGGTGGGCTCGACCCCTGCGGCATCGACAACGACCCCATTGCACACCTCACTCGGGTGTTCGAACTGGCCGCCACTCACCAGCGCGGCGTCGACATCCACCTGCATGACGAAGGCGAACTGGGCCTCTGGCAGATCGAGCGCATCATCGATTTCACCGAACACTATCAGTTGCAGGGCCGGGTCGCGATCAGCCACGCCTTCTGCCTGGGCCAGGCCCGGCCGGCGCGTCTCAGCGCCATTGCCGAACGCCTGGCGGCGCAGCGCATTTCCATCATCAGCACCGCGCCGGCAGATATCGAAGTGCCGCCTTACCTGGAACTGGACGCGCGCGGCGTGAACCTGTGCCTCGGCTCCGATGGCATCCGCGACGCCTGGTCCCCCATGGGCAACGGCGACATGCTCGAACGCGCCATGTTCCTGGCCTTCCGCTTCAACCTGCGCCGCGACGAAGAAATCGCCGCCTGCCTACGCGCGGCCACGGTCAACGGCGCCCGCGCACTGGGGCTTGAGCACTACGGACTGGAGCCGGGCTGCCACGCCAGCGGCGTCCTGTTGCCGGTGCGCAACGTCGCCGAAGCCGTGGTGTCCCGAACCCACCGCCGCAGCGTGATCAGCAAGGGCCGATTGATTGCCCGCGACGGTCAATTCCTCGCTCACTGAACCTACCCACCCGAGATCATCCACATGAAAAAGCACCTTCTCGTCGGCGCCCTCGCCCTGCTCGCCGGTACCCAGGCCATGGCCCAGGACAGCCTGCGCATCGGCGTCGAAGCCAGCTACCCGCCCTTCTCCTACAAGAAAGCCGACGGCAGCCTGGCCGGCTTCGAGATCGAAGTCGGCAACGCGCTCTGCGCGGAGATGAAAGTCACCTGCACCTGGGTCGAGCAGCCCTTCGATGGCCTCATCCCGGCGCTGCGGGTGAAGAAGATCGACGCCATCATGTCGTCGATGACCGTCACCGAAGCCCGCCTCAAAGTGGTCGATTTCAGCCAGAGCTACTACAAGACCCCAGCCCGCTTCGTCACCCGCAAGGACCGCCCCGAAATCACTGCCGAAGGTCGCCTCGACGGCCTGCGCGTGGCCGTGTTGCGCGGCAGCGTGCATGCCCGTTACGTGCAGGACAAACTCGTGCCGCGCGGTGTGCAGATGGTGCAGTACGGCTCACAGCAGGAAGCCGACCTGGACCTGATCTCCGGCCGCGTCGACGCCATGATGGCCGACGCCATCAACCTCAAGGAAAACTTCCTGCAGAGCGAAGGCGGCAAGGGCTTCGCCTTCAACGGCCCGAGCTACGACGAAGAGGAATACTTCGGCAAGGGCGCCGGCATCGCCTTCCGCAAAGGCAACGAAGCCCTGCGTGACCGCTTCAACCAGTCTCTGGTCAATATCGGCCGCGACGGCACCTACCAGAAGATCTACGACAGCTACTTTCCCCAGGGCGAGGTCAGCAAGCTGATTCAGTGAGGCGCGGGCTCATGCCCCGCACGCCATCCCGACCGTAGGGTGCGCCGCGCGCACCGGTGCGGAATCGCCACCGCGCGACAGTCGACACTGGTGCGCACGGCGCACCCTACCTCGTGCCATGGAGCCACATAGCACACAAACTCCGAGCCTACCGGCTCGGATATCCCACATCCTCGGCCACCTCGAAGAACGCCTTCACCGCCCGCAGCTCCGCATGGCGCTGCTGGCAGGCGAGGAAGTGGCGGCTCACCATCCCTTCGCCCTTGAGCGGAAGCACCTTCACCCGGGGGTCCTTGGGAACCTCCTGATCGTAGAGGATGCTTACCCCGATCCCGGCGGCTACCGCCTCGATCATCGCTTCGCGGCTGTTCAGCTCCAGGTCTGCCGGCAACTCCAGCTCCTGGCTGGCGCAGGCCCGCTCGAAGGTGCGCCGGGTCAGTGAACCAGGCTCTCGTTGCAGCAGGACCTGGCCCCGCAGTTCGTTCAGCGCCACTGCATCGCGGCGGTCAACCCAGGGATGCGCCGCCGGCAGCAGCAGGCAGAGCCGCGCCTCCCCCAGCGGCAGCAGGTACAGGCCGGCACGCGGGGCGATATCGCTGACCAGGGCCAGGTCCACCCGCTCGCCATACAGCGCCGTCAGGGTTTCCTGAGTGTTGCCCAGGCGCAGGTTGATGCGCACGCCGGGGTAGCGCTCGCGCATCCGCGCCAGCAGGGGCATGACCAGGTGCGGGCTGTCGGCCGCGAGATCGAGGCGTCCCGATGTCAGCGCATGGCTGCTGTCCAGCAGGTCTTCGGCGCGGTCCGCCAGGGCGAATAGCTGGTGGCTGATGGCAGCCAGGCGCCGGCCCAGTTCGGTGGGCTCCACCTGCCGCGCAGTGCGTCGCAAGAGCTGCACCTGGTAATGCTCCTCCAGCGCCTTCACGTGCCCGGTCACCGCCGGCTGGCTGATGCACAGGCGCTCGGCCGCGCGGGTGAAGCTGCCCTCGCGGACCACCGCATCGAAGGCGCGGAGCTGGAACAGGTTCATGACCACCCCATCAACAGGACTTATTCGACGGATAACGATAAACGATTTGAATGATAGATCGATGAACCCGCACGCTACGCCGCATCGCCACTTTCATCTCGCCGCTGGAGTTATTCCGTGCTCGCCACTCACGACCTCGCCACGCTGGTGGTGCTGCTTTCCGCGCTGATGCACGCGAGCTGGAACGCGGTGATCAAGGCCGGCAGCGACCGGCTGTCCTCCATGGCGCTGGTGGATGGCGTGGCCTTCTGCTTCAGCATCTCCCTGCTCCCCCTCGTGAGCCCACCGCCGCTGGTGGTCTGGGGGCTGATCGGCCTGTCGGTGGTGGTGAACACGCTCTATCGCCTGCTGCTGATCCGCGCCTACCACTACGGCGACTTCGGCCAGGTCTACCCGGTGGTGCGCGGCCTGCCGCCGCTACTGGTGGCGCTCTCTGCGGGGCTGGTGTTCGGCGAGCACCTGTCGAGCGCCATGCTGCTGGGCATCGTCCTGATTTCCCTCGGCATCCTCAGCCTGCTCTCCACCCGCCTGGAATCCAATGCGCTGAAAGCCTTGGGCTGCGCCGCGCTGGCGGGAGCCGGGGTGGCGCTCTACACGTTGATCGACGCCCAGGGCGTGCGCCGTGCCGACAGCGTCCTGCAGTTCGTGGTCTACCTGACGCTGATGCAGAGCATGACCATTCCGGTGGTGGCCTGGATGCGGCGTGGTCCGCTGGTACTGCGCTTCGCCCGCGACAACTGGCGCATCGGCCTGTTCGGCGGCTTCAACTATTGCGTGGCGTACGGCCTGGTGCTGTTCGCCATGACCCTGGACAACGTGGCCAAGGTCGCCGCCCTGCGCGAAAGCAGCGTGATCATCGCCGCCATCATCGCCAGCCTGGTGTTCAAGGAACCATTCGGCATCCGCCGCATCCTCGCCGCCTGCGTGGTCACCGCCGGCATCCTGCTGATCAAGATGGTGGATTGACGCCGCTCGATGGGTTTCGCTCCGCTCTACACCATCCTATGAAGAGCTCTGAGCTTCAGTGCGTAGGATGGGTAGAGCTTGCGAAACCCATCAATGGTGATCCGCCTGCCCCTCCTACCGCTTGGCGATGATGTACACCGCGTGGACGATGCCGGGGATGTAGCCCAGCAGGGTCAGGAGGATGTTCAGCCAGAAGGCGCCGCCAAAGCCTACCTGCAGGAATACGCCGAGGGGCGGCAGGAGGATGGCGATGAGGATGCGGATAAGGTCCATGTAGTTGCTCCTTGTGTGAAAAACCGTACGCCTGGATACCGACCTTAGTACAGGCTAGGCGTTCATCACGGCACACCCCCATAATCGCTGCCTGATGTTTCAGCCGGATGCCCTGCCATGCCCATCGCCAGCGAAGACATCGACCACAACGGTCTGGTCATCGGCGTCTCTCCCGAACGCTTCCGCGAAGTGGCGATGCCACTGTTGTTCGACCACCTCAATGCCCAGTGCGAAGGCACCATCGCGGTGAATCGCCAGGCACGAATCGTCTGGATCAACGACAAGTACGCCGAGAAGGTCGGCATCCGCGACCCGCGCAGCGTGCTCGGCAAGGAAATCGAGGAAGTGCTGCCCGCCAGCCGCCTCCGCGAAGTGGTGCAGAACGGCCAGCCGAGCATGCTCGACCTGATGGCCTTCGGCGACGAGCACTTCGTGGTCACCCGCATTCCCCTGCGCGACGAAGACGGCACGTTAGTCGGCGCGCTCGGCTTCGTGCTCTTCGACCGCGCCCGTCACCTGCAGCCGGTCATGGCCAAGTACAACCAGTTGCAGACCCAGCTCGCCGCCGCGCAGCGCGAACTGGCCAAGGCCCGTCGCGCCCGCTACACCATCGCCGGATTCATCGGCAGCAGCGCCGCTGCTGCCGAGGTCAAGCGCCAGGCCCGTCGCGCCGCACAGCTGGACGCCACCGTGCTGCTGCGTGGCGAAACCGGTACCGGCAAGGAGCTGCTGGCCCAGGGCATCCACAACCAGTCTCTGCGCGCCAACGGGCCCTTCGTGGCGGTGAACGTGGCGGCGATTCCGGAATCCCTGGTGGAAGCCGAACTCTTCGGCACCGCCCCCGGCGCCTTTACCGGGGCCGACCGCCGTGCCCGCGCCGGCAAGTTCGAATTGGCCGATGGCGGCACCCTGTTCCTCGACGAGATCGGCGACCTGCCGCTGCCCCTGCAGGCCAAGATGCTCCGCGTGCTGCAGGAACAGGAGGTGGAGCCGCTGGGCTCGAACCAGGTGAAAGCACTGAACGTTCGGGTGATCGCTGCCACCCATGTGGACCTGGAAGCCAAGGTGGCCGCCGGGCAGTTCCGCGAAGACCTCTACTACCGCCTCAACGTCCTCGCCCTGCGCCTGCCGCCCCTGCGCGAACGCCGCGAGGATCTGCCGGTACTGATCGAGCACCTGCTGGACGACATCGCCAGCCGCTCCGGCCAGCCTCCCCTGGAACTGGCCGAAGGCGCCCAGCAACTGCTCCAGGCCCAGCCCTGGCCGGGCAATGTGCGCGAACTGCGCAACCTGCTGGAGCGCGCGCAGATGCTCAGTGAAGCCGGACCGCTCAGTGCCGAGTCCCTGCGCACTCTGCTGGTGAATCCGCTGCCAGCGGCCGTCCCCGCATCTACTCCCGCCCCCATGACAGGCGATGTCCGAGCCCTGGCCGACAGCATGGCCGCCGCCGAACGCCAGGCCATCCTCACCGCCCTGGCAGCCTGTAACGGCAATCGCACCCAGGCCGCCGAACGCCTCGGCATCGCCCGGGCGAGCCTGTACAACAAGTTGCAGGTGCATGGGTTGTAGCCACGGATTACCAGGGAATCGTGGGAGCGAATTCATTCGCGAATGCAGGTCGCAGACCTGCCCTGAATGATTGGGTCCGCTTCGCGGCCCTTCGCGAATGAATTCGCTCCCACAACAGTACGTCTTCCCTGACCGTCCAGTTTCATAGACATATCGCATGCCCAATAATCTGGACACCGCCCAAAGAAATGGACAGTCCATTACCCTGCCAAACGCCACCATTACGCTGTAAACCCCATCCCAGAGCCATCCAGCCCCTTCCCTCCGCACTTGGCACAGCTTTCGCTCTAACGCCTCCCACACGCTGCCCCGACGCAGCGGAAAACAACAACAAGAAGGAAGTCCCCATGGGCACCCTAGGCATCCTGCTTTCTCTCGCTCTGCTGATGTACCTCGCCTACCGAGGCATCAACGTCCTGCTTCTCGCGCCCCTGCTGGCCCTGCTCGCGGTGTTGTTCGCCGGCGACGCGGCGCTGCTGCTGCCGACCTACACCCAGGTCTTCATGAAGGCGCTCGGCGGCTACCTGATCCAGTTCTTCCCGCTGTTCATGCTCGGCGCCATCTTCGGCAAGCTGATGGACGACTCCGGCTCCGCCCGCGCCATCGCCCACGGCATCGTCAGCAAGATCGGCAGCTCCCGCGCCGTGCTGGCCATCGTCATCGCCTGCGGCATCCTCACCTACGGTGGTGTCTCGCTGTTCGTGGTGGCCTTCGCGGTCTACCCCATCGGCGCGGCGCTGTTCCGCGAGGCGGGCATTCCCAAGCGCATCCTGCCGGGCGCCATCGCCCTGGGTTCCTTCACCTTCACCATGACCGCGCTGCCCGGCACCCCGGCCATCACCAACGCCATCCCGATCCCCTTCTTCGGCACCGATACCTTCGCCGCCCCGGGCCTGGGCCTGCTGGCCGGCGTGGTGATCTTCGCCCTGGGTTCCTGGTGGTTGAGCAATGAGGCGCGCAAGCTGATCGCCGCCGGCGAAGGCTACGGCGAGCACGCCGACGACCCGCACGGCCAGGACAACCAGCCGAGCGCCGGCTTCTGGGTGGCGCTGCTGCCGATCCTGGTGGTGATCGTGCTGAACTTCCTGATGGCCAAGGTCTACCTGCCCGGCCTCGACACCAGCTACCTGGCCAAACCGGAATTCGGCGGCCTGCAGGACGCCCGTTCGGTGATCGGTATCTGGGCCATCATCATCGCCCTCACCGCCGCCATTCTGCTGCTGGTGGTGCTGCACTGGCGGCGCTGGACCAACCTGAAGAAGAGCGTCAACGACGGCACCTTCGGCGCCATGCTGCCGGTGCTAAATACCGCCTCCGAAGTGGGCTACGGCAGCGTGATCGCCTCACTGGCCGGCTTCGTGGTAATCCGCGACGTCCTGCTCAACATGGCGCCGGGCAACCCGCTGGTGTCCGAGGCCCTGACTGTAAGCGCCCTGGCCGGCATCACCGGCTCGGCCTCCGGAGGCATGTCCATCGCCCTCAAGGCCCTCGGCGCCCAGTACCTGGAAATGGCCAACGCCGCCGGCATCAGCCCCGAGCTGCTGCACCGCGTCGCCGCCCTGGCCTCCGGCAGCCTCGACACCCTGCCGCACAACGGCGCGGTGATCACCCTGCTGGCCATCTGCAAGCTGACCCACCGCGATTCCTACAAATACGTGTTCATGACCAGCGCCCTGCTGCCGGTGGTGCCGCTGGTGTTGGTGATCGTGCTGGGGACCGCGTTTGGCAGTTTCTGATGGACACGCTGGAGCCTGCACATGGCACTGCTGTGGGAGCGAATTCATTCGCGAAGCGAGCCTCAAGCCCGCACCATGGGGACCGCTACGCGGCCCTTCGCGACTGAAGTCGCTCCCACAAGAAAGCAGCAGACCGCAACCCGTTTCAACGCTCGAGGAACCCCATGAGCAAAGTGATGAGCGCCGCCGAAGCGGTGGCCAGGATTCCGGACAGCGCCAACCTGGCCACGGGAGGCTTCGTCGGCATCGGTTTCGCCGAGGAAATCGCCATCGCCCTGGAACAGCGCTTCGCCGCAGAACAGGCGCCGCAAGGACTGACCCTGGTGTATGCGGCCGGGCAAGGCGACGGCAAGGGCCGCGGCCTAAACCATCTGGCCCATGAGGGTCTGGTGCGCCGGGTGATCGGCGGCCACTGGGGTCTGGTGCCGGGCTTGCAGAAGCTCGCCGTGGAAAACCGCATCGAGGCCTACAACCTGCCCCAGGGGGTGATCTCCCAGCTGTTCCGCGACATCGCCGCTGGCAAGCCCGGGCAGCTGTCGCGAGTTGGCCTGGGCACCTTCGTCGACCCCGAGTTCGGCGGCGGCAAGCTGAATGCGCGGACCACCGAGGAACTGGTGCGGCGCATGCCCATCGAGGGCGAGGACTACCTGTTCTACAAGGCCTTCCCGATCAACGTCGGGGTGATCCGCGCCACCAGCGCCGATGAAGACGGCAACCTGTCCATGGAGCGCGAGGCGCTGACCATCGAGAGCCTGGCCATCGCCATGGCCGCACGTAACTCCGGCGGTCTGGTGATCGCCCAGGTGGAGCGCGTGGTGTCGCGCGGTTCGCTGAATCCACGTGAGGTGAAGATCCCCGGCATCCTCGTGGATTGCGTGGTGGTGGCCCAACCGGAAAACCACCAGCAGACCTTCGCCACCCACTACAACCCGGCCTTTGCCGCCGAGGTGCGGGTCCCGGTGGACAGCCTGGCGCCGATGCCGCTGGACCTGCGCAAGCTGATCGCCCGCCGAGCCGCACTGGAGCTGCCGCCGGGAGCGGTGGTCAATCTGGGCATCGGCATGCCGGAGGGAGTAGCAGCTGTCGCAGCCGAGGAAGGGGTGATCGACCTGCTGACCTTGACCGCCGAACCTGGCGTCATCGGCGGCGTGCCCGCCTCAGGCCTGGACTTCGGCGCGGCGAGCAACCACAGCGCGCTGATCGACCAGCCCTACCAGTTCGACTTCTACGACGGCGGCGGCCTGGACATCGCCTTCCTCGGCCTCGCCCAGGCGGACGCCGAAGGCAACCTCAACGTCTCCCGATTCGGCAGCCGATTGGCCGGTGCCGGCGGCTTCATCAACATCAGCCAGAACGCCAAGGCGGTGGTCTTCGTCGGCACCTTCAGCGCCGGGACACAGGACATCCGCATCGAAGACGGTGAACTGCGCATCGTGAAGGACGGCGACGTGCGCAAGTTCGTCCGCGAGGTGGAACACCGTACCTTCGCCGGTCGCCTGGCTGCGGAATCCGGAAAGCCGGTGCTCTATGTCACCGAGCGCTGCGTGTTTCGCCTGACGACCGAAGGCTTGGAGTTGATCGAGATCGCGCCGGGCGTGGAGCTGGAGCGGGACATCCTGCAACGCATGGACTTCCGCCCCATCGTGCGCGAGCCGAAGTTGATGGATGCTCGGTTGTTTCGCGAGGCGCGCATTGGATTGCGCGAGCTGATCAGCCGATAGGTTTCGTGCGTGAAAACGCGGGCTCGTCTTGAGCCCGCGTCTTTTTTGGAGCACAGAGTGCCTTTGTAGGAGCGAGCTCTGCTCGCGAAGCTTTTGCGCAGGCTCGTTCGCGAGCAGAGCTCGCTCCTACAGGCCCACCATTCGCGGCACGGCCGGACGTCGATTGGTGGAAATAAAAAGCGATTTCCACCCTTCACAACCCGACTACTTCATCCCCAACTTATGCCGCGCCGCATACAGGCAGACCATCTCCATCGCCAGGGTCGCGCCGGCCAGGGCGGTGACTTCGGCGTTGTCGTAGGGCGGTGCCACTTCCACCACATCCATGCCCACCAGGTTGATGCCGCGCAGGCCGCGGAGGATTTCCAGCGCCTGATGGCTGGACAGCCCGCCGCAGACCGGCGTGCCGGTGCCGGGTGCGAAGGCCGGGTCGAGGCAGTCGATGTCGAAGGTCAGGTACACCGGGTTGTCACCCACCTGTGCGCGGATGCGTTCGGCGATCTGTTCCGGCGTGTGGCGATGCACCTCGCGGGCGTCCAGCACCTGGAAGCCCATCACGTCGTCGTTGGTGGTGCGCAGACCTACTTGCACCGAGCGCGCCGGGTCCACCAGGCCCTCGCGGGCGGCGTGATAGAACATGGTGCCGTGGTCGATGCGCTTCACCTCTTCGTCCGGCCAGGTGTCGCTGTGGGCGTCGAAGTGGATCAGCGACAGCGGGCCATGCTTCGCCGCGTGAGCCTTCAGCAGCGGGTAGCTGATGAAGTGGTCACCGCCCAGGGTGAGCATGGCAGCACCGGATTCGAGGATGCGCGCCGCATGCGCCTGGATAGTTTCCGGGGTGTCCTGCGGGGTGCCGTGGTCGAAGGCGCAGTCGCCGTAGTCGATCACCGCCAGGTGGTCGAAGGGGTCGAACTCCCAGGGGAAATGCCGGGCCCAGGCCATCTGCACCGAGGCGGCGCGGATGGCGCGCGGTCCGAAGCGGCTGCCGGGGCGGTTGGTGGTGGCGGTGTCGAAGGGCACTCCGCTCACCACCAGGTCCACACCGCGCAGGTCGCGGCTGTAGCGGCGGCGCATGAAGCTGGTGATGCCGGCATAGGTGGATTCGGCAGCGGTGCCATAAAGGCTGTCGCGGGTAATGGCCTGGTCGTTGTCGAAGGCGTGGTCCATCTCATCGGGCTCCCATTGGTTCTTCTCCCCTCTCCCTCTGGGAGAGGGGCCGGGGGTGAGGGTGGTTGAAGGTGGTTCAGTACTGGGTACGGAAACTGGTCCAGAGGCGGGTGCGGGCGCGCTGGTCCTTGAGCGTCTGGATCTGCTCGCCGAACAGGCGGTCACGCACCTCCTTGCTCGGGTAGATATCCGGGTCGCCCGCTACTTCCGGCGTTACCAGCGCGGTAGCCGCCTTGTTGGCGTTGGCGAAGAACTGGCTGTTGGTCAGCTCGGCGATGGCCTCGGGACGCAGCATGTAGTCGATGAAGGCGTGGGCGGCCTGGGGATGCGGGGCGTCGGCAGGAATGACCATGGTGTCGAACCAGATCAGCGTGCCCTCGCGGGGAATGCGGTAGATCACCTCGAAGGGCATCTTCGCCTGGCGGGCCTGGTCGGCGGCGATGGCGGCATCGCCGTTGTAGGTCAGGGCCAGGCAGATCTCGCCCTTGGCCAGGTCGTTGATGTGCTTGCCGGCGCCGACGTAGCGCACGTTGGGCTGCAACTGCGCGAACAACTCCTGCACGGCTTTCAGATCGGCCTTGTCGGTGCTGTAGGGGGCCTTGCCGAGGTAATGCAGGGCAACGCTGATCACCTCTTGCGGCGAGTCGATCACGGCGATGCCGCAATCTTTCAGACGGCTGGCGTACTCGGGCTTGAACAGCAGGTCGAGGCTATTCAGCGGCGCATCGGGGATGCGCTTGGTGACGGCTTCCTTGTTGATGCCCAGCCCGACGGTGCCCCAGGTGTAAGGCACGCCGAAACGGTTGTCGGGGTCGACGGTGGCGAGCTTCGCCAGCAGTTCCGGGTCAAGGTTGGCGAAGTTCTTCAGGCGATCGCGCTGCAGCGGTTGCACCGCCTTGGCCTGGATGGCGCGGGCCAGGCCGCTGCTGGCGGGGAAGACGACGTCATAGCCGCTACCGCCGGTCATCAGCTTGGCGTCGAGGGCTTCGGCGCTGTCGAAGATGTCGTATTTGACCTCGATGCCGCTTTCGTCCTTGAAGCCTTGCAGGGCCTTTTCCGGGATGTAGGCCGACCAGCTGTAGAGGTTCAGCGCCTTGTCTTCGGCATGCACCGGCAAGGCGCAGGCGAACAGGGCGGCAAGCAACAAGGGACAACGCATGATGGACTCCTGGGGGATTGCAGGTGGGGCCATGCTGCGCCGGGCTTTGCTTCGAATAAATATGAAGTGTTCTACTTTGGCATCTATAGCTATCAATGTTTGGTGCCGCCATGCTCAGCCAGCTCCATGACCTCGACCTGCAACTGCTGCGCATCTTCATCACGGTGGTGGAGAGCGGCGGCTTCAGTGCAGCCCAGGGCGAGCTGGGGATTGGCCAATCCACCATCAGCACGCAGATGGCCAAGCTGGAAACGCGCCTGGGATTTCGTCTCTGCGAACGCGGCAAGGCAGGGTTTCGCCTGACGCCCAAGGGCGAGCAGGTACTGGCCGCCACTCGAAAGCTGTTCGGCGCTATCGAGACCTTCAAGGGCGAGGCTCGGGGCATGGCCGACATGCTCCTGGGCGAGCTGCGCATCGGCTTGTCCGAATCCCTCGACAGCCAGGTGCTGCAGCGCCTGGGCGCGGCCATTGGGCGCTTCCGCCAGCGCAATCAGGCCGTGCAGTTCGAGCTGATCAGCGCCATGCCCGCCGAGCTGGAGCGGCGCCTGCTGCAGGACCAGTTGCATCTCGCGATCGGCTACTTCTCCAGGACCCAGGCCGCGCTGGACCATCAGCCCCTGTTCGGCGAGCAGGAACGCCTTTACTGTGCCGTGGGACACCCGCTGTTCCACCGCGACCCGATCAGCCTCGATGACCTTTCGCGCTGCGACCTGGTGCAGCACCCCTATCGCTTCGGCGAGGCGATGGAGCCCTTCCAGAGCGGCCCGAGTAGCGCCCGCACCGAACAGGTCGAGTGCAGCCTGGCGTTCATCCTTTCAGGCGCGCATATCGGCTACCTGCCGGAACACATCGCCGCGCCCTGGGAGGCCAACGGGCAGTTGCGAGCGTTGCTGCCGGAGCAGACCAGCTACCGCGTCAACTTCCACCTCAGCAGCCATCGCGGACGACAACCGAGTGAGGCGCAGGTGGCGTTCGTGGAGGATTTGTTGGCTGCGTTCGGGGATGTGTAGGGGCGAATTCATTCGTCAAGCAGGCCGAAGGTCTGCCCTGTAGGAGCGAATTCATTCGCGAAATGGACTGGCGCTGAGCTGGCCGGAAAATGCCCTCACCCCAACCCTCTCCCAGAGGGAGAGGGGGCCGTCTGTACCTGGGTCGATCCCGGAGCAATCCTGTAGGGGCGATTTCAATCGCCAAGCAGGTCGAAGACCTGCCCTGTAGGAGCGAATTCATTCGCGAATCGCAACGGCACCGAGCCAACCGGAAAATACCCTCACCCCAACCCTCTCCCAGAGGGAGAGGGGTGACGCTCCAGGCAATCACATGTACCAACGATATTCCCGCGCACTGACCTCGTTCATGAAGTCCAGGTACTCCTGCCGCTTGTTCTCGCAATAGACCATCACGAACTCGCTGCCCAGCCCTTCATTCACCACGGCGTGGCTGCGCATGGCGGTCACGGCGGTGAGCATGTCCTTGGGGAAATCGATGCCGCTTTCACGGTCTTCGTTAAGCGGGGCGATGGGTTCGCGGGCGGCGTCGAGGCCGTGTTCCATTCCGCTGAGGATCGCAGCCAGCACCAGGTAGGGGTTGGCGTCGGCGCCGGCCAGGCGGTGCTCGATGCGCAGGTTGCGGCCGTCGGATTCGGGGATGCGGATGCACGCATCGCGGTCCTCGAAGCCCCAGCTCGCGCGGCTGGCGGCGTTGACCATGGCGCCGTAGCGGCGGAAGGCGTTGTGGTTGGCGGCGAAGATCGGCATGCAGTGGGGCAGCAGGTCCAGGCAGCCGGCTACGGCGTGGCGCAGCGGGCGCTGGTCGTCGGCAGCCAGCAGGTTGTTGCCGTCGCGGTCGTAGAGGCTGACATGCACGTGCATGCCGCTGCCCGGCGCATTCAGGTAGGGCTTGCTCATGAAGCTGGCACGATGGCCGTGCTTCATCGCCACGCCACGGGTGCTGCGGCAGAACAGGGCGGCCCAGTCGGCGGCCTTGAGGCCGTCGTCGCAGTGGCCGAAGTTGATTTCGAACTGGCCCGGGCCGAGCTCGGCGGTGATGACGTTGGCGGCGACGCCCTGCTCGTTGGCAGCATCGACCATCTCATGCAGCACGCTGGAGAAGCGCGACAGGCGCTCGATGTGCATGTTCGGCTGGTCGTCCTCGTCCTCGCAGAGCGGGTCACGAGGGAATTGCGGCAGGCCTTCCTTGAGCTTGCGGTCGAACAGGTAGAACTCCAGTTCGAAGGCCACCACCGGATGGATGCCACGTTTTTCCAGACGCTTGATGACCTGTGCCAGCACCTCGCGGGGCTCGAACTCGATGGGGGCGTCGGTCCCGTCGGAGGTGATGAGCATCTGCCCCAGGGGCTCCTTCTCCCAACGCACCGGGACCAGGGTGCCCGGCACCAGGCGGCGCGGTGCATCCGGGTCGCCGTCGGCGAAGCAGTAATCGCCAATGGGATAGAGCCCGCCCTGGGTGCCCAGCAGTACGCAGTTCTGCGGCACTTTCAGCGGGCCGCCAGCAGCCACCTTTTCCACCATCTCGATGGGATAACGCTTGCCGTAGAAGTGGCCGGGGATATCCAGGCAGATCAGGTCGACGTAGCGGATTTCCGGGTACTTGCCACGGAAGGCACGCACTTCGCTGAGCAGGTCGGGGTACTGGTTTGTTGTTGTCATCACTGCGGTCCTGCGAGCTGGGGCTTCAGGTGAAGACCCACAATACTCGCGTCGGTTTGTCGGAAAGATTGGCGTAGCGGAACTGAGCATGGGGCGGCAGCTGGAAGCTGTCGTTGGGGTAAAGCGTGACCGGCGCAGCGTCGTCGCCGTACCAGACCGTCAATTCGCCCTCGAGGACGAAGCCGCCCTGCTCGGAACTGTCATCCAGGTGGCCCTCGCCGCTGGTGGCGCCGGGTTCCAGGTGGCTTTCCAGCATGGAAAAGCCGCCGGACATGGTCGGCGAGGCCAGCACGTCGGTAATGCCACCGGCGTAGTAGAGCGTGCGACGCTCGCCCGGGCGGGTGACCCAGGGCGTCTCGCGAGGCTTGCTCAGGCTGTAGAAGTAGGTCGTGGGTACGCCCAACGCCTCGCTGATGGCGGTCAGGTCGGCCACCGTCGGGCGCGACAGCCCCCGCTCCACCTGGGAGAGGAAGCCCACCGAGCGATCGATACGCGTGGCGAGGTCCCCGAGGGTCACGTTCTTGTGCTTGCGCAGGTCGCGAATCAGGATCGCGAGGCTTTCGATTTCGTCTTGCTTGTCCATGTGGGAACTCCGGCTGCCGGACTCGAAAGGCGCGACCTTAAATCACATCCCTCAAGCGGTAATAGGCTTTACCCGCAGCCTCCAGCGGCGCCGCCAGCAGGGAGCCACCCGGGAAGCGCGGGTTGCCGATGGCCTGGTAGAGGTCGAGCAGGTCGTCGTTGCCGAGGATGGCGTCGCTCACCGCCTTGGCGCCGGCCAGGGTGGGCAGGATTCCGTGGCCGGAGAAGCCCTGCAGCCAATAGCGCGAGCCTTCGCGGCCGATGTCCGGGGTGCGTTTCATGCTGACGTCGATATGGCCGCCCCAGCCGAACTCGATCTCCACGCCCTTGAGTTGCGGGAAGACGCGCTCCAGGTAAGGACGCGTTGCCGCCGGCACATCCTTGGGCAGGCCGCCGAGGTAAGTGCAGCCGCCGCCGAACAGCAGGCGGTGGTCAGGGGTGAGGCGGAAGTAATCGGGCACGAACTGGTTGTCGATCACACAGCTGTTCTTCGGCAACAGCGACTGCGCGAGCTCCGGGTCCAGAGGCGCGGTGGCCACCTGGTAGGAACCCACTGGCAGCAAGCGGCTGGAGAGTTGCTGGTCGAGGCGGTCGACATAGGCGTTGCACGCCATCACCAGGATGCTGCCGCGCACTTCGCCCTGGGCGGTGCGGGCCACATAGCCGGAGGGCGTTTCGCGGTATTCCAGCACCTTGCTCTGTTCGTAGATGCGTCCGCCCCGGGCTTCGATCGCGGCGGCCAGGCCCTGGGCCAGCTTGAGCGGGTTGAGGTGGGCGGCTTCCGGGTCGTACAGCGCAGCCTGATAACGCGGGCTGTTGATCCACTCGGCGAGTTCGTCGCGGCGGATCAGGCGCATACGGTCATAGCCCCATTTGTGGATCGCATCTTCCTGGGCTTCTTCGAGGAGCTTCACCCGGCGCTCCATTACGGCAGTCCACAGGCTGCCGACGCGGTAGTCCACATCGAAGCCGTGGCGCACCGGCAGCGCGCGCATCTCGTCGGCAGCCCAGCGCATGCTGTCCCACAGCCGGCGGGTGCGTTCCAGCCCCAGCGCCTTCTCCAGCGGTGGCATATCGCAGGACCAGCCCAGCAATGCCTGCCCGCCATTGCGGCCTGAGGCGGCCCAGGCCACGCGACTGGCTTCCAGCAGGGTCACGCGCTTGCCGGCCTCAGCCAGACGCAGAGCGGTGTGCAGACCGCTGAAACCGGCACCGATGATCAGGACATCGGTTTCTTCGCTACCGGACTGGGTCGGACGCAGGGGAATGCTGCCGGGGTAGGTCTGGGCGTAGTAGGTGCCGACATGCTGGGCGGACTGCTTGAACATGGGTGCCTCGTGAATTTTTGTTTTAAGAATTTCATGAAAATCTACACAAATATATTCACAAGGCCAAGATATTTGTTCGAAATAAAAAACACACAAAAATCAACCATCGCTTAAACCCAGAATAATCAAGGCCTGGACGAGGGTTTTGATTTTCAGCATGAATGAAATAACGGACAGACGGTGAAGCTTCAGCGCACCGGCCGTGAGCACGCAGTGCCCAGGAACGCCCTAGTTAATGTCGAAGACGCAAGCTCAACTCCGCTTCACCCAAGCCTCCCTGCCAAGCCATTCGCTCACATAGTCGAGAAAGCAGCTGATACGCGAGGCCAAGGCCGTGTTGCGGTAGTAGACGGCATGGATCGGTTGACGTACTTCCAGGGTGTCGGCGGCGAGTACCTGCACCAGGTTTCCGGCAGCGCGGTCAACCTGGGTCATGAAATCGGACAGGCAGACGATACCGGCATCCGCCAGGGCCAGCTGGCGCAGGGTTTCGCCGCTGGATGCCTTGATCACCGGCTCGATCTGCAGGCTGTCACCCAAGGTATGGCGCAGGGGCCAGAGGTTCAGGCTTTCCGGCTGGGTGAAGCCAATCAGACCGTGGCGTTGCAAGTCTTCAACCTTCTTCGGCGTGCCATGAGCCTTCAGGTAGGCCGGACTCGCCAGCACGCGGATTCGACTGCTACCCAGCGGACGAGCGTGCAAGGTGGAGTCGCGCAGATTGCCAATGCGAATGGCGATGTCGGTGCGGTGCTCGATCAGGTCGATGATCTGGTCGCTGCTGTGCAGTTCCAGTTCGATTTCCGGAAAGCGCTCACGAAAGCCCGCCACCAACGGCACCAGCACATGGAGCATGAACGGCGAAGCGGCATTGATCCGCAGGCGGCCGGCCGGCTTCTGCCGACGCAGGGTCATCTGCTCTTCCGCTTCTTCGACCTGGGCGAGGATCCGTCGCGCCTGGCCCAGGAACACTTCGCCCTCCTCGGTCAGTTCCAGTCGGCGGGTGGTGCGCCGCAGCAGGGTGACATCGAGCTTGTCTTCCAGGCGGCTGAGCGCGCGGCTGACGCCGGATGCAGTCTGCGCCAGCTGCTCGGCGGCGGCGGTGATGGAGCCGGTATCGACCACGGCGGTGAAGGCTTGGAGTTCGTCCAGGGTGGTTTTCATTCGTGATCTCTCAGCAAATATCCCGCCCTTGATAGCCGGGATTTCTGCATGAGTCGAGTGACGGAAATGGTGGATGTAAAAAGCGACATCCATCCTACTTACCGGCTACCTCCGCTGCGTACGGCCCTGCGCCATCAACGTGCCGGGTGACGGGGTTGGCGGATGCAACTACCCTCCTCCCTGATCTGCCAGGGAGACCTCCGCCCATGTCCACCCAACGCGCCCTGCCGCGCCTCTTCTGCATCGCCGCGCTGGCCCTGCTCGGGGCCTGCGTCCAGCAAACGCAGCAACCGCAACAGCAACCCACCAAACCGCCCGCCGGCCAGCCCCAAGCTCCGGCTACCGCACCGCAAGACCAGCAGGCCGCCGAGTTCGAGCGCATTCGCCAGCAGGCCATGCGTGGCGACCTCGACAGCCAGTACCAACTCGGCAGCCTCTACTTCGTCGGCAAGCCGCAGAAAGACCTCAAGCAGGCCGAGTACTGGTGGAAGCAGGCCGCCGACAAGGGGCATTCGCAATCGGCCTTCAGCCTGGCCTTTCTCTACACCGGCCGTGCCGACCCCGCCTTCGCCGACCAGCGCGCCATGCACAAGTACCTCAACCAGGCTTCCGCCGCCGGCAACGCCATGGCCCAGCACGTGCTCGGCAGCATGTATGCCCAGGGCGCTGAAGGCCTGAAGCGCGACCCTTACCAGGCCCGCGCGCTGTTTCAGAGTGCCTGCGACAAGCAATACGCACCGAGCTGCGAGGCTCTGAAGAAGTTGCAGGCGAATTGAGCGCTTGCCGGCTTGCCGGGAGCGTTGGGCTTCGCATAGCTCAGCCACAACCTACGGCACCGAACCGGCTCTTGTAGGTTGGGCAGAGCGCAGCGAAGCCAAACAGTTCGCTGACTCATAAACGAAAACGCCCGGCATGAGCCGGGCGTTTTCTTTCGCACGTCGATCAGAACCGGTAGTTGGCGCTGAGCTCCAGGGTGCGGGGGGCACCGGGGGTGATCAGGTCAACCGAGCCGTGGGCCGAGGCGTAGTAGTCCTTGTCGAAGACGTTCTTCAGACGCAAGGCCATGTCCCATTGCGGCACGTTGTAGAACAGCGCCGCGTCGTAGGTGGTGTAGCTGGGCATCACGACGTTGTTCTCGAGGGAAGTGAACTGGTCGTCCACATAGTTGGCGCCCACGCCGATACGCCATTCCGGGGTCAGGGAACGGACCACCCAGAGGTTGGCGCTGTTGCGCGGGGTCAGGGTGGGGGTCTGGCCTTCGTTGGCGACGCCGTTGGTCTTGCTGTTGGACTTGGTGATTTCTGCGTCCAGGTAGGCGTAGCCACCGTACACGTTCCACTTGTCGGTGATCTGGCCGCTGAAGGTGGCCTCGAAACCATCGGTGCGCTGCTCACCCGCGAGGATGGTGAGAGCGGGGTTCGTCGGGTCGGTGGTCTTCATGTTGGTGCGTTCCAGACGGAACACTGCTGCGGTCACCGAGAGGCGGTTGTCCAGCAGATCCCACTTGGCGCCCACCTCGTAGTTGGTGGTTTCTTCCGGTTCCAGGTTCTCGTTCGCGGGACTCAGCTGGAAGACTTCGGCCGAGGGTTGGTAGCTGCGGCTGACGGAGACGTAGTAGGACTGGATCTGGTCCGGCTGATACACCAGGCCAGCGCGCGGGCTCCAGGTCTTGTCGGTACGGTCGAGATCGACATTCTGCACGCGTTTGTCGTCGAACTCCTGGCCGAAGATGTCGTAACGCACGCCGAGCAGCGCCTTCCACTGGGAAGTCAGCTCGATCATGTCCTGCACGTAGAAACCGGCGGTTTCCTGGTAGTTGGTGCCCTTGGCGGACAGGGCATTGGCGTGCTCCGGTACCGGCACCAGGGCATCGCGGAATACCGGCACCTGGGCCACGTTGTTCTGGTTGAACGTCCGCTGGGACTTGTCCTGGTAACCCACTTCCACGCCATAGAGCAGGCTGTGCTGCATGCCGGCCAGTTGGAGTTGTTGCTTCAAGTCGGTCTGGTTGAACACACCGTACTCGTCGCGGGCAACATTGCCGCGGTTCAGCTTCACCAGCAGTTCGCCATTGGGCGCGGTGACGAAGCGATTCGCGCTGCTGTCGGCAAGCGTGTTATTGCGATCCAGGTCGTAGTGGTAGTAGCGAGTGGCGTTGGTCAGGGTCAGGTCGTCGTTGATCCGGTAATCCACGCTGGCGTTGAAGGAGAACACCTCGCTGCGCGCGTAGTCCTGGTCCGGGTCCCCGGAGCCAAAGCGCTTGTCGCGGTCGACGTTCACCGGGCGATTGCCAACCGCCGATGCCGGCAGACTGGCCGCCGCCGGTTGGTAGGCAGCGAGCTGACCCGGAATACCGAAATCGATCAGGCGCTTGTCGTAGAGGTAGGTGGCGCCGAGGTTCAGCTCCAGATCGTCGGACAGCCTGAAGTAGGCCGAAGGCGCGATGGCCTTGCGGTCGATATAGCCGTCGTCGCGGAAGGTGTCGCTGTCTTCATAGGCGCCGGTGATGCGGAAGGCCTTGTCGCGCTGTTGCTGGTCGGCCCAGCCAGTGTCGAACTGGGTGCGGCGCTTGCCTTCGCTGTCGAAGGTGACGCCGACTTCCTGCTTGGGATCGAAGCCCGGTTTCTTGCTCACACTGTTGATCAAGCCGCCGGAGGAGCCACGGCCATAGAGCACGGCAGCCGGGCCCTTGATCACTTCAACGCGCTCGATGTTGGAGAGGTCGCGGAAGTAGAGGGCGTCGTCACGCATGCCATCGATGAACATGTCGCCGATGGCGCTGAAACCGCGAATGGTGACCTGGTCGCGTTGGCCATCGCCGTTGGAGAGACCGACGCCGGGGACGTTCTTCAGCACGTCTTCCAGGGACTGGGCACCCTTGTCCTTGATCACGCTCTCGGGCACGACGTTGACGGTCTGAGGGATATCGCGCAGCGGCGCGTCGATCTTCAGGGCGCTACGGCTCTCGGTGGCCTTGTAGCTCTGTTGCTCGTAGGCACTGGTTACCGAAGTGGCCGGAATGGCCAGTGCTTCCTTGGTTTCAGCCTGAACAACGGGAATTGCCAGCAGGCCCAGCATCGGCAGAGATACCGGGGCAATACGCTTCTTCGCCACCACGAGTTCCTTGTTCTCATGAAAAGAACAAATGGTAACAATTAGCATTTGTAAATCAAATGTAAATAATTCGGTTTTCTATTAAAAATTTCCAGCCGAGGATCGTGCAACGCGGCGGACAGCCCCTGGCGCCACGCCGTGGCATCGCTTGAAGGCCCGACTGAAGGCGGCTTCGGACTGATAGCCGAGGCGCTCTGCCAGGGTCGCGATGGCCACCTCCCCTTCCTGTAGCCAGCCCAGCGCCAGGTTCATGCGCCAGCGGGTCAGGTACTGCATGGCCGGCTCGCCCACCAGCGCGGTAAAGCGCGCCGCGAAGGCAGAGCGGGACATCGCGGCGGCCTTGGCCAGGGACACCAGGCTCCAGTCTTGCGCGGGGTCGCGGTAGATCAGGCCGATAGCGCGGCCGATCTGGCGGTCCTGCAGGGCACCGAGCCAGCCGGTCTGGGCGGCCGGGTCGCGTTCGATCCAGGCGCGAATGGCCTGGATCACCAGGATGTCCGCCAAGCGCGTCACCACCGTCTCTCCGCCAGGGCGCATCGCCCGTGCCTCGTCGCGCATGAAGCGCAAGTTGCCCTGCAGCCAGTCGGCATGCTCGGCGCTGGCCGCTTCCACGTGCAGCACCGGCGGCAATAGGCGCACCAATTGCCGCGCCACCGGGTGGTCGAAACGCACCGCGCCGCACACCAGGCTCACCGGCGCGCCTCCGCCGCCATGGCGGATGATCTCGTAGCGCTCGCTGAGGCATTCCCGCGGCAAATCGAACAGCGGCACTGCCGTCACCTCCTTGGCACTCAGCAGGCTGTGTCCGTGACCATGGGGCACCAGCGCGAGGTCGCCGCCGCGCAGCAACAGGGGTTCGTGCCCACCCACCTCCAGCCAGCACTCGCCGGCGGTCACCACATGGAACATCAGGCAGTCTTCCATCGGCGGCAGGCCCAGGCCCCAGGGCGCGGTGAATTCCGAGGCGCAATAGAGGGTGCCGCTCATGCGCAGCAGGTGCAGCGCTTCGCCGAGCGGGTCGCGGGAAAGCCAGGCGTTGTTCGGGTCCACGTTGCGCACCTCGCGGCATGAGCACTGTTCGTCCAGAAATCCTGGACGATTGATCATGAACTGTCGACTTCCAATCATTGTTCGTCCAGGGCCTCCAGGCAAAACTGGACCCAAGCGCGCAGGCATGTGCCGGACAGACAAGCGCGACCAGGAGGACGAGATGATCACGGTAATGGGCGCCACCGGGCACACTGGTAAACGCATCGTCGAGCAACTGCTGAAGGCGGGTGAATCTGTACGCGCGCTGGGACGTTCCGCTGAACGCCTGGCCGATCTGCAGAAGGCCGGCGCCGAGGTGATGGCGGGAGAACCTTCCGATGCCGCCTACCTGACCGAAGCCTTTCGCGGCGCGAAGGCGATCTACACCCTGCTGCCCTACGACCCGACGGTAAGCGACTACCCGGCACAGCAGGCGGCGGTGGGCGAGGCCATAGTCCAGGCCATCCGTGCCAGTGGCGTGCGCAAGGTGGTGGCACTCTCCAGCGTCGGTGCCGATCTGGCCTCGGGCAACGGCCCCATCGCCAGCATGCACGACCAGGAACTGCGGCTGCGCGGGCTGACGGGTGTGGACGTGCTGATCCTGCGGGCCGGTGCATTCATGGAGAACCTGCTGCCGATGCTCTACGTGATCGAGCAACACGGCCTGGTGGCCGATGGCATGGAAGCGGACGTGCCGGTGCCGATGATCGCCGCCAAGGACATCGCCGACGCCGCCATCGATGCCCTGCTCGCCCGCAACTGGCATGGCGTGCAAGTGCGCGAGCTGCTGGGGCAGCGGGATATCAGCTACGGCGAATGCACGCGCATCCTCGGCCAACACCTGGGCCGGCCGGACCTGCCCTATGTGCAGGTGCCCTATGACGAGATGGCGGGGATGCTGCAGGAGGCCGGCTTCTCCACCAACCTGGCCGGGCTCTATGCCGAGCTGGCTCGCGGCATCAATGAACAGGCGGTGAAGTCCCTGGAAGGCCGGCGACCGGAGAACACCACGGCGACGTCGTTCGAGGCGTTCGTGGCGGAGATGGTGGGGTAATTCTTGGGCCACCCGCAGCGCAATCCTGCTCACATCGCTGTAGGGGCGAATTCATTCGCCAAGGGGGTCGCTCGGAGCTGGCCGCCCCCCTCACCCCCGGCCCCTCTCCCTGAAATGGAGAGGGGTGACTCCCGGCTCACCCACAGCGCAGTTCTGCTCGTTTCTCTGTAGGGGCGAATTCATTCGCCAAGCAGGCCGAAGGGCTGCCAATTCAGGGCCTGGCATCAGCTATTGGCGCAGGCGCTGGACTCTTTCAGGTAGGTCACGGACTTCTCTTCACCCTGGGAATCGACGTAGGTCATCTTCGCCTGGATGGTTTCGCAGGTCAGCGAGTTCGGTTCGTCGATGGAGATGACGCGGGCGACGTCCAGCGGCATGCCGTAGCTGTAGGGCACGGCGTCGGCGGACTCGGCGGCGAAGACGCTGCCACTGGCCAGAAGGGCGAGCAGCAGGCTGGTACTGGTGGAGATTGCGCGGTTCATGATGGAACTCCTGATTTGCCTTGGAAGGCCCTGTCATCGCCTGGCGATGCGTTCTCGGCCGATGTGCCAATTCGACTCCACTCACGACGCGTGAAAAAGACGGCTTTGCTGAAAGCGCTTTTCCGTGGCGCGTAACAATCCACGCCGCCCGACGGTCATATCCGCCTGGCTGGCCAGGTCTATCGTTCCCTGACCGGAAACGGCCACCAGGCGAGGATGCGGCCATGAACACCAGTGATCTGCTCGAACAATTGCTGCGGGCCGGACAGGCATCGACGGCGCAACGCGGTGGCGCCGGCATGGCGTCGCAAGATCCGCTGGGTGGGCTCGGCGGTCTGCTGGGTGGGCTCATGGGTGGCGGTGGTGGCCCCAACGCCGGGCTGGGCGGGCTATTCGGCGAAGTCCTCGGCGGAGGCCCGTGGGGCGGGTCTACCGATCGCAGCTCGATGGGCAGCGGCGGGCGCTCCGGCGGGATGAACTACGCCGCCCTCGCCTCCCTCGGCATGATGGCCTTCCAGGCTTACCAGGCCTGGCAGAGTCAGCAGGCCTCCGCGCCGCAGCAGGCCCTGCGCACCGTGGACCAGCTGTCCGGCGCCGAGGCCGATGACCACAGCCTGGCCATCCTTCGCGCGCTGATAGCCGCCGCCAAGGCGGACGGACGTATCGACGAACAGGAAAAGCAGGCCATCTACGCCGAGATCTCCCGGCACACCGACGACCTGCAATTGCAGGAATGGCTGGACGAAGAGGTACGCCGGCCGCTGGACGCCGCCGACGTGGCGCAGTCAGCTCGCGATCCGGGCATGGCTGCCGAGATGTATCTGGCGAGCGTGATGCTGGTGGACGACCAGCAAGCCGCCGAACGCACCTACCTGGATGAGCTGGCCTATCAGCTCAGGCTCGACGCTGAGCTGCAGGCGCATCTGGAGCAGCAGGCTGCGGGAACCGCCTAGGGATTGACCTGGTAACCACGCTGCTGCAGGCAACTCATGTAGGCCGATGAGGCTGTGCTGCTGGCCTGCTGGTTGGTGCGACGGTCTTGCCGGCGCTCCTGGCGCTGACGCGAGCCTCCGACCACCATCCCGGCTACTGCGGCGTCCTTGGCCTTTTCCTGCCGGTACTCCTGCTGCAGGTCGTCATCGATCCGGTCGTAGTCATTGCTGCGCGCCTGGCCGACGGCGGCACCCGCTATGGCGCCGGTAGCGGCCCCGCGGACACGGCCGCCGCTCGGGTTGGAGGTGGTGGTGCTCGTGGTGCTGCCGGCCTGGGCCTGGCAGTTGGCGATGTCCTGTTGGATCTGTTGCTGGGTCTGGCCCTGCAGCGGCACCACGGTTTCGGCGAAGGCGGGCGCGCAGATGAGCGAGGCGAGCAGGGTCCAGCGGCAAGGGGCGAAGGAGATCATGGAGGTGAGGCTCTCGAAGGAAGTGGATGGGGCCGACGTGTCTCCGACCATGTGGAGTTCAGTCTGGTTCGGCTCCGGGCAGCGCGACAGCGACGCCGACCAATGGGCGCGGTCCATCGGCTTCAGGTAGCCTTGCGCACCCGCTAACCTCTACGCAGCCAACCGCACCGAGCCAATCCATGTCCGACCTGCCACTCGATGAAATCGACCGCCAGCTGATCGCCGCCCTGCAGATCAACGCCCGCGAGAGCGTGGCCACACTGGCCCGGCGCCTGGGCATCGCGCGCACCACGGTGACTTCGCGTCTGGCACGGCTGGAGAAGGCGCAGGTCATCACCGGCTACGGCGTGCGCCTGGGCCGGCGCGTCGCCGATGGCGGCCTGCAGGCCTACGTGGGGATCACGGTGAAACCGCGCAGCGGCAAGGACGTGCTGCGGCGCCTGACCGGCATGGCGGAAGTGCAGGTGCTCTGCGCGGTGAGTGGCGAATTCGACTACGTCGCCTGGCTGCGCGCCGACTCCCCCGAGCGCCTCGACGAGCTGCTGGACCTGATCGGCAGCGTCGACGGGGTGGAGAAGACCACCACCTCCATCATCCTCAGTTGCAAGATCGACCGCGGCCAGCCGCTGGCGGCGCCAGCCACCTGACGCCGCCACGCCGACCTCCGATCAGAAGCGATCAAGCCGGAAAGGCGCCAGGTCCGGCAGGCTGTGCGACGGACCCGCCGTTGCCGGCAGCCCCGCCAGCCGGGCGATGTGCTCGGCGGTGATCGCGGCCTGAGTCAGCCCCAGGTGTTGGTGGCCGAAAGCGAGCAGCACCCGCCCCCCGCACACCCGGTCGATGATGGGCAGCGAGTCCGGCAGGGATGGCCGGAACCCCATCCAGGGGGTTGCCCCTTCGGCATTCAGTTCGCGACAGAACAGCCCCTTGCCGAGGCGGAGCAACTGCCAGGCGCGCTCCATGTTCGGTGATCGCGCCAAGCCGGCGAACTCAACGGTGCCGGCCAGACGCAGGCCATCGGCCATGGGCGACATGATGAACCTGCGCTCGAACGAGGTGACGGCGAACGGCAGCCTCCCGTGCTCGTGGGGCAACATCAGGTGATAGCCCCGCTCGGTATCCAGGGGTACCCGCTTGCCAGTCAGCCCGGACGTGAGCCCGGCCGAGTGTGCGCCGCAGGCGATCAGGACCTGGCGGGCCCGAACACTGGCCTCCTCTGTGCTCAGTACAACGCCGTCCGGGAGCAGGCGCCCACCGAGCACCCGCTGCCGGCGGAACACAACGCCCATCCTTTTGGCGGCTTCCACCAGTTCGCAGACCACCCGGTAGGGATCGATGAAGTGCCCGGTGCGAGGGAAGAACAGCCCGCCCCGTATCCGCTCGTTCAAGTGGGGCGCGGCGTCCCGCACGGCGCCGGACTCCCAGAAGTCCACCGGCACGCCCTGCCCAGCCATGCGCGCCTGGAGCGCTTCGAGCGCCTGGCGGGATTCGCGGCGCTCGTACATCAACAGGGAGCCGTCCTCCTTCAGCAGACCGGGGCGCTCGATGGTCGCCAGCAGCCGTTGCCAGGCACCCAGGCTGGCTTCGTTAAGCCCGCGCAGGCTGGCGACTGTGCGCCGGAATGGCGCCGGCCGCAGGTTGAGCAGCAGGCGCGTGAACCAGGGCAAGGCGAAGGGCAGGTACTTCCAGTCCAGACGCAGCGGGCCCATCGGGTCCATGAGCATCGCCGGCAGTCGTTTGAGGATCGACAGGTCGGCGATGGGAAAGACCTGCTCGGTGGCCAGGTGCCCGGCATTGCCGAACGAGGCCCCCTGCCCCGGCCCTTGCGGATCGATGACCAGGACACGCCTGCCCTGCCGGGCCAGTTGCAGGGCGCAGGCGACGCCGATGATGCCGGCGCCGACCACCGCGATATCGATCTCGGCCTGAGCGGGAATGGAAGCGTTTGGCATGAAGCTAGGCCTCCCTCTTGCCATCGAGCAGGCGCCGCAACCGCAGGGGATTGTCGTGCCTGAGCTCGCTGGGCAGCAGGCCATCCGGGAAGCCCTGATAGCAGACCGGACGCAGGAAGCGGCGGATCGCGGCGGTGCCTACCGAGGTGCTGCGCGTGTCCGAGGTGGCCGGGAACGGGCCGCCGTGGACCATGGCATCGCACACCTCGACGCCTGTCGGCCAGCCGTTGACCAGCACGCGGCCGGCCTTGAGCTCCAGAGTCGGCAGCAAGGCCCGGGCGGTGTCGAAGTCCGCCTCGTCCAGGTGCAGGGTCGCTGTGAGCTGGCCTTCGAGGTGCTCGGCGATCTCACATATCTGCGCCTCGTCACGGCACTGCACGATCAACGCGGCCGCACCGAAGACTTCGGCCTGCAATGCCGGGTCGGCCAGGAAGGCTTCGGCACAGGTGACGAACAGCTGCGCCTGGCAGCGGTTGGGACCATCGCCCGGCAGCCCGATGGCCACACTACGCACCTCAGCGTGCCCGGCCAGCGCGCCGGCGCCGGATTCGAAGGCGTCGAAGATGCCCGGCGTGAGCATGGTCTGTGCCGGGCTGCTCTGCAGTTGCTCGGCAGCCGCCGCGATGAAGGCATCCAGTGCCGCGCCCCGGCGGGCGATTACCAGGCCAGGGTTGGTGCAGAACTGGCCGGCACCCTGGGTCAGCGAGGCGATGAAGCCCTGAGCCAGGCCCGCGCCACGGGCCTGCAAGGCGGCGGGCAGCAGGAACACCGGGTTGATCGAACTCATCTCCGCATACACCGGGATCGGCTCCGGTCGGGCCTGCGCTGCCCGGCACAGGGCCAGGCCGCCGCTGCGCGAGCCGGTAAAGCCCACGGCCTTGATGCGCGGGTCGCTGACCAGGGCGATGCCCACCTCGCGCCCGGCACCGAACAGCAGCGAGAACACGCCCTCGGGCATGGCGCAACGTTCCGCGGCGCTGGCCACGGCACGCCCCACCAGTTCGCTGGTGCCGGGATGTGCGCCGTGGGCTTTCACTACCACCGGGCAGCCGGCCGCCAGCGCCGAGGCGGTGTCGCCGCCGGCCACGGAGAAGGCCAAGGGAAAGTTGCTGGCGCCGAACACCGCCACCGGTCCCAGGGGCACTTGGCGCTGGCGCAGGTCTGGGCGTGGCAGGGGCTGGCGATCCGGCTGGGCCGTGTCGACCCGCACATCCAGCCATTCACCCGCGCGCACGGTACGGGCAAAGGTGCGCAGCTGTTGGCAGGTGCGACCGCGCTCACCCTGGATCCGCGCCTGGGGCAGCCCGGTTTCGGCCACGGCGCGCTGGATCAGTTCGTCCCCTAGCGCTTCGATCTCCTCGGCGATGGTTTCGAGGAATCCGGCGCGTGCCTCCAGCGAGGTTTCCCGGTAGCCGGCGAAGGCGGCCCAGGCCAGGGCGCAGGCCTGCTCCACCTCGGCCTGGCTACCGCCCGGATAGGCGGGTTCGAGCGGGGTGTTGGTGGCGGGATCGATGGCGCGGATCGCTTCGCGGCTGCCAGTTACGGCCTGACGGCCGATCAGCATGTTGCCTGTCAGTTTCATGGTGCTTCCTGGTTGTACGGGGTGCGCTCCGCCGCGGAGCGGGTGCTCCGCGGCGGACCTGGGTCAGACGAGGTTCTGTTCCACCGACCAGTTGGCGTACCACTGGCGGAACAGCGCGTACTGCTGCTCGGCGTAGCGGCGCTGGGAATCGCTGAGCGCGTCGCTCTCGTTGAAGTGCAGGCTGTATTCGCGGTCGCCGTTGAGCACCATCAGGTACTTGTAGAAGAGCACCAGGTCGCAGCCCTCGTCGAAGGACGACAACACGTCCAGCGCCGCGCTCAGCTCCAAGGCGAGGCGACGCGCGCGGGTATCGCCCTTGGCGGCCTGCCGGCTCAGCGCCACCAGCTGGAGCACCTCGCGTGGCAGCACGTTGCCGATGCCGGTGATGGTGCCGGTGGCGTTGCAGTTGACGTAGCCGTGGAACACCTGGGTATCCACGCCGGCCATGAGGATCACGTCGTCGTCACGGGAGGTGATGTGCTCGGCGGCGTAGCGCATGTCGGCGGCGCCGCCGAACTCCTTGAAGCCGATCAGGTTGGAGAACTGGCCGCGCAGTTCGAAGAACAGGTCGGCGCGGGTGGAGAAGCTGTAGTAGGGGCTGTTGTAGATCACCGACGGCAACGCGGGGGCGGCGCTGAGCACGGCGGCGAAGTGGGCCTTCTGCGCGGCGGGCGAAGCGGCGCGGGAGAGCAGGCGTGGGATCACCATGAGCCCGTGGGCACCGACCTTGGCAGCGTGCGCGGCATGGGCAACCGCCTCGCGGGTGCTTACCGCACCGGTGCCGACGATGGTGGGTACGCCGGCCTTCACCAGGCGGGCCACGCCTTCCTGGCGCTGGGCTTCGCTGAGCAGCGGCCAGTCGCCCATGGAGCCGCAGTAGACCACCGCGCTCATGCCGATATCGACCAGCTCGCGGCCCTTGGCGACCAGGGCGTCGAAGTCCGGCGTGCGCTCGGCGGTGCACGGTGTCATCAGGGCGGGAATGCAACCGGTGAAGATGCTGTTGTTCATTGTTCTGCTCCTTGGTGCAGGGGGATGAAGAAGGCGTGGAGACTCAGATGCCCCACGCGAAGGGGTCCTGTTCGTCGATGAGCAGGGTGCTGTCGGCCGTCAGGTAGGCGCGGCCGGTGATGAAGGGACGGATGCGTTCTCCGTCCGGTTCGTAGCGGCCCTCGAAGCGGCTGCCTGTGATGCCCGCCTGGACCCAGGTCTGGCCGGGTGCGAGCTTTCCATCAGCCGCCAGGCACGCCAGCTTGGCGCTGGTACCGGTGCCGCAGGGCGAGCGGTCATAGGCCTTGCCCGGGCACATGACGAAGTTGCGGCTGTCGGCTTCGTCGTCATCAGCGAAGAGCTCGACGTGGTCGATCAACGCGCCGTCTTCACCGTGGATGCCTTGCGCTTCCAGTGCCCTGAGCATCGCCCAGGTGAACGCGGTCAGGGCTTCGACGTTGTCGAGTTGCAGCCGCTGGCCGTGTTCGGACACCAGGAAGAACCAGTTGCCGCCCCAGGCGATGTCGCCGTGGACAAGGCCGTGCCCGGGAACCTCGACCGGCACTTGCCGGCGGTACCGGTAGGCCGGCACGTTGCCGATGGTCACGGCACCGTCTTCATGCAGGGTGGCGCTGACCGTGCCCACCGGCGTGTCGATCCGGTGCTCGCCCGGGCCGATCAGCCCCAGGTGATGCAGGGAGGCGACCAGGCCGATGGTGCCGTGGCCGCACATGCCGAGGTAGCCGGTGTTGTTGAAGAAGATCACCCCGCACGTGGCGCCGGGTGAGACCGGCGGGCGGTACAGGGCGCCCACCAGTACGTCGTTGCCCCGTGGTTCGAGCAGGCAGGCACGACGCCAGTGATCATGCCGCTCGCGCAGTGCATCGCGCTGCTCTGCCAGGGTGTCGCCGGCCAGTTCGGGAAAGCCTTTCATCACCAGGCGGGTGGGTTCGCCGCCGGTGTGGGAGTCGATGACGTGTACGTGCTTCATGGGCTGGTCCATTCAGTGGCCGGGAAAGGTTCGGGAAAGGTGCTAGGCCATCAGCCGTTCGATGTCGTCCAGCAGGGCCCGCCCCACCCAGACGCCGTTGCGCTCGCTGCGTTGGCGGGCCGCGAAACGGCGCTGAGACGGCAGGCGGGCACCCTGGTCGGTGATGGCGGTGAACAGCTGCTCAGCGCGCCGCTGGCTTTCCTCCACTGCGCAGCCGAGGAAGCGGGCGGGGTCGAACGCCAGCAGCAGTTCGCCGTGGCAAGGCGTAGCGCCAGCACCCGCATCAAAGGCCAGGGACTCGGCGCTGGTCATGTCGCCGATCAGCGCGCCGGCCATGAGCTCGATCATGGCGGCGAGCGCCGAGCCTTTGTGTCCGCCGAAGGTCTGCATGGCCCCCTCCAGCGCGGCCCGCGCATCCGTGGTGGGCAGTCCCTCGGCATCCAGGCCCCAGCCCAGGGGAATGGGCTTGCCCTGACGGGCGTGCAGCTCGATATCGCCCCGCGCGATGGCGCTGGTGGCGAAATCGAAGACGAAGGGCTCACGATCCTTTCGTGGCCAGGCGAATGCCAGGGGGTTGGTGCCGAACACACCCCTGCTACCGCCCTCCGGCGCCACCCAGGCGTGGCTGGGGGTCATGGCCAGCCCGACCAGCCCTTCGGCGGCAATGGCTTCCACCTCCGGCCAGAGCGCGGAAAAGTGGAAGCAATTGCGGATCACCAGGGCGGCGACGCCCAGTTCACGGGCCTGCTCCACCAGCAGCGGCAGGCCGCTCTGAAACGCCAGCAGCGAATAGCCTCTGTGGGCGTCGACGCTGACGACGGCGGGCGCGGGCCGGCTCAGTGTCGGGCGTGCCAGCGGGTCGATCTTGCCGGAGCGCAGCGAATGCACGCACACCAGGACGCGGTAGAGGCCATGGGAGTGGCACTCGTCGCGCTGCCCCCGGGTGATGGTGTCGGCAATGGCGCGGGCATGGTCTTCGCCCATACCGTTGTGTGTCAGCGCGCGCGTCGCCAGGGCATGAACCTGGTCGAGGCTGAGGTTGATGAGGTCACTCATATCCGTACTCCTTTCGCGGGACATCAGGACGAGGCTTGGGTACGGGCCGTGGCCGGATGCAGGCCCGTCTCGGTGTCGGCACCCTCTTCGCTTTCATCCTCGCCACTGAGAACGATCAGGTGAGCCGGCACGCCGGTGGCTGCGCCCCAGTAGTAGATGGCGGTGGCACAGGCGGCCACGACGAGGGTATCGATGGGATGACCGAGCACGCCCAGGCCGCCGAAACTGCCGAGCCAGGAGAGCAGCAGGGTCGTGGCGTAGAAGCCGATCAGCCAGGCGGACGAGCGCACCTGCTGGGCGATGCTCAGGTGCTCGGTGGGTACGAAGCGCCGGCACAGCAGGTAGATCACGAACATCAGGATCTGCAGGCCCAGCAGCCAGGACACGGTGCTCCAGCCTGACCAGTAGACGATCAACGCCGCGATGACGAAGGACAGTGGCCCCATCACGCCCAGGCCCCTTACCCGGAATGGGCGCGGCATATCGGGGGCGTTGCGGCGCAGGGCGGCGACGGTCACCGGTGCCACGGCGTAGCTCAGCACCAGCGCGGCCGACACCACGTTGATCAGGGCCTCCCAGGAAGGGAACGGCAGGGTCCAGAACACCGACAGGGCGAAGGTCAGCCAGAGCGCCGGACGCGGGATGCCGGACTTTTCGTCTACCCGGGTGAAGATCCTGAAGAAGGTGCCGGTCTGGGCCCAGCCATAGACGACTCGGGGCGTGGCATTCATGTAGATGTTGCCGCAACCGCTGGGTGAGATCACCGCATCGGCGACCACCAGGTAGGCCAGCCAGCCCACGCCGAGGACCAGGGCGATGTCCCGGTACGGCAGGGCGAACTCTTTGGAGATACCGGCCCAGCCGTTGGCCAGCATTTCCGTGGGCACGGCGCCGAGGAAGGCCAGTTGCAACAGAACGTAGATGGCGGTGGAGAGCAGGACCGAAAGGATCAGCGCGATAGGGATGGTGCGCTGCGGGTTCTTCACCTCGCTGGCCACCGAGATGATCGGCGTAAGCCCCAGGTAGGCGAAGATGATGCCGCCTGCGGAGACCGCCATCTCGATGCCCGAAAGGCCAAAGGGTGCGAAGCCCTGGACTGCGAAGTTCTCCGGCTTGAAGAAGGCGAACAGCACGCCGATGACCAGCAGCGGCACGATGAACTTGAACACGCTGACCAGGTTGTTGGCCCTGGCGAATGTCTTCACGCTGCGGTAGTTGAGCCAGAAGAACAGGCACAGCAGGCCGAACTGCACGAGCCAGCCGAGGAGGGTCGGGGCGCTGGAGCCTGCCTCGGTCAGCGACGGGAACCAGGCCGCCGCGTACTGACGTGAGGCGACCACTTCGATCGCCACCAGACTGGAGAAGGCAATCAGGGTGATGAACCCCATCAGGTAGCCCAGCAGCGGGCCATGGGAGAACACCGGATAGCGCACCACGCCGCCGGCACGCGGCAGCGCTGCACCCAGTTCGCAATAGATGATGCCGAGCAGGAGTACGGCGAAACCGCCGAGGAACCAGGAGATGATCCCCGCCGGCCCGGCGATCGCCGAGACGTGGCTGGCCGCGAATAGCCAACCGGAGCCGAAGATGGCACCTAGACCGATGAAGGTCAGGTCCATCAACGAGAGCTGCTTCTTGAATTTTCCAGACATGGCGTCGCCTTCTTGTGAGTTATTGGATGGGCTGGTGGATTGCCATTCGGGGCGTGGATCGGCGTGTGAATGCTGCCCCTTGGTGAGTGCGTATTCCCTGGGTTCGCCGACCGGGGCGATGGCCATAGAGTGGACGGGCGACGCGCCTTCGCGCTTGATGCCTTTCCCCGCTTCGGGTGACGAAATCAGCACAGTCCGGACAGCGACGCAGCCCGTTCCGGTTCGCGCTCGACAGGCCGCTGGCCCTGGGGCAAGCTGCCGGCTGGGCATCGCCGGCCAACCTTGGGGAGGATGGAAATGATGTCGCGTAGCGCACTGGCGGCACTCTGCTCAGAGAGCGACCTGAAGCGCCCCGAAACCATGGATGAACTGCTGGCGAGCGTGCGGATGCTGCTGCCGATGCTGGATGCGATTTCCAGCGCGGCGATCTTCATCAAGGACGCCCAGGCCCGTTACGTCATGGCCAATCGCACGCTGGTCCAGCGCTGTGGCGTGAAGCCCCTTCTGGGCAAGACCAGCGCCGAGGTGTTCCCCGCACAGTTCGGCCCTGGCTACACCGAGCAGGACCGGCGGGTGCTGGAACAGGGCCAGGTGCTGGAAGACCAATTGGAGCTGCACCTGTATGGCAGTCGGGAACCGGGCTGGTGCCTGACGCACAAGCGCCCTCTGCTTAGTCGCGCAGGCGAGATCATCGGCCTGGCGGGCATCTCGATGGACCTGCAGTCCGCCAGTCATACGCACCCAGCCTATGAGCGTCTTGCCGCAGTGGACGAGCACATCCGCACGCACTTCCACGAGCCCATCACGCTGGACACGCTGACGCAGATCGCCGGCATCTCCGTCGCCCAACTGGAACGCTACTGCAAGCGTGTGTTCCACCTGACGCCACGACAGATGATCAACAAGGTGCGGCTCGAGCACGCCCATCGTTTGTTGCAGACCGATCTGCCGATCACGGAAGTCGCCCTGCAGTGCGGCTACACCGACCACAGCGCATTCAGCCGGCAGTTCAAGCTGCTGACCGGGTTCACACCCCGACAGTATCGACAAGCGACCGCGGCCAGCAGATAGCGCAACATGGGCGGGTGCAGCCCTTCGCGAGCAAGCTCACCCTACGGGTACTTCTCTCGCCGACTAGCCTGGGAAAGGGACGCGTGAAGCAGATTCGTCACTATTAACTTTTCTGTCGTCACTTTGTATTACCAGCGCTCCAAATGACGACACTTTGCGTCTTATGGACGAAAACGACGCTCCCTAGAATGGCCCCACCGCGCCCAACGGGCCGCTCTTCCACAAGCCTTCAAGGTCCAGCATGAACAACAACAATCGTCACCCCGCCGACGGCAAGAAACCCATCACCATCTTCGGTCCGGACTTCCCCTTCGCCTTCGATGACTGGATTCAGCATCCGGCCGGCCTGGGCAGCATTCCCGCCGAGCATCATGGTGCCGAGGTGGCCATCGTCGGTGCCGGTATCGCCGGCCTGGTAGCGGCCTACGAGCTGATGAAGCTGGGCCTGAAACCCGTGGTGTACGAAGCCTCGAAAATGGGCGGGCGCCTGCGTTCGCAAACCTTCGAAGGCACCGACGGCATCATCGCCGAGCTGGGCGGCATGCGCTTCCCGGCCTCCTCCACCGCCTTCTACCACTACGTGGACATGCTGGGTCTCAAGACCCAGCCCTTCCCCAACCCGCTGACACCGGCCTCGGGCAGCACGGTCATCGACCTTGAGGGCAAGACCTACTACGCCGAGAAGATGGCCGACCTGCCGGCACTCTTCCAGGAAGTGGCCGACGCCTGGGCCGATGCGCTGGAAGACGGCGCCCGCTTCGGCGACATCCAGCAGGCCATTCGCGATCGCGACGTGAAGCGCCTGAAGGAGCTGTGGGACACCCTGGTGCCGCTCTGGGACGACCGCACCTTCTACGACTTCGTGGCCAGCTCCAAGGCCTTCGCCAAGCTGTCCTTCCACCACCGCGAGGTGTTCGGCCAGGTGGGCTTCGGCACCGGCGGCTGGGACTCGGACTTCCCGAACTCGATGCTGGAAATCTTCCGCGTGGTGATGACCGCCTGCGACGACAACCAGCACCTGATCGTCGGCGGCGTGCAGCAGGTGCCCATGGGCATCTGGCGCCACGTCCCCGAGAAATGCGTGCACTGGCCGGCGGGCACCAGCCTGGCGTCCCTGCACAACGGCGCGGCCCGCCCCGGCGTGAAGCGCATCGCCCGCGCCGCCGATGGCCGCATCGCCGTCACCGACAACTGGGGGGACACCCGCCACTACGCGGCGGTGCTCGCCACCTGCCAGAGCTGGCTGCTGACCACCCAGATCGAGTGCGAGGAATCGCTGTTCTCGCAGAAGATGTGGATGGCCCTGGACCGCACCCGCTACATGCAGTCGTCCAAGACCTTCGTGATGGTCGACCGCCCGTTCTGGAAGGACAAGGACCCGCAGACCGGCCGCGACACCCTGAGCATGACCCTCACCGACCGCCTCACCCGCGGCACCTACCTGTTCGACAACGGCGACGACAAGCCGGGCGTGATCTGCCTGTCGTACTCCTGGATGAGCGATGCGCTGAAGATGCTGCCGCACCCGGTGGAGAAACGCGTGAAGCTGGCCCTGGACGCGCTGAAGAAGATCTACCCGGACGTGGACATCGCCAGCCACATCATCGGCGACCCCATCACCATTTCCTGGGAATCCGACCCGCATTTCCTCGGCGCCTTCAAGGGCGCGCTGCCGGGTCACTACCGCTACAACCAGCGCATGTACGCGCACTTCATGCAGGACGACATGCCCGCCGAGCAGCGCGGCATCTTCATCGCCGGTGACGACGTGTCCTGGACCCCGGCCTGGGTGGAAGGAGCGGTGCAGACCTCGCTCAACTCGGTATGGGGCATCATGAAGCACTTCGGCGGCAGCACCCCGGCCGAGAACCCCGGCCCGGGCGACTGCTTCGCCGAGCTCGGCCCCATCGCCCTGCCGGACTGACTCAGGAGACGTCCATGCGCATCGCCCTCTATCAGTGCCCGCCCCTGCCGCTGGAGCCTGCGGCCAACCTCGACCGCCTGCGCCAGCGGGCGGCCGAGGCGGCCCGGCGCGGCGCGGCGCTGCTGGTCACACCGGAGATGTACCTCAGCGGCTACAACATCGGACTGGAAGCGGTCAGCCACCTGGCGCAGGCCGCCGACGGCGACTGGGCCGAGCAGGTAGCCGGAATCGCCCGCGAGCATGGCGTTGCCCTGCTCTACGGCTACCCGGAGCGCAGCGCCGAGGGACACATCTACAACTCGGTGCAACTGATCGATGCGCAGGGCCAGCGTCTTGGCAATTACCGCAAGACCCACCTCTTCGGTGAGCTGGACCGGAGCATGTTCAGTGCCGGCGGTGACGACTATCCGCTGCTGGAACTGAACGGCTGGAAGCTGGGGATGCTGATCTGCTACGACGTGGAGTTCCCGGAAAACGTGCGGCGCCTGGCCCTGGCCGGCGCTGACGCGATTCTGGTGCCGACCGCCAACATGGAGCCGTACGACTTCGTCTGCGACGTGCTGGTGCGCACCCGTGCCTTCGAAAGCCAGTGCTACCTGGCCTACGCCAACTACTGCGGCGCTGAAGGGGAGATCCGCTACTGCGGCCTCTCCAGCGTTTCCGCACCGGACGGCAGCCAGGCCGCTATCTGCGGCCGCGAGGAGACCCTGGCCTTCGCCGACCTCAAGCGGGACAAGCTGGAGGCTTCGCGGCAGAGCCTGACCTACCTCAGGGATCGGCGGGCGGAGTTGTATCGCCCATTGCTGTAGTTGGGCTGAAATCCTGTAGGGGCGAATTCATTCGCCAAGCAGGCCGCAGGGCTGCCTTGCAATGCGTTGGGGCAGCTTCGCTGCCCTTGGCGATTGAATTCGCCCCTACAAGTTTTGCCATCAGGTCAGTGAAGCATGCGGCCCGGTGAGGTAATCCAGCAGTCGGAACAGGGTCGGCGCCAGGGCGCTGCAGTGGGGGAAGCCATCGCGGATGGCGGCCGCATCCTCCACCGAGCCGGACAGTTCCAGGTCCGCCGCGCAGGCGTCCAGCATCGCCTCGATGCTTTCCGGGGTGCCTTCCAGATGGCATTGCAGGGCGATGGCGCGCTCTTTCCAGACGAAGCCCTGGTTGGCGCAGGCCGCCGAGCCATAGAGCGGGATGGCGCCCGCCGGCAGGTCGAAGGTCTCGCCGTGCCAATGCATCGCCAGCAGACGCTGGGGCAACATGCGGCCCAACGGGGAGCGGTCCGCTTCGGGGCGTTTTTCCATGGGCCACCAGCCGATCTCCGCCTCGCCCTTGCGCACCTCGGCCCCCAGCGCCTGGGCCAGGAGCTGGCCGCCCAGGCAGATACCGAGTATCCGCTTGCCGGCATCCAGCGATTTGCGGATCAGTTTCTTCTCAGCCTTGAGCCAGGGCAGTGCTTCCTCGTCATGCACGCTCATGGGACCGCCCATGACGATCAACAGGTCGAAGTCATCAGGCTTGGGCAGGCGCGCATCGGCGTAAAGATTGAACACCTGCACCTTGGCAGCGCGCAGGTCGAGCCATTGGCTGATGCGGCCGGGGCCTTCGAAAGGAGCGTGCTGCAGGATGGCGACGCGCATGTCAGGCAATCTCCAGGGGGTTGCTCTTGGCCAGTGCGAAGGCGCGGTTCAGGCGCTTGAGCATTTCATCGACATTGGCGCGGCTTACGGTCAGCGCCGGAGTGAAGCGCAGGCAGTCCGGCTGCGGCGCGTTGATCAGCAGCCCTTCATTGAGGGCATGGCGGGCCACCAGCGGCGCGGACTGATGGATCAGCGGCAGGCCGACCATCAAGCCGTGGCCACGCAGGGGACCATGGCCGTGACGGCGGGACACCCGCGCCAGGCCTTCGCGCAGGTGCTGGGCCACATCGCGCACCTGCTCCATGAAGCCCGGCTCCAGCACGGTGTCCAGCACCGCCAGGCCGGCGGCGGTCATCAGGGCGTTGCCGTGGTAGGTGCCGCCCTGCTCGCCCGGCTCGAAGCAGCAGGCGTTGCCACGGGCCAGCAGCGCCGCCAGGGGCACACCGCCGCCCAGGCCCTTGCCAAGGGTGATGATGTCGGCGCGGATGCCGTACAGCTCTTCGGCCAGCAGGGTGCCGCAACGGCCGATGCCGGTCTGCACTTCGTCGAGGATCAGCAACACACCCCGTTCGCGGCACAGGCGCTCGGCTCCCTGCAGGTAATCCAATGTGGCGGGCACGACGCCGGCCTCGCCCTGAACCGGCTCCAGCATCACGGCAACGGTTTGCTCATCCACCGCGGCGGCCAGGGCTTCGAGATCGTTGTAGGGGACCTTGGTGAAACCGGGTACCTTGGGTTCGAACAGCGCTTCGAAGGCCGGTTTGCCGGACGCGGACATGGCCGCCAGGGTGCGGCCGTGGAAGCTGTTGCAGGCGGTGACGATGCGATGGGCGCCGCCCCGATGCAGCTGGCCCCACTTGCGCGCCAGCTTGATGGCGCCTTCGTTGGCCTCGGCGCCGCTGTTGAGGAAGTAGACCTGGTCGCTGCCGCTGGCCTGGCACAAGCGCGAGGCCAGTTCGAGCATGCCGCGGTTGTAATAGGCCGGGCCGGGGTTGATCAGGCTTTCTGCCTGTCGCTTGAGGGCGTCCACCACCACGCTGGGGCTGTGGCCCAGGCTGTTGACCGCCCAGCCCTGGGTGAAGTCCAGGTAGGCGCGGCTTTCGGAGTCCCAGAGCCAGGAACCCTGGCCACGCACGAAGAGCTGCGCCGGGCGTTCCACGGTCTTCATCAGGCGCAGGCTGGCGAGAGGGTCACGCATGCTCGGGGACCTTTTCGTGGCGGTATTCGACGCTCAGCAGGCGCAGGCCGTCCGGGCTCTGCTCGAGGATTCGGCGCACTTCGCGACGTCGTTCGATGTGCAGGCTGAAGCCGTCCTCACGGGGGAAACGCGCGCGGAGCTCGCGGGTCAACTCGACGTAGCGCGCCTGGCTGACACTGAGTTCCGCCAGCAATACGTCCTCGCGGTGCAGGCTGATGCGGTAGTCACTCATGCGCGCATCCCCTCCAGCGGCAGCCCCTGCAGGCGGGCTTTCCAGTCTTCGACAAGACCGCTGCTCAGGCGGCGCGCGGCCGTGTCGCGCCAGCGTGTGGACAGCGCTTCGCACTGCTGCAACTGCTGCAGGCCGGCGTGCTCCAGCGGGTAGTGGAAGAAGCTCTGGATGGCGTGGGCGACGGTCAGGCCGGGGTAGCTGCGCTGGATCAGTTCCAGGGCGTCTTCACGGCTGACGAAGCCCGGTCGCAGGACGCGGTAGAACCAGCCACAGCGGCCGCTCTCCTGCACCTGCTCGGGCAGGCCGGGAATGCCCCAGCGGCGGCTCAGGCGATAGCAGGGCGAACGCGGTTGGCTGACCTGGATGAATGCCTGGCCCCAGCGGAAGATATCGCCGATGCACACCTGGTCTTCGGTCAGGCCGTAGGTGGACAGGTTTTCGCCAAAGCTCGGCGCCTGCCAGTCGAGGTGACGGTAATGCTTGCGCCAGTAGCGGTAGTGTTCAGCGGGGTAGTGATGCAGGGCGCGTTCAGGGCCGCCATGGAATCGCGGGTCACCCTGTTCGTCGCTGCCCAGGCCCTGGGGCCAGAGCCAGAGGCGGTGGTCGATCGGCAGCTTGTCGATTGCACTGGACAAGCCGCCCCCTATATCTTCGGCTTTACCTATGAAAACCCCATTGACGACTAACGCAGACATTCGCCCTCTCCAGCGCGAGAAACAGTCTCTACGCAGCATAGGCTATGGGCTTGTGGCACTCCGGGCCATTTCGATTTTCCAGCTTTATCGATAAGTAACGCTTATGGATTTTCGCCAGCTTCGCTACTTCGTCGCGCTTTACGAGGAAGGTCATGTGGGCCGCGCCGCCGAGCGCCTGAGCCTGTCGCAACCGGCGCTTTCGCAGCAGATCCGCCAGTTGGAACAGGGCCTGGACGTCAGCTTGTTCCAGCGCAGCGGCAAGCGCCTGCTGCCAACGCTCGCCGCTCACACCCTGTACAACCACGCCCTGCCGCTGCTGGACGGCCTGGAACGCGCCCGCGAGGCCTTGCGCAGCTTCCGTGGCCAGTCGCCGCGCAGCCTGGCCATCGGCGTGCTACAGACAGTCAATGCGTCGCTGGTACCAATGCTGCTGGAGCGCCTGCGCGAGGCGCAGCCGCAACTGGTGGTGCAGATCTACGAACTGTCTGGCCTGGATATTGAGCGGCGCTTGCTCACCGGCAACCTGGACATCGGCATCGGCTTCCTGCCACCGCGCCAGCCGGGGCTGCACAGCCTGTTGCTGTACGAGGACGAACTGCAGCTGGTGATTCCCAATGAACACCCGCTGAAGGAGTTCAAGAAGGTGTCGCTGAGCCAGGCTTCCGAGCTGCCGATGCTGCTTCTGGGTGAGGAATTCCGCGTGCGGCAGATCTGGCAGGAGCAACTCGCCCTGCTCGGTCGGCGCCCCCACGTGCAGGCGGAGCTGAACCATATGGCCGGCATCCTCGACAGCCTGCCGCACACCATGCTGGCTACTGTCCTGCCCGGCCGTGCAAGGCAGATGCACGCCAACCAGGGCCTGCTGTGGAAGCCACTGAGTGAGCCACGGGTGCCATTGAAGGTGGGATTGGTGTTTCGCGATGCGCAGCGTCAACAAGCGACCCTGGAACTGCTGCGCTCGCTGTTGGAAGGCGTGATCGGCCCGAAGGAACCGCTGCTCTAGGATTTCCGGGATGCAGAAAAAGAAAAACCCCGCCGAAGCGAGGTTTTGCAGACTGTGTCCCGACATCCCTGATCTGACCGCCATCCTGGCGGAATTCCGGCGTATCCCTGTTTTTCAGTGCGCTTCCTGCGCGACGTCCAATGGAGTGAAGATTAATCCCGCTCGCTTGGGCCCGAAAGGAGTTATAGCCACCAGCGCGTGTAAGCCAATGCTTACACGATTTAGCGATTAATCCTGGGAGTCTTATTGCAACCGAAGGTGCAACCAAGCAAGCGATCGGTTGGTCTTGGTTTGGGCACGGTGCTCTTGTTAGACTCGTTTTGTCCTACAAGAACAACAGACCCCGACAAGGCGGTCCCAGGGTCAACCATGCGCCAAGTCGTTACTGCCCTCTCCTGTCTGGCGGCCGTTGCCGCCGGTTTCGCATTCGCCGGTGGCCAGGATCGCCTGGCCGATCCCAAGGCCGCGGTCGAGCAGGCCTTCTGGCAACAGCTCTATGCAAACGGCGGCACCACCCTCTATTGCGGCAAGGCCTTCAGCAGCCCCGGTGGCCTATTGAGCGCCAGCCCGGTGTACAGCACCAAGCAGATCAAGAGCGCCTTGCGCTGCATCACCGACAGCCAGTGCCAGACGGCCAACCCGCAATATCCCTACATGCTTGCCGACCTGCACAACCTCTACCCGGACCAGTCGCGCATCGAACTCGCGCGACGCAACGCCCTGTTCGGCACTGTGGGCGATGGCGGTCAGAGCACATTGGCCGATTGCGACTTCAAATCCGCGTACCAACTGGTGGAGCCCCGCGACGCCGCCAAGGGCAACGTGGCACGGGCGATCTTCTATATGCGTACCGAATACGGCCTGCCCATCGTCGGGCAGCTGCAGATGTTCCAGCAGTGGAACCGCCTGGACCCGGTGGACGACGAGGAACGCGCTCGCAACAGCCGTATCGAGGCCCTCCAGGGTAACCGCAATCGCTACATCGACGATCCGAGCCTGGCGGATTCGCTGCAGCCGTGATGGCCCCTTGTGGGAGCAGTACCCGCTTTTCGTAGGTTGGGTAGAGCTTGCGAAAGCCAACGCGGCGGACTCACCCCACGCCGTTGGGCCTCGTTCCTCGGAACCAACCTACGGGGCCGCGGTGCGGCCCATCGCGAATGAATTCGCCCCTACAGAAAGGCATCCCAGAAAAAACAAAGCCCCGCGAGTGCGGGGCCTTGTCATTGCGGAGTGCCGATCAGAACTGCTCGGCGTCCAGCAGGTAGAGCGACTCGCTGCCGGCCTTCACCGAGGCGGTCAGGGAGTGGATGCGCGGCAGCAGGCGGGCGAAGTAGAAGCGCGCGGTGCCGAGCTTGCTGGCGTAGAAGTCGTCCTGACCTTCCTTGCCCAGGGCAGCGCGAGCCATCAGGGCCCACATGTAGGCGTAGGCGGTGTAGCCGAACACGTGGAGGTATTCCACCGAGGCGGCACCGATCTCGTTCGGGTTGTTCTTCGCGCGGTCCAGGACCCAGGCGGTCAGCTCGTCGAGGTTGGCGACGGCAGCTTTCAGCGGCTCGGTGAACTCGGCCAGCTCGGCGGAAGCGCCATTGGCGAAGGCTTTGATCTCATCGGCGAAGTGCTTGTAGAACGCGCCACCGCTGGCCACGACTTTGCGGCCCACCAGGTCGAGCGCCTGGATGCCGTTGGTGCCTTCGTAGATCTGGGTGATGCGCACGTCACGCACCAGTTGCTCCTGGCCCCACTCGCGGATGAAGCCGTGACCGCCGAAGACCTGCTGGCCGTGGACGGTGGTTTCCAGACCGAGGTCGGTGAGGAACGCCTTGGCCACCGGGGTCAGCAGGGCGACCAGCTCCTCCGCACGTTTACGGATGGTGGCATCTTCGCTGTACTTGGCGGTGTCGAGCTGCATGGCGACGTAGCTGGAGAAGGCACGACCGCCTTCGTTGGCCGCTTTCATGGTCAGCAGCATGCGACGCACGTCCGGGTGGACGATGATCGGGTCAGCAGCCTTTTCCTTGGCAACCGGACCGGTCGGCGCGCGGCTCTGGATACGCTCGCGGGCGTATTCCACGGCGCTCTGGTAGGAACGCTCGCCGGAGGCCAGGCCCTGGATACCCACGCCAAGACGCTCGTAGTTCATCATGGTGAACATGGCGGCCAGGCCCTTGTTCGGGGCGTCGACGATGTAGCCGGTGGCGCCGTCGAAGTTCATCACGCAGGTGGCCGAGCCCTTGATGCCCATCTTGTGTTCGATGGAACCACAGGACACGGCGTTCTGCTCGCCCAGGGAGCCATCGGCGTTGACCATCACCTTCGGCACGAGGAACAGCGAGATGCCCTTGGGACCTGCCGGGGCGTCAGGCAGCTTGGCCAGTACCAGGTGGATGATGTTCTCGGTCAGGTCGTGCTCGCCACCGGTGATGAAGATCTTGGTGCCGGTGATCTTGTAGCTACCGTCGGCCTGGGGTTCGGCCTTGGTGCGGATGATGCCGAGGTCGGTACCGGCATGCGGTTCGGTCAGGCACATGGAGCCGGACCAGACACCCGCGTACATGTTCGGCAGGTACTTTTCCTTCAGCTCTTCGCTGGCGTGGGCGTTGATCGACAGGCAGGCGCCGGCGGTCAGCATCGGGTACAGGCCGAAGGACAGGTTGGCCGCGTTGACCATCTCTTCCACCTGGGCGGAGATGACCTTGGGCATGCCCATGCCGCCGAAGACGGGGTCACCGCCCACGCCGACCCAGCCACCTTCGGCGTAGGTCTGGTAGGCCGCAGGGAAACCGGCCGGGGTGCTCACGGCACCATCTTTCCACTGGCAGCCTTCTTCGTCGCCACTGCGGTTCAGCGGGGCGATCACGCCGCCGGTGACCTTGCCGGCTTCTTCCAGGATGGCGGAGGCGGTGTCGGCGTCGACCACTTCGGCCAGGGCAGGCAGCTCAGCCCAGAGCTTGGCGACCTCGAAGACTTCATTGAGGACGAAGCGCATATCGCGCAGGGGCGCTTTGTAGTCAGCCATTGCAAACCTCGTAATCACTCACAGGTGGCCAGTGGGGCCGGTTTCACGGATAGACCCGGAGTGTACATGAACAACTTTTTAGAGACATAGTGTCACTTAGTGACCATATAGTCTCATCCAGTCACGCACCCCGATATAAAGGAAAAGGCCCGCTCCAGGCGGGCCTTCGACCGTCCATCGGCGGGGTCAGAGCGAGAAGTTCTCTGCCGGCAACTGCATCAGGCAATCGCTGCCCGCCTCCACCGCCGCCCGGTGGGCCTCGGTGCGCGGCAGCAGGCGCTTGAAGTAGAAATCGCAGGTCGCCAGCTTGGTCTGATAGTAGGCGCTGTCGCCCTCGCCCGCCTGTAGCTTGGCTTCAGCCACCAGGGCCATGCGTAGCCAGAACCAGGCCAGGGTGATGTAGCCGGAGTACATGAGGTAGTCGAGGGCGGCGGCGCCGACTTCGTCCGGGTTCTTCATGGCGGCCATGCCGACCTTCTGGGTCAGCTCGCCCCACTGCTGGTTGAGACGCGCCAGCTCGGCCACCTGTGCCTTGAAGCGCGGATGTTCAGCCTGGGCCTGGCAGAACTTGTGGATCAGTTTGGTGAAGCCGCGCAGCAGCTTGCCCTGGCTGCCCAGCACCTTGCGGCCCAGCAGGTCGAGCGCCTGGATGCCGTTAGTGCCCTCATAGATCGGGGCGATGCGGCAATCGCGCACCAGCTGTTCCATCCCCCATTCGCGGATGTAGCCGTGGCCGCCGAACACCTGCATGCCGAGGTTGGTGGCTTCAAGGCCGGAATCAGTCATGAAGGCCTTGCAGATCGGGGTGAGGAAGGCGAGCAGGTTCTCGGCTTCTTCGCGCTGCTCGGCGCTGTCGCTGCGATGGGCGATGTCCAGCTGCTGGGCGGTGAAGTAGGCCAGGGCGCGGTTGCCCTCATTGAAGGCCTTCATGGTCAGCAACATGCGACGCACATCGGGGTGCACGATGATCGGGTCGGCCGGCTTGTCCGGTGCCTTGGGCCCGGTGAGGGCGCGCATCTGCAGGCGGTCATTGGCATAACGCACGGCGCCCTGGTAGCTGGCTTCGCCGAGGCAGAGGCCTTGCATGCCGGTGCCCAGGCGGGCGTGGTTCATCATGGTGAACATGCAGTTCAGGCCCTTGTTGGCTTCGCCGATGAGGAAGCCCGTGGCGCCGTCGAAGTTCATCACGCAGGTGGCAGAAGCCTTGATGCCCATCTTGTGTTCGATGGAGCCGCAGGACACGGCGTTGCGCTCGCCAACGCCCTCTTCGGACGGGAGGAACTTGGGCACGATGAACAGCGAAATGCCCTTGGTGCCCGCCGGTGCATCGGGGAGCTTGGCCAGCACGAGGTGGATGATGTTCTCGCTCATGTCGTGTTCGCCGGCGGAGATGAAAATCTTGGTGCCGGAGATCGCATAGCTGCCGTCGGCCTGGGGCACGGCGCGGGTCTTGATGATGCCAAGGTCGGTGCCGCAATGGGGCTCGGTGAGGCACATGGTGCCGGTCCAGCGGCCTTCGGTGAGACGGGTCAGGTAGGTCTGCTTCTGCTCTTCGGTGCCGTGGGCGTGGATGGCCGACATGGCGCCGTGGGTAAGGCCCGGGTACATGGCCCAGGATTGGTTGGCCGAGGCGACCATCTCGCTGATGATCAGCCCGAGGGAATGGGGCAGGCCCTGGCCACCATAGGCTGGGTCCGCCGCCAGGCCGTTCCAACCGCCTTCGACGTACTGGGCGAAGGCTTCCTTGAAGCCCTTGGGCGTGGTCACCACGCCGTCGCGCCACTGGCACTCTTCTTCATCGCCGGAACGGTTGATGGGCGAGAGCACCTGTTCGCAGAACCTGGCGCCTTCTTCGAGGATGGCGGCAACCATGTCCGGGGTGGCGTCACTGGCGCCCAGCGCCGCGTAGCTGGCCGGGTAGTCGAAGACTTCGTCGATGAGGAAACGGATGTCGCGCAGCGGGGCCTTGTATTCGGGCATGGCAGGTTCTCCTTGTGAGGGCAGCACTCGATCGTCCGACCCTACTTTGCACCCACCTCCCCTACAACGACGCTACCGCTGCTGAATGGAGCGTCATAACCGGCCGCCTCAGCTACTGACGGTCTTTTTCACCCGCACCGCCCCCCGGCGATTCTCGCCATGGCGGAAGACCCGATTGCGCCCAGCGCTCTTGGCACTGTAGAGCGCCTGGTCGGCAGCCTTGATGACTTCTTCCGGGGTGCGCTGTTCGGCATCCCGTTCGGCCACCCCGATGCTGATGGTCACCGACACGGTCTGCCCGCTGGCGGCCCCACGCTTGGCACGACCGGTGTCGTCACTCTTCGGCCGGCTGTCCTGGTCGCGCAGGTGCATCTGGTACTGCTCGATGGCCTGGCGCACGGCTTCCAGGTGAGGCATGCACTCTTCCACCGACTTGCCGGGGAAGAGGATGGTGAATTCCTCGCCGCCGTAGCGGTACGCCTTGCCACCGCCGCCCACCTTGCGCAGACGACTGGCCACCAGGCGCAGCACCTGGTCGCCCACATCGTGGCCATAGGTGTCGTTGAATTTCTTGAAGTGGTCGACGTCGGTCATCGCCAGCACGTAGTTGCGCCCGAGGCGCCGTAGACGCTCGTTCAGCGCGCGGCGGCCGGGTAATCCGGTGAGTTCGTCGCGGAAGGCCATCTGGTAGGCCTCATGGGCCACGGACGCGGTGAGCGCGAGCATCACCAGGCTGCTCATTACGTGGAGCGCGTGGGGCAGCAGGAAGGTCTTGGGCAACATCCACAGCAGGCCGACCAGTCCGAGCAATTGAGCCGCATGCTGCGGCCGCGGCTGGCGCAGGTAGGTGACCAGCACCGCCACCAGGGCGACGACGAACGCCAGGTAGGCCAGTTGCACCAGGGTCATCCAGCTGCCGTGGAGCAGGGGCCAGTGGATCTGCCCGATGAAGCCCAGCAGCGCGTCCGGGTAGTTGCTGCCCAGTGCCACTGTCACGCCGAGCACGGCCACCAGCACCGCACCACGGGCGACAAAATCCTGCAGCAGGTGCGTGCGTTCCTCCCAGCAGCCATACAGGCCGTAGAGCGTGGGCAGCAGCAGGCTGGCGAGATGGAAGACCAGTCCGGCGTCCTCTCTCACCACCCGCTCGGCCTGGTAGTAATCGACCTGGGTATCGAGCTGGTAGTAGGCCAGGTAGACCACCAGCAGCAGCGCCACCTGGCGCACTCGGCCATACGCCGAGCAGAAGGCGCCGCCCAGCAACAGGAGCAAGGTGGGCAGCACGTTGAAGAGGGAGGTGAAGAACTCGTTCATCCCCGACAGCGAGCCCACCACCCCGCCCCCGACCACCAGCAGCAAGGGAGGCAGGAAATGGCTGACGCGATAAGACACACGAGGCCGCACGGGGTCTGATCCTGGGATTCGAAAGACGGGGAAATATCGAGATGGCGATATGATTGCACAGCCGCGAGACATGCGCACAGGGCGGCGCTGCGAACTTCCGCACAACTCAATGCCCGGAACGAAAAAGCCCGCCAAAAGGCGGGCTCTTCGTGTAGCGCTGAACCTTAGTAACCCAGGTCGAAATCTTCTTCGGCCAGGTCCATCAGGTTGCTCGCACCGGACAGCATGGTTTCCACGTGGGTGCGGGTACGCGGCAGGATGCGCTTGAAGTAGAAACGCGCGGTCTGCAGCTTGGCCTTGTAGAAGGCGGCGTCGCCTTCGCCGGCGGCCAGCTTCTCGGCAGCCAGGCGAGCCATGTCGGCCCAGAAGTAGGCCAGGCAGGCGTAACCGGAGTACATCAGGTAGTCCACCGAAGCGGCACCCACTTCCTCGCGGTCCTTCATGGCGGCCATGCCGATCTTCATGGTCAGCTCGCCCCACTCCTTGTTCAGCTTGGCCAGAGGCTCGACGAATTCCTTGACGGCTTCGTTGGCTTCGTTGGCCTGGCAGAACTTGTGCACGATCTTGGTGAAGCCCTTCAGCGCTTCGCCCTGGGTCATCAGGATCTTGCGGCCCAGCAGGTCGAGGGCCTGAACGCCGGTGGTGCCTTCGTACATCATGGAGATGCGGCAGTCACGCAGGTTCTGCTCCATGCCCCACTCGCTGATGAAGCCGTGGCCGCCGTAGATCTGCATGCCGTGAGAAGCGGACTCGAAGCCCACTTCGGTCATGAAGGCCTTGGCGATGGGGGTCAGGAAGGCCAGCAGGCCGTCAGCAGCTTTCTTCTGCTCTTCGTCCTGGCTGTACTTGACGATGTCCACCTGCTTGGCGGTGAAGTAGACCATGGCGCGGTTGCCTTCGGCGAAGGCCTTCATGGTCAGCAGCATGCGACGTACGTCCGGGTGGACGATGATCGGGTCGGCAGCCTTGTCCGGCGCTTTCGGGCCAGTCAGGGAACGCATCTGCAGACGCTCGCGAGCGTACTTGATACCACCCTGGAAACCGATTTCGGCGTGGGCCAGGCCTTGCAGCGCGGTACCCAGACGAGCGGTGTTCATGAAGGTGAACATGCAGTTCAGGCCTTTGTTCGCCGGGCCGATCAGGAAGCCGGTGGCGCCGTCGAAGTTCATCACGCAGGTGGCGTTGCCGTGGATGCCCATCTTGTGCTCGATGGAACCGCAGGAAACGGCGTTGCGCTCGCCGGCCGAACCATCGGCGTTCGGCATGAACTTCGGAACGATGAACAGGGAAATACCCTTGGTGCCGGCCGGAGCGTCGGGCAGGCGGGCCAGGACGATATGGACGATGTTGTCGGCCATGTCGTGCTCACCGGCGGAGATGAAGATCTTGGTGCCGGAAACCTTGTAGGAACCATCAGCCTGGGGCTCGGCCTTGGTGCGCAGCATGCCCAGGTCGGTACCGCAATGCGGCTCGGTCAGGCACATGGTGCCGGTCCACTCGCCGGATACCAGCTTGGTCAGGTAGGTGTGCTTCTGCTCGTCGGTGCCATGGGCGGACAGGGTGTTCATCGCGCCATGGGACAGGCCGGGGTACATGCCCCAGGACCAGTTGGCCTCGCCAACCATCTCGCTGATGGCCAGGCCCAGGGATTCCGGCAGGCCTTGGCCGCCGTGATCGACGTCGTGGGCCAGGCTCGGCCAGCCGCCTTCGACGAACTGCTTGTAGGCTTCCTTGAAGCCGGTCGGGGTCTTCACGCCGGACTCGCTCCAGGTGCAGCCCTCGGTGTCACCCACACGGTTCAGCGGAGCGATTACCTGCTCACAGAACTTGGCACCCTCTTCGAGGATGGCGTCGACCATGTCCGGGGTAGCGTCCTGGCAGCCAGGCAGGCTCTGATAGTGCGCTTCGTAGCCGAGCAGTTCGTCACGAACGAAGCGAATATCACGCAAGGGGGCCTTGTAATCAGGCATAGCGGTAAACCTCTGCAGTGGGTTCCTGGTTCAGCTGACCGGAGCGCCGGTCGCTAACGGCATTTGTGGTGATTGCGGGAGCAATCAAACAGGCGTTTGAAACATACGTTTACGCCAATTCCCTGTCAAGCGCTGTGCCCGACCGACCGGTCATCTCCCTGGCAGGCAGCCGAAGGCCCTGCCTGAAGACAGTAAAGATCAAGAATCAGCGCGACAGCGCCGGAACGAGGCAGGAAGGTGAGGATGCAAAAAGGGCCGCGAGAAGCGGCCCTTGGGGGGATCAGGCGAAGGTGTCGATGAGGCTGCCGATCATCTGGTCAGTGGCCTTGGCGACCATGCTGCCGGCTTCGGCCTGGACTTTGCCGGCCTCGAGGGCGAGCAGGATGGTGGTGAGGTCGGCGGGTTGCTGCGAGTCGGCGCCTGCGACCGTGCTGCTGGCGATTTCGCCGGCGGCCTTCTCGACCATGCGCTGGCCGGACTGGATGGCGCCGAGTCCTGCGCTGAAGCCACTTCCCTGGATTTCCATGGCGGATACCGAAGCTCGTTTGACGATGCCGGCAATTGAAGCAGCCGGCGTGGCAGTGTGCAATCAGCGCTGGACGAACGTACCGAGCGGCGCAAGATCGAGATGGCGCGCCACCGCCGCCGGGCTTGCCTCGGCCAGGTGCGGCACGCGACCCAGGCAAGGTGCCGGCAGACGCTCGGCCAGGGTGGCGAGGTTCTCCTCCAGGCGCGATGTCTGCGGGTCGACCACGTTGGCGACCCAACCAGCGAGGGCCAGGCCATCACGCTGGATCGCTTCAGCAGTCAGCAGCGCATGGTTGATGCAGCCCAGCCGCACGCCGACTACCAGGATCACCGGCAGACCAAGGGCGAGAGGCAGGTCGGACAGGGTGGCCGAGCCGGCCAAGGGCACGCGCCAGCCGCCAGCCCCTTCCACCAGGCTGAAATCGGCACCCATGGCCAGGACCCGGCGTACCGGATCGGCAAGGGCGTCCACATCCAGGCGGATGCCGGCCTCACGTGCGGCGAGGTGCGGCGCGATGGCCGGTGCGAAGGCCAGCGGATTGACCTCCTCATAGGCCAGCGGCAGCGTGCATTCGCCCAGCAGCGCCAGGGCATCGCTGTTGCGCAGGCCGTCGGCGGTCTCCTCGCAGCCGGACGCCACCGGCTTGGCTGCTGCGGTGGACAACCCCAGTGTCCGGGCAGCGTGCAGCAGCCCAGCGGCAATGGTGGTCTTGCCGATCTCGGTGTCGGTACCGGTCACGAAGTAGGCGGCCGCCATTTCAGTCTTCCTTCTTCAGTACGCCGTAGACCACCTGGTAGGTGGCCGGCAGGCCCTGTGGCTGGCGGAAGCGCTCATAGGCGTCCACCAGCGCCAGGATGCGCGCCCGTCCGGTCAGTCCGCCGGGGCGGCCGGGATTGAGGTTGTGGGCGCCAAGGGCCTTTAGTTCGTGGGTCAGGGTGCGCAGATCGGCGTAGTGCAGCACCTGGGGCTCGCTGCCCAGGTCAAGCGGCAGCAGGCCACTGGCGGCGCAGAGGTCCTGATAGTCCTCCAGGCGGCGGAAACGGTTGACGTGGACGAAGCCATCCACCGCCTGCCAACTGTCGCGCAGCTCCTGCAGGGTGCCGACGCAGAGGCTGCTGAAGGCGAATACACCTCCGGGCTGCAGGACGCGACGGGCCTCGGCGAGCACGGCGGCGAAGTCGGCGCACCACTGCACGGCGAGGCTGGAGAAAATCAGTTGCTGGGTGCCGCTGGCCAATGGCAGATGCTCGGCATCCCCGGCGATGAAGCGCCGCGCACCGCCCAGCGGACGGGCGTGGCGCAGCATGCCTTCGGCGATGTCCACGGCCAGGCCGTCGCCTGCGGGAAAGCGCTCGGCCAGGGCTCGGGAGAAGTAACCGGTGCCACAACCCAGGTCGAGCCAGCGCTGCGGCTCGACGCCTTGCGGCAGCCGGCTCAGCAGCTCGCGGCCGACCGCCCGTTGCAGGGCGGCGACGCTGTCGTAGCTGTCCGCCGCGCGGGAAAAGGACGCCGCCACCTGGCGCTTGTCCGGCAGATGACCTTCGGCCTCGGCAGCGATCCGTGGATCAGACATCGTGACCCTCGCGCATGAAGTCGAGGATGGTCGCCGCGACCTCCTCCGGCCGCTCCAGTGGCAGGCCGTGGCTGGCATCGGCGAAAACCTGCGCTTCCACATCCGGCAGCCATTCCAGCAGCGCATCGGCGGCGGTGGCCGGCACCAGTGCATCGCGTCCGGCGAACAGGTGCAGCTGCGGGCCGCCAAAGCCCTGAATCGCCGCGCGGATGTCGAGCACATCGAGCAGGCGCAGGCCGGCCTCCAGCACCTTGGGCTCGGCGGGCACCTGGGTGACCTGGAGTTGCCGCGCCAGGGTACGGGCATCCCGCGCGCCCTGGGCCACCAGCATGGTGAAGCGCTTCAAGGTCTGCGCGGGGTCGAGGCGGCAGGCCTCGTAGAAGGCCCCGAAGATTTCCTGGGACATGGCGCAGGGCCAGTCATCGCGGTCGCGGAAACTCATGTTGCTGCACAACCCGATCAGGCCGCGGCAGGCGTCGCCCCGTCGCGCGGCCAGTTGCGCAGCGAGCATGCCACCGAGGGACCAGCCGGCCAGCCAGCTGTCCTGGGGCAAGCGGGCGTCCAGCTCGTCGAGCCAGGCGCCGGCCTGGTCCAGGGCGGGCAAGGGTTCGATCTCCACCGCCAGGTGCGGCGCACGCTCCAGCAGGGCTTCACGCAGGGGTTCGAGGGCAGCCGGGCCAATGGCCCAGCCAGGCAGCAGAATCAGGCGCTCACGCATCGGGGGCTTCCTCCTTCGCCAGGGTTGCCCAGCACTCGGCCAGGGCACTCAGCAAGGATTCAAGCTGCTCTTCGCTGTGAGCGGCGGAGAAAGTGACGCGCAGTCGCGCACTGCCGGCCGGCACGGTCGGCGGGCGGATCGCGCCGACCAGGATGCCGCGATCTCGCAAGAGGGCGGAAAGTTTCAGGGCGCGGGCGCTGTCGCCGATCAGGATCGGCTGGATCGGCGTCGGGCTGTCCATCAGGGTCAGGCCGATTTCGGCTGCCCCCTCGCGGAAGCGCTGGATCAGCTTGTTCAGGTGCTCACGGCGCCAGCTTTCGCGCTGCAGCAGCTCCAGGCTCTTCAGGGTGGCGCAGGCCACGGCCGGGGGCTGGCTGGTGGTGTAGATGTAGGGGCGGGCGAACTGGATCAGCGTCTCGATCAGCTCTTCGCTACCGGCGACGAAGGCGCCGGCGGTGCCAAAGGCCTTGCCCAGGGTGCCCACCAGCACGGGCACATCGTCCTGGCTCAGGCCGAAGTGTTCAACGATGCCGCCGCCAGTGGCGCCCAGCGGACCGAAACCATGGGCATCGTCCACCATCACCCAGGCGCCACGGGCTTTTGCGGCGGCGCAGATGGCCGGCAGCTCCGCGAGGTCGCCGTCCATGCTGAACACGCCGTCGGTCACTACCAGGGTATTGCCTTCCGCCTTTTCAAGACGGCTGGACAGGCTGTCCACGTCGTTGTGCAGATAGCGCGAGAAACGCGCCCCCGAGAGCAGCCCGGCATCCAGAAGGGACGCGTGATTGAGACGGTCCTCCAGCACGGTATCGCCCTTGGCCAGCAGCGCGGTGACCGCGCCCAGATTGGCCATGTAGCCGGTGGAGAACAGCAGCGCGCGAGGTCTGCCAGTGAACTCGGCCAGGGCCAGTTCCAGATCGTGGTGCGGGCCGCTATGGCCGATCACCAGGTGCGAAGCGCCACCACCGGCGCCCCAGCGCTCTACGCCACGTTGCAGGGCGGCCTTCACCTCGGGGTGGTCGGCCAGGCCCAGGTAATCGTTGGAGCAGAAAGCCAGCATGGGGCGGCCGTCCACCACCACCTCCGGTCCCTGGGGGCTTTCCAGCAATGGGCGCTGGCGATAGAGGTTTTCCGCATGGCGGACGGCAAGGCGCGAGGCGAGATCAAAAGGCATGGGCGGTTCGGTTTTTCGTAGGAGCCAGCTTGCTGGCGAACCTGCAGGAGCCGCCCTTCGCGAGCAAGCTCGCTCCTACAGGGTTCGATGACGCGGTATCAGGCGGAAGCGGCGTCGTAGAACAGCTGCGAGTCGCGCTGTTCGACCAGGGCCTGCTCGATGGCGGCCTGGTGCACTTCGTCGGCGTGCTCTTCGCGCTCTTCCGGCTTGATACCGAGACGGGCGAACAGCTGCATGTCTTTCTCGGCCTGCGGGTTCTTGGTGGTCAGCAGCTTCTCGCCGTAGAAGATCGAGTTGGCGCCCGCCATGAAAGCCAGGGCCTGCATCTGCTCGTTCATCTGCTCGCGGCCGGCGGACAAGCGCACATGGGACTTCGGCATCATGATGCGGGCCACCGCCAGGGTGCGGATGAAGTCGAACGGATCGACGTCCTTCTCCTCGGCCAGGGGAGTGCCCTTCACTTTAACCAGCATGTTGATCGGCACCGACTCGGGGTGCTCGGGCAGGTTGGCCAGCTGAATCAGCAGCCCGGCGCGGTCGTCCACCGACTCGCCCATGCCGAGGATGCCACCGGAGCAGATCTTCATCCCCGCCTCGCGCACGTAGGCCAGGGTCTGCAGACGCTCGCTGTAGGTGCGGGTGGTGATGATGTTGCCGTAGAACTCCGGAGAGGTATCCAGGTTGTGGTTGTAGTAGTCCAGGCCGGCGTCGGCGAGGGCCTTGGTCTGCTCCTGGTCCAGGCGACCAAGGGTCATGCAGGTTTCCAGGCCGAGTTTCTTCACGCCCTTCACCATTTCCAGCACGTAGGGCATGTCCTTGGCGGACGGGTGCTTCCAGGCGGCGCCCATGCAGAAGCGGGTGGAACCGATGGCCTTGGCTTCGGCAGCGGCTTCGAGCACCTTCTGCACTTCCATCAGTTTTTCCTTGTCCAGGCCGGTGTTGTAGTGACCGGACTGGGGGCAATACTTGCAGTCTTCCGGGCAGGCGCCGGTCTTGATCGACAGCAGGGTGGAAACCTGTACCCGGTTCGGGTCGAAGTTCGCGCGGTGGACCGTCTGGGCGTGGAACAGCAGGTCATTGAACGGCTGTTCGAACAACGCCTTCACCTCGGCGAGGGACCAGTCGTGACGGGTAGCGATGGATGCGGTTGCACTCATGGAGGTTTCCTTCGACGCTGTAGGGCGCCTTTGTCGGGGATACCCGGAACAAAATTCCGGGAATTCAGGCTTAGGGCATCATAAGTTGAGCTGTGACGCTGTCAACCAGGATTACGACACAGGTCGACATCTGATCATTTTTTAATCACTCAAACCACTGAACCAGATTTCCCGGCGCAGCTCCAATCCAGGGCAGCCCGCCGCTGAAGGAGCAATACATCGCAATGCGTACCGAAGGATTTTTCGAGTGGCTCGGCCGGATGATCGGCACCGTCATCCGCTTCTTCGTCGACCTGCTCTCTGGCGTGCTGGGCGGCATTGGCCAGGCCATCGACGACTTTTTCAACGGGCTGGCGCGGGCCATCGGCATGGACGTGTCTTTCTTCAGCCTGTTCCTGCTGGTCATCGGTCTGCTCCTGCTCTACAGCGGCATCCGCGCCTTCATTCGCAAGTCCATCATTGGCGGCCTGGTGCTCACCTTCCTTGGCCTGGTGGTGATGAGCTGGCTGATCGTCTGAATTCCATGTCCCACGGAGGGGACCATGTTCGCTCTGCTCGCCCGGCTGCGGCCGGACTGGCTTCGTCACACGCCCACCTGCCTGCTCTGTCGCGCGCCGGGCGGCAGCCTGCCCATCTGCAGCGGTTGTGAGGCCGAACTCCCCTGGCTCGCCGGGCATTGCTCGGTGTGCGCCCTGCCCTTGCCCACCCATGGACTGCCGTGCGGCGAATGCCTGAAACGGCCGCCACCCTTCAGCCGGGTGGAGGCCGTCTGGCGCTACGGCTTTCCGGTGGACAGCCTGATCACCCGCTTCAAGCATCAGGGCAACTGGCCCCAAGGTCGTCTCCTCGGGGAACTGCTCGCGCGCCATCTGGAGCATGCCTTCAATGACGGATTGCCGCGTCCCGCCGCGCTTCTGCCGGTTCCGCTGGCTCCACCCCGCCTGCGCAAGCGCGGCTTCAACCAGGCACAGATGCTGGCGCGCTGGCTGGGCAAAAGGCTGGACATCACAGTGCAAGATGACTGGCTGCAGCGGGTCGAGGACGGGCCGCCCCAGCAGGGACTGGACGCCGCCGCACGGCGCCGTAACCTGCGCCACGCCTTTGCCCTGGCGCCGCGAGCGGACGTGAAGGGCTTGCATGTCGCGCTGGTGGACGATGTGCTGACAACAGGCACCACCGCGCATTTCCTCGCCCGCTTGCTCAAGCGGGCCGGCGCGACGCGGGTGGACGTCTACTGTCTGGCGCGCACGCCTCGCCCTGGCGACCGCTGAAGGCTTGACGCGATGGGCCCGCGGGCGCAGCCTGCGCGCCAGAACCCCTGACGATCCGCCTGCCCATGAGCCTGACCAGCGCCCTCACCCAGCAACTCACCCGCCGCCCGCAGCGTCTGGCGCTGCTGGAGCAGATTGCCGTGCAAGGTTCGATCACCCGCGCTGCCAAGGCCGCCGGGCTGAGCTACAAGGCCGCGTGGGACGCCATCGACGAGCTGAACAACCTCGCCGAGCGGCCCCTGGTGGAACGCTCGGTGGGGGGCAAGGGTGGTGGCGGTGCACGACTGTCCGCCGAGGGCGAGCGCCTGCTGGCGCTCTACAAGCGCCTGGAAAGCCTGCAAGCGCGCCTGCTGGAAAGCGCCGAAAGCGAACAGGACCTTGAGCTGCTGGGCCGCCTCATGCTGCGCACCAGCGCTCGCAATCAACTGAGCGGCCGAGTGCTCGACATCCAGCCCAAGGGCCGCAATGACCTGGTGAAGGTCGAACTGGCTGGAGGCGCCCGCCTGCTGGCGCAGATCACCCGCGACAGCACCGAAAAGCTGGAACTGGCCCCGGGCCGCGGCGTGGTGGCGCTGATCAAGGCCGGCTGGCTGCGCCTGCAGCCGCTTTCCGAACCGGGCGACGAATCACTGAACCAGCTGCAGGGCCGGATCGAGGAAATCCTCGACGCCGCCGACGGCCCCAGCGAAGTCCGCATCGCCCTGCCCAGCGGCCAGACCCTCTGTGCCCTGGTCGAACCCGAGCGCCTGGCACAGCCCGGCCTCAAGCCCGGCGACGAAGTCCGCGCACAGTTCGCCCCTGGCCAGGTCCTGCTCGGCACCGCGCTCTGAGGCTCTTATTCCAACGCGCAGCAAATCGCCGGCAGGGATAGACTGGGCGCCTGACTGCCGGAGCCTCCCATGTCCCACCCCTTCGATGAACTCACCCCCGACCTGGTACTGGATGCCGTTGAAAGCCTCGGCTTCCTCAGCGATGCACGCATCCTCGCGCTGAACAGCTACGAGAACCGTGTGTACCAGGTGGGCATCGAAGACGCCGAGCCGCTGATCGCCAAGTTCTACCGACCGCAGCGCTGGAGCGACGCCGCCATTCGTGAGGAGCACAGCTTCAGCGCCGAACTGGCGGAATGCGAAGTGCCCGTCGTGGCACCACTGCTGCGCGATGGTGAAAGTCTGTTCGAACACGCCGGATTCCGCTTCGCCCTCTTCCCTCGCCGTGGCGGGCGGGCGCCCGAGCCCGGCAACCTGGACCAGCTTTTCCGCCTCGGCCAGCTCCTCGGCCGCCTTCATGCGGTGGGCGCCACCCGCCCCTTCGAGCATCGGGAAACCCTGGCGGTGGATAACTTCGGCCATCAGTCCCTGGCCACGCTGCTGGAAGGCGGCTTCATTCCTCGCAGCCTGTTGCCGGCCTATGAGTCGGTCGCCCGCGACCTGCTCAAGCGCCTGGATGCCGTGTTCGCGCACGTGCGTTACCAGCCGATCCGCCTGCACGGCGACTGCCACCCCGGCAACCTGCTGTGCCGCGACGAAATCTTCCATATGGTGGACCTGGACGACTGCCGCATGGGCCCGGCGGTTCAGGACCTGTGGATGATGCTCGCCGGCGAGCGCCACGAACGCCTCAGCCAACTCGCCGAACTGGTGGATGGCTACCAGGAGTTCCACGACTTCGACCCGCGCGAGCTCCCGCTGATCGAAGGCCTGCGCACCCTGCGCCTCATGCACCACAGCGCCTGGATCGCCCGCCGCTGGGACGACCCGGCCTTCCCCATGCATTTCTCCTGGTTCGGCAGCGAGCGCTACTGGGGCGACCAGATCCTCACCCTGCGCGAACAACTGGCCGCGCTGGACGAAGAGCCGTTGAAACTGTTCTGAGACCAATCCGAGTTTCGGACTCCCTTCCCCTTGTGGGAGCGAATTCATTCGCGATTGAAATCGCTCCTACATGCCACCCCATACCCGCCGTAAAGAACCCCTTACGCTTTCCGCTTGCGCATCCCCCGGAAAAAACCTGAGCACACAGACAAGCCCCGACGGCGCCAACTAGAATGTCGCACCACTCGTTAGCTGCCTAAGCAAGGAACCTTCATGGCCACCGCCGACCCGCGCCGCGGGTACATCCTGGGGCTCTCCGCCTACATCATCTGGGGACTCTTTCCGCTCTACTTCAAAGCCATCCAGAGCGTTCCGGCGCTGGAAATCATCGTTCACCGGGCCATCTGGTCCGCCCTGTTCGGCGCAGCGCTACTGCTGGTGTGGAAGCACCCCGGCTGGTTCCGCGAGCTGCGGGAGAATCCCAAGCGCTTCGGCGTGCTGGCCGCCAGCGGCATGCTCATCGCCGCCAACTGGCTGGTGTATGTCTGGGCGGTAAACAACGGTCGGATGCTGGAAGCGAGCCTGGGCTACTACATCAACCCGCTGGTGAATGTGCTGCTGGGGATGCTGATTCTCGGCGAGCGCCTGCGTCGGTTGCAGTGGCTGGCGGTGCTATTGGCAGCGGCGGGCGTGGCCCAGCAGATCTGGCAGGTGGGCGCGCTGCCCTGGGTCTCCCTCACCCTGGCGCTGACCTTCGGGTTCTACGGGCTGATCCGCAAGCAGGCACCGGTGGCGGCCCTGCCCGGCCTGGTGGTGGAAACCTGGTTGCTCTTGCCGCTGGCGGTTGGCTGGCTGCTGCTGAATCCGACTGCCGCCTCGGCGCAGGCCAGTTTCTGGGGCAGCCCCGAAGCCCTCTGGCTCATGGCGGCCGGCCCGATCACGCTGGTGCCACTGGTGTGCTTCAACGCCGCCGCGCGCAACCTGCCTTACACCACCCTCGGCTTCCTCCAGTACCTGGCGCCGACCCTGGTGATGCTTCAGGCGATCTTCCTCTTCGACGAGCATTTCGACCCGAGCAAGCTGCTGGCCTTCTCCTTCATCTGGGCGGGCCTGGCCATCTACAGCGTCGACGCCTGGCTCACCCTGCGGCGCAATTTCTGAACCTCGCCGGTGGCAAGGCCGGCTTCGGGCGTGGGGTGGAAATCCGCCAAGTGAATTTCCACCCGCGCGCTCACTTCTCCTGATGCAGGTTCAGCTCCACCATCAGCTCGTCCGCCAACCCCTCCAGCTTGGCCTGCAACACGTCCAGCGACAGGGTCAGCGGAACCGCCAGCACCGCCTCGGCATGGAACAGCGGCTCGCTGCTCATGGGCGCCGGCATCACCTCGGTGATCAGGCTTTCCAGGTTCACCCCCAGTTCCGCCAGTAGGCGCGTGATGTCCCGGACGATGCCCGGTCGATCGTTACCCACCAGATCCAGCAGGATCGGCTTCCAGGTGCAGGCCGGCTCGATCCCGCTCTGCGCCAGCATTACCCGGATGCCATGGGCGCTGAGGCCCTGCAATCCCTCTACCAGTTCGTCGTAGCCCTCGGCCGGAACCGCTACGCGCAGGATGCCGGCGAACTGCCCGGCCATGCGTGACATGCGGCTTTCCAGCCAGTTGCCGCCGTGGGCGGCGATGCACTGCGCGACGCGTTCCACCAGACCCGGCTGGTCCGCGGCGATGACGGTAAGTACCAGATGATCCACGCTCGACTCCTTCTCTGTAGGCAACCGGCGCCGGGCGTCAGGCCAGGCTCAGCCAGTAGGTGAAGAAAACCTCATCCCGCACATAACCCAGTCGCTCGTACAACGCCTGGCCGGCAAGGTTGGTCTTCGCGGTTTCCAACTGGATGCCGCAGGCGCCGGTGCGTTCGGCGTGGGCGCGGGCGGCGTTCATCAGGTCCTCGCCGACGCCCTGGCGCCGGGCGGCAGGCACTACATAAAGATCGCTCAACAACCAGGCCGGTGCCAGCGCCAGCGACGAGAGAAAGGGATAGAGCTGGGTGAAACCCAGGGGCGTGCCGCCGCTGTCACGGGCGATGAACAGGGTCGAGTCGCCGCGATCCAGGCGCTGTTCGAGGAAGGAACGGATTTCCGCCAGGGGCCGGGGCACCTGATAGAACTCCAGGTAGCCGGCGAAAAGTGCGGACAGATCATCAAGATCGCTGAACGTGACGGCATTTACAGGCATGAGACGACTCCAGGGACGAATTCGCAGGAGTATAGGAAAGCCCCCGAAAACCCGCGCAGAATCACGTGCGACGGCCTGTCGCAGTTTCTCTGAAAACAAATCGTGTACATTTTTCAGATTTAACTGGAACAATGCGCCAGTTTTTTGAGAACATTCTGCCCGCCGTTGTGACCGTAATGCAGCTTTTAGTCGCATAGCGACGCGACCCCACTGATTTTCACGACGGCTTCATGTAGTATGCCGCGCTTCGGACTACAAGAAGGGAAACCCCCGGTCCGAGCGGATATTGAGCAGAGTGAGGCAAGCAATGACTGAGCGCGTTCAAGTCGGTGGCCTTCAGGTCGCCAGAGTCCTGTTCGACTTCGTGAACAACGAAGCCATCCCCGGAACCGGCATTGCAGCCGAGCAGTTCTGGGCCGGTGTGGAAGCCGTCATCAATGACCTGGCTCCGAAGAACAAAGCCCTCCTCGCCAAACGCGATGAACTGCAGGCCAAGATCGATGCCTGGCACCAGGCACGTGCCGGCCAGGCCCACGACGCCGTGGCCTACAAGGCGTTCCTCCAGGAGATCGGCTACCTGCTGCCGGAACCGGCCGACTTCCAGGCCACTACCCAGAACGTAGACGAAGAAATCGCCACCATGGCCGGCCCGCAGCTGGTCGTGCCGGTGATGAATGCACGTTTCGCCCTGAACGCTGCCAACGCGCGCTGGGGTTCGCTCTACGATGCGCTCTACGGCACCGACGCCATCAGCGAAGAAGGCGGCGCCGAGAAGGGCAAGGGCTACAACAAGGTCCGTGGTGACAAGGTGATCGCCTTCGCCCGCGCCTTCCTCGACGAAGCCGCGCCGCTGGAAGGTGCCTCCCACGTCGACGCCACCGCCTACGCCGTGAAGAACGGCCAGTTGGTCGTGACCCTGAAGAATGGCAGCGAGGCCGGCCTGAAACAGGCTGCCCAGTTCATCGCCTTCCAGGGCGACGCCGCCAAGCCCGCCGCCGTGCTGCTGAAGCACAACGGCCTGCACTTCGAAATCCAGATCGATCCGACCAGCCCCATCGGCCAGACCGACGCCGCCGGCGTGAAAGACGTGCTGATGGAATCCGCGCTGACCACCATCATGGACTGCGAAGACTCCGTCGCCGCCGTCGATGCCGACGACAAGGTCGTGGTCTACCGCAACTGGCTCGGCCTGATGAAGGGCGACCTGGCGGAATCCGTCAGCAAGGGCGGCCAGACCTTCACCCGCACCATGAATCCGGACCGCGTCTACACCAAGGCCGACGGCTCCGAGCTGACCCTGCACGGCCGTTCCCTGCTGTTCGTGCGCAACGTCGGTCACCTGATGACCAACCCGGCCATCCTCGACGCCGCTGGCAACGAAGTACCGGAAGGCATCCAGGATGGCCTGTTCACCGGCCTGATCGCCCTGCACAACCTGAAGGGCAACACCAGCCGCAAGAACACCCGCACTGGCTCCATGTACATCGTGAAGCCGAAGATGCACGGCCCGGAAGAAGTAGCCTTCGCCACCGAAATCTTCAGCCGCGTGGAAGACGTCCTCGGCATGCCGCGTAACACCATGAAGGTCGGCATCATGGACGAAGAACGCCGCACCACCGTCAACCTCAAGGCCTGCATCAAGGCCGCTGCCGAGCGCGTGGTGTTCATCAACACCGGCTTCCTCGACCGCACCGGTGACGAAATCCACACCTCCATGGAAGCCGGCGCCGTGGTGCGCAAGGGCGCCATGAAGAACGAGAAGTGGATCGGCGCCTACGAGAACAGCAACGTCGACATCGGCCTGGCTACCGGCCTGCAAGGCAAAGCGCAGATCGGCAAAGGCATGTGGGCCATGCCGGACCTGATGGCCGCCATGCTCGAGCAGAAAGTCGGCCACCCGCTGGCTGGTGCCAACACCGCCTGGGTCCCGTCGCCGACCGCCGCCACCCTGCACGCGCTGCACTACCACAAGGTCGACGTGTTCGCCCGTCAGGCCGAACTGGCCAAGCGTGCCCCGGCTTCGGTGGACGACATCCTGACCATCCCGCTGGCGCCGAACACCAACTGGAGCGCGGAAGAGATCCAGAACGAACTGGACAACAACGCCCAGGGCATCCTCGGATATGTCGTGCGCTGGATCGACCAGGGCGTCGGCTGCTCCAAGGTACCGGACATCAACGATGTCGGCCTGATGGAAGACCGCGCCACCCTGCGTATCTCCAGCCAGCTGCTGGCCAACTGGCTGCGCCACGGCGTGGTTACCCAGGCTCAGATCGTCGAGAGCCTGGAGCGCATGGCCGCGGTGGTGGACCGTCAGAACGCCAGCGACCCGCTGTACCGCCCGATGGCGCCGAACTTCGAAGGCAACGTGGCCTTCCAGGCCGCGCTGGAACTGGTAGTGGAAGGCACCAAGCAGCCCAACGGCTACACCGAGCCGGTCCTGCACCGTCGTCGCCGCGAGTACAAGGCGAAGAACGGTCTCTAAGACCTGCCCATGAAAAACCGCCCTTCGGGGCGGTTTTTTATTGCCTGCAGAAAAGCCGAGCGGGCGTCGACGTAACGCCTGCATACAAAACTTGTGTACAAAATCCCCATTCTCACACTCAGCGCACGACCAGCAAAACTGACTCGCAAGTCAATGAAATACATAGACTAATTTCCGATGACCGGAGGAAAAGCGCGCCAGGACTGGGCTTGAGTTGACCTCTTATGGTGCACGAAAGGCCTGAAATCGCCGTCTGATCTGCCGAAACCAATGGGTGGCACGAAACTGGCTTGCATACAAAAAACACAAAATAGTGCACACAAGTTCACGGAGGCCCCATGGCGCCCACCCCACTCTCCGGCGTTACCCAGCTCGACTCCCCACCCGCCGATGCGGTCGCTCCCGCTGAAGTGGCCCTGAGCCCGCGCCTGTACAGCGCCGACCTCGCGCCGACCAAGGCGCAAGGCCGCAGCTGGGGGCGCTACAGCCTCTTCGCGCTGTGGACCAACGATGTGCACAACATCGCCAACTACTCCTTCGCCATCGGCCTGTTCGCGCTGGGAATGAGCGGCGCGCAGATCCTCGCCGCGTTCGCCCTGGGCGCGCTGCTGATCTACGGCCTGATGAACCTGTCCGGCTACATGGGGCAGAAGACCGGCCTGCCCTACCCGGTGATGTGCCGCATCAGCTTCGGCATCCACGGCGCGCAGATCCCGGCGCTGATCCGCGCGGTGATCGCCATTGCCTGGTTCGGCATCCAGACCTACCTCGCCTCGGTGGTCCTGCGCGTGCTGCTGACGGCCGTGTTCCCCTCCCTCGCCGCCTACGACCAGGACTCCCTGCTCGGCCTGTCCACCCTCGGCTGGATCACCTTCCTGGGCATCTGGTGCGTGCAACTGGTGATCTTCGCCTACGGCATGGAGATGGTGCGCCGCTACGAATCCTTCGCCGGCCCGGTGATCCTGCTGACCTTCACCGCACTCGCCGGCTGGATGTACCAGCGCAGCGGCTTCTCCATCACCTGGTCCACAGGCGAAGGCTACACCGGCTCGACCATGTGGCTGAAAGTGCTGGGCGCAGCGGCGCTGTGGGTATCCCTTTACGGCACCATGATCCTCAATTTCTGCGACTTCACCCGCAACTGCCCCGACCGCCGCACCATCAGCGTGGGCAACTTCTGGGGCCTGCCGGTGAACATGCTCGGCTTCGCGCTGATCGCTGTGGTGCTGGCCGGCGCGCAATTCAGCATCGACGGAAAACTGGTGAAGAGCCCGACCGAGATCGTCGCCAGCATCCCCGACACCCTCGGCCTGGTACTGGCCTGCCTGGCCTTCCTGATCGTCACCGTGGCGGTGAACATCATGGCCAACTTCGTCGCGCCGGCCTACGTGCTGACCAACCTCGCTCCCAGGGTGCTCAACTTCCGCCGCGCCGGTCTGCTCAGCGCCACCATTGCCGTGCTGATCCTGCCTTGGCACCTGTACAACAGCCCCGGCGTGATCGTGTATTTCCTCGGCGGCCTCGGCGCGCTGCTCGGCCCGCTCTACGGCATCATGATCGTCGACTACTACCTGCTGCGCCGTGGCCGGGTGAACCTGCCGGAGCTGTACTCGGAAAGCCGCGAGGCGGCCTACCACTACCACCGTGGCGTGAACCCGCGGGCGCTGGCCGCCTTCGTGCCGGCGGCGCTGATTTCCACCCTGCTGGCGCTGCTGCCGGCGTTCGAATCCCTGTCGGCGTTCTCCTGGTTCTTCGGTGCGGGCCTGGCCGGGCTGATCTACTGCGCCATCGCCGATCGCCGTGCCCAATACCACGACGTGGACGGTGAAGGGATCGCCGTCGACAGCGTCCATCACTGAAACACAACGGGGACAGGCATAAAAAAACCGCCTGTCCCTGGCGGTTTCTTCAAGCGCTCTTCAGCGCGATGACCTTCGCTTTGGCTTTCGCTTTCGCCGGCCTGGGTCGCACCTCGGTTGGTGGCGTCCTGGGCGCAGGCGGGGTACCCAGCTCGTTGCGCACCAGATTGGCGAGACGGCTCATGTCCACCGGTTTGAGCAGGAAGTCCACCACCTTCATGTGCATGGCCTCGATGGCGTCCTGCACGTCGGCGTCTCCGGAAACGATGATGACCGGCAGGCTCGCCCGCGCCGACTGACGCACCTGGCGCACCAGTTCCAGGCCGCTGCCGCATTGCATGTGGAGTTCGGTGATCATCAGGCCGATGGACGGGCGGGTGACCAGCAGCGCCAGTGCCTGTTCGCCACTGTCGGCGGTGATGCAGGGAATGCCCTGGGCCACCAGTTGATCGGCCAAGGCGTCGCGCCCGATTTCATCGTCGTCTACCAACAGAACACTGGGTGGCGCGCTGGGCACGCGCATGATCTCATCAAGCGCTTGCAGCTCGGCTTCACTCAGCAAATCACCGTAACTCATGGGGTCGTCCTCGAAAGGGCCTTCCCTAGCAGGCCCAACTCCCCTCACTACTAGCTGTAGCACGGGGTACGCTGGTCGGATAGGCAAAATGCAAGCAAGTTCCCATGCAGATTGCAGCATCCGCCGAACGGTAGCGCCCTATCAGGATTTCCGACGACCTGCGCGCCAACCCTTAGACTTACGTCCAATTTGTGTCCCCTGCCGCCGCGCGCAGCATGGCTCTTCTAACAAGAACGACGGGCAGTAAGATGACCAAGTCAGGCGCCTTCGCCCAGGCCGGCAAGCAGGCGGTCATGCAGAACATCCAGGGCACCATGGAGTTCCTGCAGAAGTACCCGCCCTTCAACCAGATGGAAAGCGCCCACCTCGCCTTCCTCGTCGAGCATTGCCTGCTGCGTTTCTATGCCGCCGGCGAATCCATCATCAAGCCCCAGGATGGGCCGGTGGAGCACTTCTATATCGTCAAGCAGGGACGTGTAGTGGGTGAACGCCCGCACTCGGCACGGCGCGGCACCGAAACCACCTTCGAGATCGCCAGCGGCGAGTGCTTCCCCCTGGCCGCCCTGCTTGGCGAACGGGCCACCCGCACCGAGCACCTGGCCGGCGAAGACACCTTCTGCCTGCTGCTGGGCAAGTCCGCCTTCGTCAAACTGTTCGCGCTTTCCAACCCTTTCCGCGACTTCGCCCTGCGCGGGGTCAGCAGCCTGCTCGACCAGGTCAACCAGCAGGTGCAATTGCGCGCCGTGGAAACCCTGGGCGCCCAGTACTCCCTGGATACCCGCCTGGGTGAACTGGCGGTGCGCCAGCCGATTTCCTGCCAGCCGGAACTGCCGTTGCGCGACGCGGTGCGGCTGATGCACGAGCAACAGGTGGGCAGCATCGTCATCGTCGGCGCCAACCAGCGGCCGCAAGGCATCTTCACCCTGCGCGACCTGCGCCGGGTGATCGCCGACGCCAGCGCCGACCTCGCCCAGCCCATCGCCGACGTCATGACCCAGGCGCCCTTCCACCTGCCGCCGGAAGCCAGTGCCTTCGACGCTGCCCTGGCCATGACCGAACGGCACATCGCCCACGTCTGCGTGGTCAGCGGCGCGCGCCTGGTAGGTGTGGTGTCCGAGCGTGACCTGTTTTCCCTGCAGCGGGTGGACCTGGTGCATCTGGCGCGCACCATTCGCCATGCCGGGCGGGTCGAAACCCTGGCTGCCCTGCGCGACGAAATCCAGCGCCTGGTGGACAACATGCTGGCCCACGGCGCCAGCTCCACGCAGATCACTCGCATCATCACCCTGCTCAACGACCACACCGTGTGCCGGGTGATCGAGCTGACCCTCGATGAAATGGGCGATCCGGGCATCCCGTTCACCTGGCTCTGCTTCGGCAGCGAGGGGCGCTGCGAGCAGACCCTGCACACCGACCAGGACAACGGCATCCTCTTCGAAGCCTCCGACGCCGTGGAAGCCGCCGCCATACGCGGGCGCCTGCTGCCGCTGGCCGAACGCATCAACCAACACCTGGCGCAATGCGGTTTCGAGCTGTGCAAGGGCGGCATCATGGCCGGCAACCCGGAGCTCTGCCTGTCCCGCAGCGAATGGAGTCGGCGCTTCGCCACCTTCGTCCGCGAGGCAACGCCGGAGAACCTGCTGGGCTCCTCCATCTACTTCGACCTGCGCGCCGTCTGGGGCCCCACCGAGGGCTGCGAGGCCCTGCAACGGGAGCTGCTGGCCCTGGTCGCCGACAACAGCCTGTTCCAGCGCATGCTGGCCGACAACGCCCTGCGCCAGCGCCCGCCGGTCGGGCGTTTTCGTGATTTCGTGGTGGCCCGCAAGGGCGCCGAGAAAGACACCCTCGACCTCAAGGTGCAGGGCCTGACGCCCTTCGTCGACGGCGCCCGACTGCTCGCCCTGGCCCATGGCATCAAGGCCTGCGGCACCCTGGAACGCCTGCGCCAACTGGTGGAACGGGAGGTGGTGGATGCGCTGGATGGCGCGGCCTATGAGGAGGCCTACCACTTCATCCAGCTCACCCGCATGCAGCAGCACCAGCATCAGGCGCGGCAAGGCCTGCCCTACTCCAACCGACTCGACCCGGACACCCTCAATCACCTGGACCGGCGCATCCTGCGCGAGTCCTTCCGTCAGGCCCAGCGCCTGCAATCGAGCCTCGCGCTACGTTATCAACTATGAACGGCTTCCCCTGGTTCACCCGTCGCAAGCCCCTGGACCCGGACATCGCGGACCGTCGCGACCGCCTGTCCGATCCCCAGCCACTGGACGACCGCCCCCTGCGCCAGCAACGCTTCGTGGTGCTGGACCTGGAAACCAGCGGCCTGAACATGAGCCGCGACCTGGTGCTGTCCATCGGCGCGGTGAGCATCGCCGATGGCGCCATCGACCTCGGCAACCAGTTCGAATCCACCCTGCAGCGCGAAACCGGCAAGCTCAGCGCCAGCGTGCTGATCCACGGCATCGCACCGAGCGAACTGGCCGCAGGCGTGGAACCCGCCGAAGCCTTGCTGGGTTTCATGGAGTTTCTCGGCGACAGCCCGCTGCTGGCCTTCCACGCCACCTTCGACCAACGCATGCTGAGCCGAGCCCTCAAGCAGGACCTCGACCACCGCCTGCGCCACACTTTCCTCGACATCGCTGAACTGGCGCCCATGCTCTGCCCCGAGGCGGGTATCCGCAACGGCGGCCTGGACGAGTGGGTCGAGTACTTCGGACTGCAGGTGCTGCAGCGCCACAACGCCAGTGCCGACGCACTGGTGACCGCCGAAATCGCCCTGATCCTGTTCAGCCGCGCCCGCCGCCAGGGCCTGGAAAGTCCTGCCGCGCTGGCCTCCGCCCTGAGCCGCTGGCAGCGCCGGCAACACGCACCCGCCCTCTGATCCGACAGGAACAACCCTGCCGTTCGGGAATTTCTGCGAACCCCTGCCCTCCTTCCGGCGTCGATTGATAGATGACCCCAGGACACGGAGGCCTTCCCATGATCCGTCCGACCGCCCTCGCCCTGTGCGCAGCCCTGCTTTGCGGGGCGGCCATTGCGGCGGATGTCACCTACTACCCGGTCCCCGTCGGCACCGGCCCCCGCGACGTGGCGCCGGCCACCGACGGGCGCGTCTGGTTCACCGCGCAACGCCAGGGATCGGTCGGCCTGCTCGACCCGCTCACCGGCCAGACCCAGCTGGTGCCCCTCGGCATCGGCTCCTCTCCCCGCGCCCTGGTGGTGGACCAGGAAGGCGCTGCCTGGATCGCCGACCCCGGCCTGGATGCACTGGTACGGGTCGACCCGGTGGACCAGTCGGTCAGTACCTTCCCCCTCAAGGGCACGGCGGCCGGCATCGAACTCGAAGGCCTGGCCCAGGACCGTAACGGCGACCTCTGGTTCACCGGCAAGCGCGGGTTCTATGGTCGCTTCAAACCGACCGACAGCAGCGTGGACGTCTGGCCGGCACCGGGAGGCCCCGGCCCCAGTGGCATCACAGTGACGCCCAACGGCGAGGTCTGGTACTCCAACGAGCCGGCCCGCCACATCGGCCGCATCGATCCCGACACCGGCCAAGCCAAATTGGTGGATCTGCCAGAGGACAGTGCCGGCCCGCGCCTGATCTGGAGCGACTCGCGCGGCACCCTCTGGGTCAGCGAAGCAGCCGGCGGGCGCCTGAGCCGCTTCGATCCGTTGGGCGAAGCCTGGAACAGCTGGAACATTCCCGGCAGCAATGCCGACGCCCATGCCCTCTATGTCGATGAGCAGGAGCGCGTCTGGCTGAGCGACTTCAGCGCCAATGCCATCCTCCGCTTCAACCCGTTCAGCCGTCTGTTCGCCAGCTTCCCCAGCGATCGCCCTGGCGCCCAGGTGACCCAGCTGGCCGGACGTACCGGCGAAGTCTGGGGCGCGGAATCGGCCCAGGACCGACTGGTGATGATCAAGTACTGATCCTGTGGGAGCGAATTCATTCGCGAAAGGCTGACGCAGCGCCCCAACGACCAACGCAGGGCAGCCCTACGGGCTGCTTCGCGATTGAAATCGCTCCTACAAGAGTCACATGCCCTGCGGCATTCCAATGCGGTATAAATGCGCCATTCCCCCGTTGTAGACGCCGAGGATCCCGCATGAGCGCCAGCCTGACCCTGTTCTTCTCTCCCACGTCCCCCTACGTCCGCAAGGTCATGGTGCTGCTCCACGAAACCGGCCAGCTCGACACGGTCAACCTCCACGGCGTGACCCTCACCCCGGTGAACCCCAGCGCCGAAGTGAACGAGCACAATCCCGCCGGCAAGATCCCGGCCCTGCAGCTGGCCGACGGCAGCGTGCTGCACGACAGCCGGGTGATCCTCGACTACTTCGACCACCAGCACGGCGGCGAACCGCTGATCCCCCGCGATGGCGCGGAACGCTGGCGGCGCCTGACCCTGGCCTCGCTTGCGGACGCGGTAACCGATGCCGCCATCCTGGTGCGCTACGAAACCTTCCTGCGTCCCGAGGACAAGCGCTGGGACGACTGGGTCCTGGGCCAGTGCAGCAAGATCGACCGCGCCCTGGCGGCCTTCGAGGACGCCGCTGGCGAGCTGGATGAGCGTTTCGACGTCGCCGCCATCAGCGCCGCCTGCGCCCTGGGCTATCTGGACTTCCGCATGCCCGACCTCAACTGGCGCCGCGACTGCCCGAAACTGGCCGCCTGGTACGTCACGGCCAGCCAGCGCCCCTCCCTCAAAGCCACTGCCCCCGCGCCCTGACGTTTCAACTGCGCACGCATTCGCGTACGAAGGGTGGATAGCGCTCCTCTATCCACCGTCAACGTCCGGCCGGGCTCCGCTGGTGGAAGTGAAACGCGACTTCCACCCCTACGGGCTGACTTCTTTCAAGTTGGGTTGCGCGCTCGGTTGCAGTTCGTAGGGTGCGCCATGCGCACCGATTCCGGGGGTGGCGGAGACCTGGGGAACAACCGCGCTATTTTCGTCGCCAACTTGGCACCAGCAGCCTGATCCTCACGCAGGCCCACCCAGCTCATTGCCCGACTCCCGCATGCCGGTACCAGAGGCGGAAGAAACCCGCCGCAACTACCAGCGCGCCCTGGCCCAGGGCCGCGCAGAGTTCGAGGAAAGAATGCACCGCCGGGTTGTGCGCGGCGTCCACCACACCGGTCAGGCCCTGCCAGAACCCGGCCGGTAGCAGCCACAGGGCCAGGCCCGCCAACGGCTTGCCGGTGAATAGCCAGAGGTCGATGAAGCCGAAGGCGCCGGCGAACATCATTGCTCCCAGCACCAGCACCGAAATCACCAGGCCGAGCAGGAAGCAGCCGCCGAATTGCATCAGTACGCGCATGGCCGGTCCTCCTCAGTTGCCGCTGGCCGGCTGGGTGCGGCCGACGCCGTACCAGTCCAGCTTGCGGGTCAGCACCATCACGCAGGCGAGCAGGCCGAACACCAGCAGCGAACCCATCAGCAGGGCGTAATCCTCGGCGCTGAGCAGGCCGTAGAGCATGCCGTAGAGCGCCGCCAGCCCCAGGGTGAAACCACCACCACGCAACCAGCTGTGCAGTACGTGACTGACGTAGAACCCCACCAGCGCCACACAGGCCGAAGCCGAGATGAGATAGGCCACGGCAAACTCCAGGTGCTCGGACAGCGACAGCAACAGCAGGTAGAAGAACGCCAGGGCGAGCCCCATCAGGCCGTACTGCACCGGGTGCACCGCCAGGCGCTTGAGCACTTCCACCAGGAAGAAGCCGGCGAAGGTCAGGGCCACGAACAACAGGGCGTATTTGATCGCGCGGTCGGTCTTCAGGTACTGGTCCACCGGGTCGGAAAAGCTGACGCCGAAGTCCCGCGAATTGAACGGGTCGCACTGGGCCTCGCCCACACATTCGGCCAGGGCCTCCTGCAGGTTGGTGGCGAAGAAGCTGGTCTGCCAGGTGGCGGAGAATCCCTGGGCGCTGATGCTGCGCTCACTGGGAAGAAACTCGCCGATGAAGCTCGGGTGCGGCCAGGACGAACTCAGTTCCACCCGCGAATCGCGGCCCACCGGCGTCACGCTGAGGGACGAGGTGCCCTGCAGCTTGAGGTCGAAGCCGAAGTCCAGGCTCTGCACGATCCCCGCCTGCATAGCCGCCAGCGGTACGTGCACGCCACCCGACAGCATGCGGTCGCCGCTACCGGGCTGGAAGTCCAGGGTCTGGCCGTTGAGGCGCAACTTGAGCGCGCTGCCGATGCCACGGATGTCGCTGATGCCCACCGTCAGGAAAGGCGCCTCGAAGCGATAGTCAGCCAGGCTCTCGTCGATGCCGTAGTTGGCCGGCACCAGGATCTGCCCGCTGACCTGGCTGTCGCTCTTGTACAGCCGCGCCTTGTAGATGCCCCGGGCGCGCACTTCGGTGTCCACGGTACCCGTGAGGTTGAAGCGCTCCGGCAGGAAGTAGAGCCGGCCACTCACCTCCCGCTCTTCCATATGGCGCTGGCCGGTCTGCTCGTAGGTCTTCCACTCGCGCACCGTGCGCTTGTACGGCACCACCAGGATCGGCCCGGTGATGCGTTGGCTGTAGCTGGAGCTCTGGGCGATGTTGGCCAGCACACCATCACGTGCGGTCTGGCGCTCACTGATCAGGCCGTCGATCAGCGTCAGCGGGATCATCAACAGCAGTATCAGCAGGGCGATGGTGCCCAGCTTGAATCCGAGGGTACGGGTCATGGCAACTCTCCTTGTGTCGGGATGGGGAGAGTCTGGGAAGCGCGCGAGGTGGGCTTATGGGGGAAGTGTGGAGAGTGTGTGGGGATTGGGTGGCGGTCCAGGTCCGATTCGCCTTGCTCCTGTAGGGGCGAATTCATTCGCCAAGCAGACCGAAGGTCTGCCCAGCGGTTTCTTCGGGGCGGCTGCGCCACCCTTGGCGAATGAATTCGCCCCTACAAGTGTCTTGTCGCCTTTGGCGAACTACGCCCCGCGAATGTACTGCTCCAGATGCTGGATCAAGCTTTCCTGTTCGGCGGTGATGTCGCGCACCAGGTCGCGGATGGAGAGCAGCCCCACCAGCTTGCCGTCATTGAGCACCGGCAGGTGGCGCAGGTTCTTTTCGGTCATCAGCTGCATGCAGTACTGGTTGCTGTCGCGCGGGGTCACCACGAAGAGATTGGAGGTCATCACCTCTTCGATGGTGGTGGCATAGGCCGAGCGCTCCAGGGCCGCCACGCGGCGCACGAAATCGCGTTCGGTGACGATGCCGACCAGCTCGCCACCCTGCAGCACCACCAGTGCGCCGATGTCCTTCTCGGCCATCAACAGGGCGGCTTCCAGCACGGTGGTCGTCGGTTCGACGCTGAACAACTGGGTATGGGACTTGGCTCTGAGAATCTCGGCGACGCTTTTCATCCGGCAGCTCCTGGAGGGCCTGTGGTTCTTGTAGTCCAAGCACGGCGCTGTGCAAGACGGCCGCATCAAGAATCAAGCCAAAACCTGGTTACAGGGCGGCGACGCCCGTCAAAAGTCGGGCCACCGTTCTGCTCAATTTATAGTCGAAGGCCGATGCCGCCAGCGTCAGCAGGCGGCGAGCGCATATCAATTCGCGACAGCAGGAAGTCGCAGACAGGCTTCCACACCGCCTTCGCGGTTGGCCACGCGCAATTCGCCGCCGTGCAGCCCGGCGACCTCCTGCACGAAATTGAGGCCCAGGCCCGTGCTCTTGCGCCCCGTTGCAGGGCGCGGCAGGGAATAGAAGCGCTCGGTGAGGCGCGGCAGGGCGAACTCGGGGATCGGCTCGCCCTGGTTGAACACGCGCAGCTCCAGCCACTCGCCGTGGCGCTCCGCGTCCAGTCGCAACTGGCCACCGGGCGGGGTGAAGTCCAGGGCGTTGTCCAGCAGGTTGGCCAGGGCCTGGCTGATCAGGAAGCGCTCACCGAGCGCGCACAATCGCGGTGCGATCCGGTTCTCCACCTTGAGGCCGACCGACTCGATGCGGGCCGCCTGGGCCTGTAGCAGTTCCCCGGCCAGTTCGTGCACGGGCACCGGCACCCGTTCTTCCAGGCCCTGACGCTGCTCCACCTGGGCCAGGTTGAGCAGGCGCTCGATCAACTGCTGCAAACGCGCACCTTCGTTGCCGATGTTGGCCACGAAGCGCTGCCGCTGCTCGGCCGGCATCTCGCCCTCCAGCAATTCGGCGGCGCCACGGATGGCCGCCAACGGGCTCTTCAGCTCGTGGGTCAGGGTGTGTACGTAGCGTTCGACGTAGGCCTTGCCTTCCAACTGGGTGCGCATGCGTTCCACCGCTGCCGCCAGCTGGCGCAGCTCGCCGCCGCTCATGCCCGGCAGCTCCGCACGCTGCCCTTCGCTCACCGCCTGGGCGTAATCGCGCAGGCGCCGCAGCGAGTGGCTGAGCCACCAGGAGAGCAATCCGCCCACCAGCAGGCCGAGCCCGATCAGCCCGGCGCCGAGCCAGGCCAGGCGCGTCTGCGAGCGTTCGATGTAGGGCTGCAATGAGGCGTTGGGCTTGGAGACCGACACAACACCGATGATCCGCTCGCCATCGCGAATGGGCGCGGCAACGTACATCACCGAGGAATCCGGATCGTCCGGCGTCTCGCGGGTGGAGCGGGCACCGTACTGGCCGCGCAGGGTCAGGTAGACGTCGTTCCAGCGGGAGTAATCCTGGCCAACCGCCGCGCCACTGGAATCCAGCAGCACCACGCCGTTGGCGTCGGTGACGTAGATGCGATGGTTCACCTGGGTCTTGCGCACACCCCAGATATCCGCGCCCGGCTGGCGCTGGCCGTAGGCGCGCAGCACCTCGGGCAGGCGTCCCTGGTCGAGGGTGCCGGCACGCACGTCGTCACGCAGGAGTTCGGCCAGCAGGTTGGCGGTATCCACCAGGGTTTCCTCGGTGGACTGGCGCACGCCGGGACGGATCTCATCCATCACCGTGCTCAGCACGAACCAGCCCGAAAGCCCGACGAAGAGGAAGTAGACCAGGAAGAGGCGAATGCCCAGCGGCATCAGGCGTGGTCCGGCGAGTAGCTGTAACCCAGTCCGCGATGGGTCTGGATAGGTTCGGCGGTGGGCGCCACCTGGCGCAACTTGGCACGCAGGCTCTTGATATGGCTGTCGATGTTGCGCTCGTAGCCGGCGTCTGCGGCCACACCCAACGCATCCAGCAACTGCTCGCGGCTGAATACCCGCTCGGGTTGCGCCAATAGGGTCTGGAGCAGGCGGAACTCGTGGCGGGTCAGCCCCAGGAGCTGACCCTGGTAATAGATGCGCACGCGCTCGGCATCCACCTGGAACGGGCCGTTGGCGGCAGGCGCAGGCGCAGGGGCGGGATCGCGGGGCGCTGTGCGCTTGAGGATGGCGCGTACCCGCGCGGCGACTTCACGCGGGCTGAAGGGTTTCACCACATAGTCGTCGGCGCCGATCTCCAGCCCCACCACCCGGTCGATCTCGGCGTTGCGCGCGGTGAGAAAAAGCACCGGCACCTCGGAGAAGCGCCGCAGTGCCTTGCACAGCTCGAAGCCGCTGGTGTCCGGCAGGCCGACGTCGAGAATCACCAGATCCACCGGCTGCTGGCGCAACAGCTCCAGCGCCGGCCCGCCGAGGTTCAGCCAGGTGGTGGCATTGCCATCGGCTTCAAGGGCGTAGATCAGCGTGTCGGCGATGGACGATTCATCTTCGACGATGAGGATGTGCGGCATGGGCGTCCCGGCTCATGGAATTGACGGCGAACTTGCCGCAAGACGCCCATAGCGTCAATCAACACTGCGGCTTGCCGGCCGTGAACTTGCGCCCCGGATAGACCGCGGCCTTGAACTCACGCAGGGCCTTTGCGCCAATCAGTAGCGGGTAGTTGAAGCTGGAGCGGTCAGTGAGGTTGACCTCCACCGTGCGCTTTTCGCCACCCAGGCACATTTCCATATCCACGACCGGGCGCTTGGAAAGCTCAGCCGAGGGCGCCTCGTCTTCCTCGCCCACTTCGTCGGCGCGGTTCTTGATCTTGCTGATGCGCGACACGCGATGCTCGAACACTGTGTCATCGGCATCCTTGGTCGCCAGGCGGAAGCGCACCCATTGCTCGCCGTCGCGCTCGAAGCGCTCGATGTCCTTGGCGGACAGGGAGGCGGTCAGGGCGCCGGTATCCATCTTGGCCTTCATGGTCTGGCCGATCTCCGGCAGGCGGATGTACTCGTAGCGGCCGTAAAGCGTGGGTTCCTTGGCGGCGAAAGCAGGCAACGCCACCAGGGCCAGCAGGGCAATCAGGGGTTTCAACGCAGCATCTCCTGGTTGAGGGGTACGGTTGTGGGACTAGCCGGGCGGCCAATGGTTCGTTGCGGCTGATTCAGCAAGTGCCCGAAGCATACTCGCCCCCTTGTGGGTAGCAAGGCTCCCGACCGCTCGTCGCACCCGCGGTGACTGCGTATCATGGCCCGCACTCACGTGGACAAGGAGCCGAGGACCCATGCAGGCATTGCTGACCGGAATCGCCACCACCCTGCTGCTCTTGCTCAACACCCTGATCCTGATCGGCCCGATGCTGGCCGTCGCCCTGCTCAAGCTCATCCTGCCGGGCCAGCGCCTGCGCGACGCCTGCTCCCGTGGCGTGATGTGGATCGCCGAGGCCTGGGCGGAGAACTGCAAGCGCGTATTCGCCGTCTTCACGCCCACCCGCTGGGATATCCGCGGTGGCGACGGGCTGCGCAACGACACGTCCTACCTGGTCATCAGCAACCACCAGTCCTGGGTGGACATCCCCGCCCTGGTCCAGGCCTTCAACCGCAAGGCGCCCTACTTCAAGTTCTTCCTGAAGAAGGAGCTGATCTGGGTGCCCTTCCTCGGCCTGGCCTTCTGGGCCCTGGATTACCCCTTCATGAAGCGCTACAGCAAGGCCTTCCTCGACAAGCACCCGGAAATGAAGGGCAAGGACCTGGAGATCACCAAGGCCGCCTGCGAGAAGTTCAAGCGCATGCCGGTGACCGTGGTGAACTACCTCGAAGGCACCCGCTTCACCCCGGTCAAGCACGCCAACCAGGGCTCGCCCTATCGGCACCTGCTCAAGCCCAAGGCCGGCGGCGTCGCCTTCGTCCTGGCGGCGCTAGGCGAGCAGCTGGACGCCATCCTCGACGTCACCCTGGTCTATCCGGGCAAAGGCGTGCCCGGCTTCTGGGCGCTGCTGTCCGGCCAGGTACCGCAGGTGATCGTGGATATCCAGACGCGTCCGCTGGACCCGGCCCTGTGGCAGGGCGATTACGAGAACGACGGGGAATTCCGCCAGTACGTGCAGGCCTGGGTGAGCGACCTCTGGCAGGAGAAGGACGCGCGCATCAGTCAGCTGCGCGCGCAATTGCAGGGGTAGGCGCGCGGCCTACCCTCGCGACTCAGGTCGACAGACCATTCACCACCGGCACTGCCTGTCCGGCTGGAACGGCCGGCGTGGCGGGCACTTGCGGTGTGGTCCACTTCCACAGGTTGCCGAGGTTCTGCAGCAGCGATTCAGCCAGCCCCTGCTGGCCGAGGAAGGACAGGATCAGCGGGGCGAACTGGCCGATCAGGCCGCTATCCATCCCAAGCGAACCAAAGGCCTGGCTCACGTCCGTCATGTTGTTCATCTGCTGCCCGGCGAGCACGCCCGGCTGACCGCCCAGGGCATTTCCCGACTGCTGGCCGAGCAGGCCGCCGATGCTGCTGAGCAGGCCCTGGGTATTGGGATCGGTGAGCATGCCCACGCCCGGCACCGCCTGGTCCAGCTGGGCGAACTGGTCGGCCGGCAGGTTGTTGCGCGCCACGCCGAACAACGCAGTAAGGCCACCAATGGCTTGCTCCGGGGTGATGTTCAACTGGTTACCCAGCTGCCCCAGCAAGGCCGCCGACTCCGCCGGTGCGATGCCCGGCGCCTGTTCCTGATGGCCAGTCGTGGCAGCGGCGGCGACGACATCGCCCAGGGAAACGGCGAATACCGGGCTGGCGGCCAGACTGAGCAGGGCGGCCAGGGTCAGGCTTCGGGGAATGTGCATAGGTCGACCTCGACGAAGAATCCGCGCCGGAACACTGCGTACCGGCTGGTGAGCGCAAACTCGAATCTATGACTGCGCTACCCGGGTCTGCGTTCCCGGCAGTCCGTCGGTTACAGAATATTCCCGTAGGGTGCGCTGTGCGCACGGCGCACCCTACCGGACCAACACACGCCTACCCGTGAACTAGCCTTCAAAGATCACCCTTTCCGGTTAGCCCTCATGAGCGAATCCCGCATCGCCGAACTCGATGCCGCCCTCCCCCGCCTTGCCCGCAAGATCCGCGTGCTGGAGGCCATCGCCTGGCCCGATGGCGTCGAAGAGCATTTCCTCGCCGACTGGCGCGCCGGGCGTCCTCGGCTGCCGGAAGTCTCGCTGCAGCCCCGCGATCACAGCGCCGAGATCGAAGCCCTGGAACACCTCGCCAGCCGCTGCGACACGGGCCACCCGGCGGGTGCTTTCCTCGCCGCCACCGCCGGCAGCTATGCCTGCGCCGGACGCATGCTGGGCGCCATTGGCACACCAGCCTTCACTGACTACTCCGCGCGCCTCTACCAGCGCCCCGACCACTACTACGAGCGACAGAAAATGACGCCGCTGGATGCGGCGCGCTTCTTCCTCGACACCACCGACGCCCTGCTGGACAGCCGCTGCATCCCGGCCACCGATGCCTGCATTCCCGCCGAGGAATTCGCCGCCTGGATGCGTACCGAAGTGGATGCCTTCTTCGGCCCCGACCAGGTGCGCGTGGTGGTGGACCCGGACCTGGCCTCCAAAGCCATCGCCGGGGCTACGCGCATACGCCTGCGGGCCTCGGCGCTCTTTTCTGAACTGGACAAGGCCCAGTTGCTGCAGCACGAAGCCTTCGTGCACGTCGCCACAGCATTGAACGGCCGCGCCCAGCCACGTCTGACCAGCCTGGCCCTGGGCGCGCCGCGCACCACCCTGACCCAGGAAGGCATCGCCATGCTCGCCGAGCTGATCACCGGCAGCATCGACATCCAGCGCCTGCGCCGCGTCGCCCTGCGGGTGGTGGCCATACAGCAGGCTCTGGATGGCGCCGACTTCATCGAGGTGTTCAAGGGCTTCCTGGAGGCCGGACAGTCGGAGGAGGAATCCTTCCGCTCCACCCAGCGGGTGTTCCGGGGGGCCGATGTGCGCGGCGGCGGTGCTTTCACCAAGGACGCCTGCTACGTCATCGGCATGCTCGGCGTGCACACCCTGCTGCGGGTGGCGGTGCGCGACAACCGTCCTGAACTGCTGCGCCAGCTGTTCGCCGGGCGGATGACCGCAGGCGACGTGGTGCGCCTGGCGCCGCTCTTCGAATCCGGCTGGCTGGAACAACCACGCTTCGTCCCACCCTGGGCCGCCGACCTGCGCCGCCTGGCCGCCACGTTGGCCTTCTCCGCCTTCGTCGGGCGGATCAATCTGGAGGTGATCGAGCTGGAGCGGTTCGTGGAGTTGGAGGAAGAAGAGTGAGCCAGGGCGCCGGACGCCTGTAGGGGCGAATTCATTCGCCAAGGGCAGCGCAGCTGCCCCGTATTCTTTACCCCCACCAACGGAATCCGGTGATCCGCTCCCTCACCCTGAAGTGGCCTAATGATTCTGGACACCCCGATAGGGCGTTAAGCTGCGCCCAAGCAAGAGGTGTTCATGAGCAGAAGATCATTCAGTCCGGAATTCAAACTCGAGGCCGCCAGCCTGGTGGTCGATCAAGGCTATTCCATACCGGCAGCCTGCAAGGCGATGGGGGTAGGCCCAACTGCCATGCGGCGCTGGGTCGAGCAATTGACCCTGGAGCGCCATGGCAAGACGCCGGAGCACAGCAAGGCCATGACGCCGGAGCAGCGGCGAATCCAGGAGCTGGAGGCCCAGGTGCGGCGGCTGGAGCGGGAGAAAGAGATCTTAAAAAAGGCTACCGCTCTCTTGATGTCAGACGCCCTCGATTAGTGCGCTTAGTCGAGTCATTGGGTGAGCACTATCCACGGGCAGAGCTTTGCCGGCTGTTCGGCATCAATCGCAGCAGTGTCTATGCCGCCGCTAAGTCAGCAGCTCGCGGTAATCAGCCGCACGCCAGGTTGCGACAGCGCTTGGTGGAGCTGCATGTCCAGAGTCGGCGTTCGGCAGGCGCCCGGACGCTCGCGGCGGCTTTGCGCCAGGAAGGCTGGGCAGTGGGTCGATTCCTGGCCGGCCGTCTGATGAAAGAGGCCCAGTTGTTCAGCTCGCAACGCCGTCGACACCGTTACCGCCCAACTGAGGGTGAGAGTGCCAAAGCGTCGAACGAACTGGACCGGCAATTCCGCACCCACGGCCCCAATCAGGTGTGGTGCGGTGACGTGACGTACATCTGGGCCGGCGGGCGCTGGATCTACTTGGCCGCGATCATGGACCTGTATGCGCGGCGGATTGTGGGTTGGGCAATGTCCGATCGTCCGGACTCGCAGCTTACCGGACGTGCTTTGCGCGTGGCCTATGAGGCTCGCGGTTGCCCCGCCGGCGTGCTGTTTCACTCCGACCAGGGCAGCCACTACAGCAGTCAGGAATTTCGACAATTGCTCTGGCGGCATCGAATCCGCCAGAGCATGAGTCGTCGCGGCAATTGCTGGGACAACGCCCCGATGGAGCGTTTCTTCCGGAGCCTCAAATCCGAATGGATACCGGCTTCGGGTTACGCCAGCCAAGCCGAAGCAGAGGCTGATGTACTGCGCTACCTGACCGACTACTACAACCACCGACGGCCACACAGCTACAACAGCTACCAGACACCGGCACAGCGCGAAGCGCTGGCTGGATAGACCTAAACCGGTGTCCAGTTTTACTTGACCACTTCA
>NZ_SSOH01000019.1:0-19526 GCF_029873155.1 Pseudomonas sp. BN515 | reverse complement strand
GGCGGCCTGGCGGGAGAGCGGGTTGCCATCCGTCCGACCGCGACCGACGGCGTCTTCGACGTGGTGTTCATCCACAAGACCGTGCGCCAGATTGATCTCAGGCAACCCAAGCCATGACTATCCACCCGTTACCCATGTCTCCCGACAAGCGTTACCCATGTATACCGGCTGAACACCCTGCGCACCGGAAACTCCGCGCAGGGTTCCCGGTGCGCACAGCGCACCCTACAAAGCAGATTCGCCAGACACAAAAAAGGACGCTCCAAGCGTCCTTTTTTGTTGCCTGCTACCTGGATCAGGCGCTGATCGGTACCGGCTCCGGCTGGCGGCGCACCAGGCGCAGGCCGGCGATGACGCAGGCAAACACGGCGAGGCTGGCGGTGTAGAGCACCAGGGCCGGCAGGGCGAACAGCAGGGCCAGCAGAGCCAGACTCCAGCCGGCGCGACCGGGAATGAAGAAGGCCGCCACGGAGGCAACCAGGCCGACCCAGGCAATGACGCGGAAGTGGATCAGCAGGCCCAGGCCGGCGCGAACCTGGCATTCCCAGCGTTGCGCTTCGTCGACGCACAGGCCGACCCACTGGCCGTCCTCCATCAGGGCGAAGCGGACCCCGTAGCTGGCAGCCAGCCAGAGCGGCAGCAGGATCAGCAGCAGGATGAGGGACGAACGGCTGGACATGGTTCTCTCCGAATGGGTAAGCGGCGCCAAGGATACCCCCCCGTCCGAGCGATGCAAGAACCTTACAACGATCCGCAACAACCTGGCCTGACGTACGGACCGCACTTGCAATACTTGCAGTTGTCATAGCCTCGGTATTCACTCATGACGTTCTCTTATAAGGAACGCGGCCCGGCCGCCCTGATGGGCAGGTCCGGTGGAGTGGCTGGAGCCCGCCCATGACTTCGGGCGAAGGCCTCCGCAGAAACTGAACAGGGACCCCTCCTATGCTCCGTCTAAGCCTCGCCGCCCTACTGGGCAGCCTGACCTTCTGTGCCCACGTGTTGGCCGCAGACCTGGATGCCGCCAGCTACGGCTTTCCGATCACCAACCCCTTCGAGGCGACCATCGCCACCACGCCGCCGGACCTGCGCAGCACGGTGCCGGCGGACGATGACATCGACCAGGCCGACTACGACCTGAAACTGCGCCCGGAACGTGAAAGCGCCCTGCCCGACAATTTCTGGTCGGTGAAGAAGCTGCGCTACCGCCTCGCGCAGCAGAAAGGCCCGGCGCCACTGGTGTTCGTCATTGCCGGCACCGGCGGCCACTACGCCAGTACCCACGCGGAGAATCTCAAGAAGCTGTTCTACGGCGCCGGCTACCACGTGGTGCAGCTCTCCTCGCCCACCAGCTACGACTTCATGGCCAGTGCCTCCCGCCATGCAACGCCCGGACTCACGGCCGAGGATGCCGATGATCTCTACCGCGTGATGCAGGCCGTGCGCGCCCAGCATCCGGGCCTGGAGGTCACCGACTTCTACCTCACCGGCTACAGCCTGGGCGCCCTGGAAGCCGCCTTCGTCAGTCATCTGGACGAAACCCGCCGCAGCTTCAACTTCAAACGTGTACTGCTGCTCAATCCGCCGGTGAACCTCTACACCTCGGTCACCAACCTCGACCGCCTGGTGCAGACCCGCGTGAAGGGCGTCGACGACACCACCACCTTCTATCAGGTGGTGCTCGGCAAACTGACCCGCTACTTCCAGCAGAAGGGCTACATCGACCTCAACGACGCCCTGCTCTTCGATTTCCAGGAGTCCAAACAGCGGCTCTCCAATGAGCAGATGGCGATGCTGATCGGCACGTCCTTCCGCTTCTCCTCCTCGGACATCGCCTTCACTTCGGACCTGATCAACCATCGCGGCCTGATCACTCCGGTGAAGTACCCCATCAATGAAGGCACCAGCCTGACGCCCTTCTACAAGCGCGCCCTGCAGTGCGACTTCGATTGCTACATCACCGAGCAGCTGATCCCCTACTGGCGCGCCCGCTTCGACGGCGGCAGCCTGACCCAGCTGATCAACCAGGTCAGCCTCTATGCCCTGGAGGACTACCTCAAGGACAGCAGCAAGATCGCGGTGATGCACAACGCCGACGATCTCATCCTCGGCCCCGGTGACCTCGGTTTCCTGCGCCGCGCCATGGGCGACCGCCTGACCGTGTACCCGCACGGCGGGCACTGCGGCAACCTCAACTACCGCGTCAACGGCGACGCCATGCTGGAGTTCTTCCGTGGCTAAGAAAGCACTCTTCATCGCCCTGCTGCTGACCAGTGGCCTGGCCGTGGCCCAGGAGCCCGACCAGGACGGTTTCACCCAACCGCTGAAGGACCTGAAATTCAACCCCGGCCTGGACCAGCGCGAATTCGAGCGCTCCACCCTGGATGCGTTGAGCGTCTACGACCCCTACGAGTCCTGGAACCGGCGCGTCTACCACTTCAATTACCGCTTCGACGAATGGGTGTTTCTGCCCGTGGTGCGCGGCTACCGCTATGTCACGCCGGGCTTCTTACGCAGCGGCGTGAGCAATTTCTTCAGCAACCTGGGCGACATCCCCAACCTGCTGAACAGCGCGCTGCAGCTCAAGGGCCAGCGCTCCATGGAAATCACCGGCCGCCTGCTGCTGAACACCACCATCGGCGTCGTCGGCCTCTGGGACCCGGCTACGCGCATGGGGCTCCCCAAGCAGACCGAAGACTTCGGCCAGACCCTCGGCTACTACGGCGTCACCGATGGCCCCTACCTGATGCTGCCGATCCTCGGCCCATCCAACTTGCGGGATACCGGCGGGCTGGTGGTGGACTACGTCGCCGACTACCAGATCAACTTCCTCAACGTGCCGGAAGTCGCCAGCAACCACCCGGAAATCACCGCCCTGCGCATGGTGGACAAGCGCTACACCACCAATTTCCGCTACGGCCAGCTCAACACCCCGTTCGAGTACGAGAAGCTGCGCTACGTCTATACCCAGTCGCGCAGGTTGCAGATTGCCGAGTAAGGCCACCAGCCTCGGCATGTGTAGGGGCGAATTCATTCGCCAAGGACGGCGAAGCTGCCCCTTCGCCACGTCACGCCGAACCTCCGGTCCGGTTTGGCAAATGAATTCGCCCCTACAGAGAAGCAAATAGATCGATAAACAAGATATAAAACAAGAAAAAACACGCACCATTCATTCAATTTATAGGCGTAGCATCCCGCTCATTCCAACCTTGAGGAGGTTCCGATGAGCTACCGCCAGATTCTCGAACAACGCCCCGGCCAGCACGCGTCCGACGGTGCCGGCGTCAATCTGACCCGCGTCTTCGCCGAGCAGGGCGTACCGCGCTTCGACCCCTTCCTGATGCTCGACGAGTTCGGCTCGGCCAACCCCGACGACTACGTCGCCGGCTTTCCGCCGCACCCGCATCGCGGCTTCGAAACCATCACCTACATGATCGAAGGGCGCATGCGCCACGAGGACCACCTGGGCAACAGCGGCCTGCTGCAGAACGGCGGCGTGCAATGGATGACCGCCGCACGCGGGATCATCCACAGCGAAATGCCGGAGCAGGAGGAAGGTGTGATGCGCGGCTTCCAGATCTGGCTGAACCTGCCGGGCAAGGACAAGATGGGCGACCCCGGCTACCGCGACTTCGACCCGGCGGAAATTCCGCGGGTCCGCACTGCCGAAGGCGTCGAGGCACTGGTGATCGCCGGCCGCTTCGACGATGGCCAGGTCGCCCGCGATGGCGCCGTGCAGCGCCCGCACAGCGAGCCGCACATCTTCGACCTCGACCTGCCGGCTGGCAGCCGGGTATCGCCGCAACTGGCCGACGGCCTGCGGGTGATGCTCTATGTCTACGAAGGCAGCGTGCACCTGAACGGCCACGCCATCGGCAAGGGACGGCTGGTGCGCCTCTCCGAACAGGGTGCCCTGGAGCTGGCCAGTGATGACGGTGCCAAGGTCCTGCTGCTGGCGGGTCGCCCGCTGGGTGAGCCCATCGTCCAGTACGGCCCCTTCGTGATGAATACCCGCGAGGAGATCGAGCAGGCACTGAGGGACTACCGGGATGGCCGCTTCGGCGTATGACACCTCGGCCGGGCTGAACGTTGGTCGTTACGTAGGGTGGGTCACGCTTCACCGACCCACCATCTGCGTCACGCCGGGCTCCGCTCCCTACGGCTGGAGAGCCGGAACGATGTGGGGATGGACCGGCGCCATCTCCAGGCCGAGGAAGCGCTGCAACTCGGCGCGCTTGGCCATGGCGTCCTGGTAACCCAGCTCGATCAGTTCGTTGCAGTATCCAGGCTCGAACAGCAGATAACTGAGTACCCCCGCCCCACTCGCCCGGGTCGCCCCCGGACCGCGCAGGAAGGTGCGGATGGCGCGGGGCATCTCGCGGCGGTGGCGGGCGGCGATTTCATCCAGTGGCCGGCTCGGCGAGATCACCAGCACCTCCACCTGCTCCGAACTCAGATGGCGTGGCCGCAATTCGGGCGGGATGGCCCGGCTCATCCGATTGATCCGCTCCAGCAGTTCGATGTCGCTTTCCAGATTGTCGATGAAGGTGCTGTTCAGTAGATGCCCACTGATCTGCGCCAGGGTCGGCGGACGGCCGCCCTGGGGCTGCGCCATTTCCTGGCTGGGGTTCATGCCCAGCGGGTTGCCGCTCACACCCACCACCAGCACCCGGTTGGCGCCCAGGTGCAATGCCGGACTGATGGGCGCCGTCTGGCGTACCGCACCGTCGCCGAAATATTCGCGCCCCATGCGTACTGCGGGGAACAACAGGGGAATCGCCGCGCTGGCCATCAGGTGCTCGACACTCAGACGGGTCGGCACACCGACACGGCGGTGGCGATACCAGGGATCGATGGTGGCGCGGCCCTGGTAGAAGGTCACCGCCTGGCCAGTCTCGTACCCGAAGGCGGTCACGGCCACGGCACGCAGTTGGCGGGTGCGGACGGCGGCGGAGATGCCGGTGAAGTCCAGCTCGCGGGTCAGTAACTCACGCAGGGGAGCGTTGTCCAGCAGCGCCACCGGGATATCACGGCCCAGTCCGAGCAGGCTGTGACCGAAGAATCGCGAACTCTGGCGGATCACGCCGGGCCAGTCGCTGCGGTAGACCTCTCCGCAATGAAAGCCTTGCCAGACGCTGTTGAGACGACGGACAGCCTGACTGAAGTGCAATGCACCGCAGGCCAGGCCAACGGCATTCACCGCACCGGCGGAGGTGCCGACGATGACCGGAAAAGGGTTGCAGGCGGCATCCGGCAGCAAGTCCGCAATGGCGCCCAGCACCCCGACCTGATAAGCCGCCCGCGAACCGCCACCGGAAAGAATCAGCCCGGTAACGGGCTTCTGGGTGGCGGTGCTGGCATCCATGGACTGCTCTCCGGGCGGGATTCCCCGATTATAGGTTTCAGTAGAGCTTCGGCGCGCCTTCGGGCCGGGTCTTGAAGCGGCGGTGGGCCCAGAGGTACTGCTCGGGGCATTCGCGCACCGCACCTTCCACCCACTGGTTGACGCGCAGGCAATCGGCTTCCTCGGTGTCGCCGGGGAAATCGGACAGCGGCGGATGAATCACCAGCCGGTAGCCGGAGCCATCCTCCAGGCGACGCTGGGTGAAGGGCAGGACGATGGCACGGCCCAGGCGGGCGAACTTGGTGGTGGCGGTGACGGTGGCGGCCTCGATGCCGAACAGCGGCACGAAGATGCTCTGCTTGCGGCCGTAGTCCTGGTCCGGCGCGTACCAGATGGCGCGACCGGCGCGCAGTACCTTGAGCATGGCGCGCACGTCCTCGCGTTCGATGGCGGTGGCATCCAGGTTGTGGCGCTCGCGGCCACGGCGCTGGATGAAATCGAACACGGCATTCTTGTGCTCGCGGTACATGCCGTCGATGGTGTGCACCTGCCCGAGCAACGCGGCGCCGATCTCCAACGTAGTGAAATGCACGGCCATGAGGATCACCCCCTGGCCTTCGGCCTGGGCCTTCTGCAGGTGTTCAAGGCCTTCTATATGGGAAAGCTGTGCCAGACGCGCCTTGGGCCACCACCAGCTCATGGCCATCTCGAAGAAGGCGATACCGGTGGAGGCGAAGTTTTCCCGCAGCAGGCGCTCACGCTCTCGGCTGGAGAGCTCGGGAAAGCACAGCTCCAGATTGCGCCGGGCGATCTTGCGCCGCGAACCAGCCACCGTCAGCATCAACGCCCCCAGTGCACGCCCCAGGCCCAGTTGCACCCGGTACGGCAGCAGGGTGATCAGCCAGAGCAGGCCCAACCCCAGCCACAGCGCCCAATAGCGCGGGTGAAGGAACTGTGGGCGAAATTGAGGTCTATCCATCTCTGAATCCGCTTGAGCGAGAAAACCGCGCATTCTACTCCAAATGCGCCTCCCCCTTCCGGCTTGCTAGCGCCGGGCGATCTCGCTATAAGTCCTCGCCATTCACGACTGCAGGCAGACCATGAGCCAAGCCGACCTTCTCGACCAAGAACCCGTGTTCCAGCTCAAGGGCAGCATGCTCGCCATCACCGTGATGGAACTGGCCCACAACGACCTCGAACGCCTCGATCGGCAACTGGACGAGAAAGTCGCCCAGGCCCCCAACTTCTTCCAGAACACCCCGCTGGTGATGGCGCTGGACAAGCTGCCTGAGGGCGAACCGCCGCTGGACCTCCCGGTGCTGCTGGAAATCTGCCGCCGCCACGGTCTGCGCACCCTGGCCATCCGCGCGCAACGCGAAGAGCACATTGCCGCAGCCGACGCCCTGGACATCCCGGTGCTGCCGCCGTCCGGCGCCCGTGAACGCCCCATCGACCCGGTAGAACCCGAGGCGAAGAAAAAAGTCGAAAAACCCGCCGAGCCGCCCAAGCCCGAGGTGCAACCGACCAAGGTCATCACCACCCCGGTGCGTGGTGGCCAGCAGGTTTATGCGCCAGGCGGCGACCTGGTGGTGCTCGCCGCGGTCAGCCCCGGTGCGGAACTTCTCGCCGACGGAAATATCCATGTGTACGGCCCGATGCGCGGCCGCGCCCTAGCCGGTATCAAGGGCGATACAAAGGCGCGGATTTTCTGTCGCCAATTGGCCGCCGAACTGGTCTCCGTAGCCGGCCAGTACAAGGTTGCAGACGACTTGCGCCGCGATCCGCTGTGGGGTCAGCAGGTGCAGGTCAGCCTGTCGGGAGACGTGTTGAACATCACCCGCCTTTAACGGATACTGCCGCGAAATTTCAGGGAACTGAAAGGGAAGAAGGACGGTTCGGGCGAACCGATAACTTCCCGGTTTTACTTATTCATTTGGGGTGAATCACCTTGGCCAAGATCCTCGTTGTCACGTCCGGCAAGGGTGGAGTGGGTAAAACCACCACCAGCGCCGCAATCGGTACCGGTCTAGCACTGCGCGGTCACAAGACTGTCATCGTCGACTTCGACGTCGGCCTGCGCAACCTCGACCTGATCATGGGTTGTGAACGCCGCGTGGTGTACGACTTCGTCAACGTCATCAATGGCGAAGCGAGCCTCACCCAGGCCCTGATCAAGGACAAGCGCCTTGAGAACCTCTACGTGCTGGCCGCCAGCCAGACCCGTGACAAGGACGCACTGACCCTCGAAGGCGTGGGCAAGGTCATCGAGGAACTGTCTCAGAATTTCGAATACGTGGTCTGCGACTCGCCGGCCGGTATCGAGAAGGGTGCCCACCTGGCCATGTACTACGCCGACGAGGCGATTGTCGTGACCAACCCGGAAGTCTCCTCCGTTCGCGACTCCGACCGCATGCTCGGCCTGCTGGCCAGCAAGTCCCGTCGCGCCGAGAAGGGTGAAGACCCGATCAAGGAACGCCTGCTCCTGACCCGCTACAACCCCGAGCGCGTCACCAAGGGCGAAATGCTCGGCGTTGAAGACGTCGAAGAAATCCTCGCCATCAACCTGCTGGGTGTGATCCCGGAGTCCCAGGCGGTCCTCAAGGCCTCCAACCAGGGTATCCCGGTCATCCTCGACGACCAGAGCGACGCCGGTCAGGCGTACAGCGATGCCGTTGACCGCCTGCTTGGCAAGGAACTGCCCCATCGCTTCCTCGATGTGCAGAAGAAAGGACTCTTACAACGCCTGTTTGGAGGCCGTGAATGAATATTTTCGACTTCTTTCGCGAGCGGAAGAAGCAGAGTAGCGCTTCGATCGCTAAAGAACGCCTTCAGATCATCGTTGCCCACGAACGTGGCCAGCGCAGCCAGCCGGACTACCTGCCGGCCCTGCAGAAAGATCTGGTGGACGTGATCCGCAAATATGTCGACATCGACGAAGAGCAGGTTCAGGTCCTGCTGGAGAATCAGGGCAGCTGCTCTATTCTCGAGCTGAACATCACCCTGCCCGATCGTTGATCGAGCGTTAGACCCGGGTCCTTAGGATCCACGACGGCGGCTTCGGCCGCCGTCTTCATTTCCGGAACTCCCATGCCGCTTTCCCAGATCGAATTCATCCACCGGGACGATGCCCTGCTGGTGGTCAACAAGCCCACCCTGCTGCTGTCGGTGCCCGGCCGTGCCGACGACAACAAGGATTGCCTGATCACCCGCCTGCAGGAAAACGGCTACCCCGAGGCGCGTATCGTCCACCGTCTGGACTGGGAGACCTCCGGCCTGATCGTGCTGGCCCGCGACGCCGACAGCCACCGCGAGTTGTCCCGCCAGTTTCACGACCGCGAGACCGAGAAGGCCTACACCGCGCTCTGCTGGGGCGAGCCGGAGCTGGACAGTGGCCGCATCGAGCTGCCGCTGCGCTACGACCCGCCGACCAAACCGCGCCATGTGGTGGACTTCGAGCACGGCCGCCATGCGCTGACCTTCTGGCGCGTGATCGAGCGCTGCGGCCACTACAGCCGGGTCGAGCTGACCCCCATCACCGGCCGCTCGCACCAGTTGCGCGTGCACATGCTGTCCATCGGACATCCGCTGCTCGGCGACCGCCTCTACGCCAATCCCGAAGCGCTGGCCGCCCATGATCGCCTCTGCCTGCACGCCAGCCTGCTCTGCCTGACCCATCCCCAGACGGGTGAACGCCTGAGATTCGAGTGCCCGGCGCCGTTCTGACCTAGGCTCAAGAAAAAGACCTCGATTCGGGAAAGAGATGAGCCTCACCGAGTTCTACAACGCCACCGAGGGTCAGCCCGCTCGCTTCACCCTGCTCACCGCCCTGGAAATCTGGGACGGACCGCCCGGCCACGCTCTCGATCTTGGCTGCGGTGCCGGCCGCGACACCCTCGAATTGCTCAGGCGTGGCTGGAAGGTACTGGCGGTGGATGCAGAACCCGAAGCGCTTGCCCGCCTCGAAGCACAGCTGGACGACGACAAGCGCCAGAGGCTGCAAAGTCGCTGCTGCCGCTTCGAAAGCCTGCCGTTGCCGCCGGCCGATCTGGTCAATTCCAGCTTCGCCCTGCCCCTCTGCCCACCGTCGGCCTTTCCCTCCCTCTGGCAGGCCATCTGCGGCTCCCTGCCGGCTGGCGGCCTGTTCGCCGGTCACCTGTTCGGCGAACGGGACGACTGGGCCGACAACGGCATCACCATCCTGCGCCGCCGGCAACTGGAAGAGCTGCTGGCGGGCTGGGATGTACTGATGCTGGAAGAGAAGGAAGAAGACGGCATCACCGCCAAGGGCCGCAACAAGCACTGGCACCTGTTCTCGGTGGTCGCGCGGCGCCTGTAACCGGGCGGTGCGCACAGCGCACCCTACCTGACTGTAGGAGCCAGCTTGCTGGCGAAGCCCCACCTCCATTCGCGAGCAAGCTCGCTCCTACCCTGGCCCAGGCCTTACCACGACTGCGATTAAAATCGCTCCCACACGCCAGCAACACCCCCACCTATCGGCCTGTTAGGAAAATTCACCGCTGGTCGCCCTCCTAATCCTCGGGGGCTATGGGATAAACTCCCGGCACTGCTGTCCGGAGTCCCCCAATGCGCGAAGAGTTGAACCAGGGCCTGATCGATTTCCTCAAGGCCTCGCCCACCCCCTTCCACGCCACCCGCAGCCTGGCCAAGCGCCTGGAAGCCGCCGGTTATGTGCGCCTCGACGAGCGCGAAGCCTGGCGTATCGAAGGCGGTGGCCGTTATTACGTCACCCGCAATGACTCCTCCATCATCGCCATCAAACTGGGCAAGCGCCCGGTGTTGGAAGGCGGCCTGCGCCTGGTCGGCGCCCACACCGACAGCCCTTGCCTGCGCGTCAAGCCGAACCCCGAACTGCACAAGCAGGGCTTCTGGCAACTGGGCGTCGAAGTCTATGGCGGTGCCCTGCTGGCCCCCTGGTTCGACCGCGACCTGTCGCTCGCCGGCCGTGTCACCTACCGCGCCGCGGGCATGGTGGAGAGCCAGCTGGTGGACTTCCAGGCCCCCATCGCCGTGATCCCCAACCTGGCCATCCACCTCAACCGTGAAGCCAACCAGGGCTGGGCCATCAACGCCCAGACCGAGCTGCCACCGATCCTGGCGCAACTGGCCGCTGGCGAAGCCCGCGAATTCCGCGATCTGCTGGCCGAGCAGCTGACCCTGGAGCATGGCGTGGTCGCCGATGCGGTGCTGGATTACGAGCTGTCCTTCTACGACACCCAGAACGCTGCGGTCATCGGCCTGGACGGCGACTTCATCGCTGGTGCGCGTCTGGACAACCTGCTGTCCTGCTACGCCGGCCTGCAGGCCCTGCTGGCAGCCGAGGCGGACGAGAGCTGCGTGCTGGTCTGCACCGACCACGAGGAAGTGGGTTCCTGCTCCGCCTGTGGCGCCGACGGCCCGATGCTGGAACAGGTGCTGCGCCGCATACTGCCGGAGGGCGACGCCTTCGCCCGCGTCATCCAGCGCTCCCTGCTAGTTTCCGCCGACAACGCCCACGGCGTGCACCCGAACTACGCCGACAAGCACGACGGCAACCACGGTCCGAAGCTCAACGCCGGCCCGGTGATCAAGGTCAACAGCAACCAGCGCTACGCCACCAACAGCGAAACCGCCGGTTTCTTCCGCCACCTGTGCCTGGAGAACGAAGTACCGGTCCAGAGCTTCGTGACCCGTAGCGACATGGGTTGCGGCTCTACCATCGGTCCGATCACCGCCAGCCAGCTTGGCGTGCGCACCGTGGACATCGGCCTGCCCACCTTCGCCATGCACTCGATCCGCGAGCTGGCGGGCAGCCATGACCTGGCCCATCTGGTGAAGGTGCTGGCCGCCTTCTACTCCAGCCACGACCTGCCCTGATCAGGAAGGAAACCCGCATGCTCAGCCATATTCGCAACAGCCTGGAGGAAGCCAGGCGCGCCCTGGACAACTTCATTGCCAACGAGCAGACGCTGAAGAACATCGAGCGTGCGGCCGAGCTGCTGGTCGAGAGCTTCGAGAACAAGGGCAAGGCGTTTTCCTGCGGTAACGGCGGCTCCATGTGCGATGCCATGCACTTCGCCGAGGAGCTGACCGGCCGCTACCGCAAGAACCGCCCTGGCATCGCCGCCGTGTCCATCAGTGATCCCAGCCATATCAGCTGCGTCGCCAACGATTTCGGCTACGACTACATCTTCTCCCGCTACGTGGAGTCCCACGGCCGTGCCGGCGACGTGCTGATCGCCATCAGCACCAGCGGCAAGAGCCCCAACGTCATCAAGGCCGCCGAAGCCGCCCGCGCCCTGGGCGTGAAGGTGGTGGCCCTGACCGGCAAGCCCGGCTCCGCCCTGGAAGCCCTCGCTGACGTCTGCATCTGCGCCCCCGGCGGCGACTTCGCCGATCGCGTGCAGGAACTGCACATCAAGGTGCTGCACATCCTGATCGAGCTGGTCGAGCGCAAGCTCAGCCCCGAGAACTACGCCTGATCCGCACTCGCTTCAGCCTGTAGGTTGGTCCGAGCACAGCGAGGCCCAACGTGGTTAGGCACAGACGCCGTAATGTTGGGTTTCGTTCCTCTACCCAACCTACAAGTGCCGCCGCTTTCTGTGGGGGCGAATTCATTCGCCAAGGGCGGCGCAGCCGCCCAATCACTCCGGCACTTCGACGCTCACGTGGATCGCATCGTGCCGCCAGAACTCCAGGTCGCAGTCGATCAGCCGTCCATGCTGGTCGCGGTTGATGCGGGTGATCTTCAGTGCCGGGCTGCCGGCTGACACCTTCAGCGGTGCCGCCGCATCCGGGTGCAGGGCGGTAGGCACCATGTCGAAGCGAACGCGGCCGTAGCGGATGCCGTACTGGCTCTCATACAGCTCGGTCAGCGACCGGGTCAGGTCGAAATCGACGATGCCGGGGAAGTAGGCCGGATTCAGGTAGTGCTCCACATAGAGCACCAGGCGCCCATCGATGCGACGGACGCGCCGGATCTGGTAAACGCTCGATAGTGCCGGCAGCTCCAGCAGCTCACATATCTCCACACTGGCCGGAATCAACCGCGCGCCCAGCACTTCGGTGGCAGGTACGCGCCCCTGCCCGGCCACCATGGCGTGGAAGTGGCTGCGCACCAGCGGGTTGTAGAGCAGCCGAGGCGGAGAAACGAACCATCCGCGGCGCTCCTCGCGGTAGATCAGCCCCTGGGCCTCCAGTTGCCCAAGCGCCTCGCGCAGGGTGATGCGGGTGGTATCGAACAGCTCACTCAACTTGCGCTCGGCGGGCAGCTTGCTGCCCTGGGGCAACAGGCCGTGCTCGATCTGTTCCTGCAACGCATTGCAGATGGCGGTCAGGGTACGTGGCGCCTCATCGCGCATCGAAAAACTCCAATCTGGAATAGACCAGCACCATCGAGGTGCATCGTGTCCGGGCTTGCCGGCCATCCTAGGCAGCCTAGATGACTGCGGGATGACAGTCAGGCGCGCCTGCATGCGCCATGCCATCGCCAATCGCGACAGCCCAGCGAATCCGCTACTTGGCCATGGTCTACGCTTTTCAGGCGTCTGCCGCCGCCGGACCGGGCGGCGACCCTGAAATCAAACCGTCATCGAAGGCTTTTAGATTTGGCCTGGGTCTTGCTGATCTAGACCAACCTCCAAACCTGCTAAGGAGCTTCACATGAAACGCCTGTTGCTGGCTTCACTGATGGGAACGGCCATCGCCCTGGGAACCCAGGCGATGGCGAGCGACGCAGATCTGAAGAGTCTCGAACAAGCCGCCCGCAAGGAAGGCGCGGTGAACAGCGTGGGCATGCCCGACAGCTGGGCGAACTGGAAGGACACCTGGGTTGACCTGAACAAGCAGTACGGCCTGAAGCACGTCGACACCGACATGAGCTCGGCCCAGGAAATCGCCAAGTTCGCCGCCGAGAAGGATAACGCCACCGCCGACATCGGCGACGTCGGCGCGGCCTTCGGCCCCATCGCCGTCCAGCAGGGCGTGACCCAGTCCTACAAACCCAGCACCTGGTCCCAGATCCCCGAGTGGGCCAAGGACGCCGACGGCCACTGGATGCTGGCCTATACCGGCTCCATCGCCTTCATCGTCAACAAGCAGCTGGTGAAGGAAGCGCCCAAGTCCTGGGCCGACCTGAAGCAGGGCAAGTACAAGGTCGCCATCGGTGACGTCAGCGCCGCGGCCCAGGCCGTCAACGGCGTGCTGGCCGCCGCCATCGCCAACGGCGGTAACGAGAAGAACATCCAGCCGGGCCTGGACTTCTTCGCCGAGATCGCCAAGCAGGGCCGCCTGTCGCTGTCCAACCCGACCATCCAGACCCTGGAGAAGGGTGAGGTGGAAGTGGGCATCGTCTGGGACTTCAACGGCCTGTCCTACCGCGACCAGATCGATCCCAGCCGCTTCGAAGTGCTGATCCCCTCGGACGGTTCGGTGATCTCCGGCTACACCACCATCATCAACAAGTACGCGAAGAACCCGAACGCCGCGAAACTGGCCCGCGAGTACATCCTCAGCGACGCCGGCCAGATCAACCTGGCCAAGGGCAACGCCCGCCCGATCCGTGCCGAACACCTGACCCTGCCGGCCGAGGTCAAGGCCAAGCTGCTGCCCAACGAGCAATACGCCAAGGTCCAGCCGATCAAGGACGCCAAAGCCTGGGAAGAAACCTCCAAGGCACTGCCGCAGCTGTGGCAGGAACACGTGATCATCGAGATGGAGTAAGCAGTCGGCCCAATCGCTTTCAGGCGCTTGGGCTGCTTTGAGGCGAACCATGAAGAACAAAGTCATCCTCGTCCTGCTGGATGGCCTGAACTACGAGGTGGCCCGGCATGCGCTGGGTCACCTTCAGGCCTGGTGCGGAGCCGGCAAGGCGGTGCTGTACAAGCTCCAGTGCGAGCTGCCGGCGCTGTCCCGCCCGCTCTACGAATGCATCCTCACCGGCGTTCCACCGATCCAGAGCGGCATCGTCCACAACGACGTATCGCTCCTGTCGAAGGAACGCAGCATCTTCCACTACGCCAGTGCCGCCGGGCTGACCACCGCCGCCGCTGCGTATCACTGGGTCAGCGAGCTGTACAACACCTCGCCCTTCAACGCCGCCCGCGACCGCCACACCGAAGCGCCGCAGCTGCCGATCCAGCACGGCCACTTCTACTACGCCGACCACTACCCGGATTCGCACCTGTTCGCCGACGCGGAAAGTCTGCGCCAGCGCCACAACCCGGATTTCCTCCTGGTGCATCCGATGAACGTCGACGACGCCGGCCACAAGCACGGCCTGGACTCGCCGCAGTACCGCAACAGTGCGCGGGTCGCTGACATCCTCCTGGCCGAATACCTGCAACGCTGGATGGACGCCGGCTACCAGGTGCTGGTGACCGCCGACCACGGCATGAACAACGATCGCTCCCACAACGGCCTGCTCCCCGAGGAGCGCGAGGTGCCGCTGTTCGTCATCGGTGATGCCTTCAGCCTGGATGCCACGGCACAGCCGAAACAGACCGAGCTGTGTGGCACAGTCTGCGAGCTGCTCGGCGCACCTCACGACAAGACCGTCTGCCGGGAGTTGCTCAAGTGAATTCCTCCATCCGGGGCAAATGGCTGGCACTGCTCTGCCTGCTGCCCTTCGCCCTGTTCTTCATCCTGTTCCAGATCGCGCCGCTGGCCTGGGTCGCCCTCAACAGCCTGAACACACCGGAGGGCTGGGGCCTGGGCAACTTCGCCAAGGTGTTCAGCTCGAAGTTCTACCTGCAGGCCATCAAGCACAGCCTGCAGATCGCCTTCTGGTCGAGCCTGTTCGGCATCGTCATCGCGGTGATCGGCAGCTACTCGCTGCGCAAGGTGGATTCGAAGCTGCGCGACTTCGTCATGGCCTTCTCCAACATGACCAGCAATTTCGCCGGTGTGCCGCTGGCCTTCGCCTTCATCATCCTGCTCGGCTTCAACGGCGCGCTGACCATCCTGCTCAAGCAGTCCGGCGTGATCGAGGACTTCAACCTCTATTCCAAGGCCGGCCTGATCGTGCTCTACACCTACTTCCAGATTCCTCTCGGTGTGCTGCTGCTCTATCCGGCCTTCGACGCCCTGCGCGAGGACTGGCGCGAATCCGCAGAGCTGCTGGGCGCCAGCCCCTGGCAGTTCTGGCGACACATCGGCCTGCCGGTGCTGACCCCCGCCCTGCTGGGCACCTTTGTCATCCTCCTGGCCAACGCCCTCGGCGCCTATGCCACCGTCTATGCCCTCACCACCGGCAACTTCAACGTACTGACCATCCGCGTCGCCGCCATGGTCGCTGGCGACATCGCGCTCAACCCCAACCTGGCCAGTGCCCTGGCGATGGTGCTGGTGGGACTGATGGCGCTGATTACGGTGGTGCACCAGTGGCTGTTGAAGAGGAGCTACCATGTCGCCCGCTGAATCCCGCAATGGCAGCCTCTACCATCGCGTGGTGGTCTGGCTGCTGTTCCTGATCCTGTTGCTGCCGCTGGCCGGCACCCTGCTCTACTCGCTCTCCACCAGTTGGTCGGCGACCATCCTCCCGGACGGCCTGACCTTCAAGTGGTACCTGGCGCTGTGGAGTGACACGCGGTTTCTCACCGCCTTCGGCCAGTCGCTGCTGGTGTGCTTCGGCGCCCTGGCGCTGTCGGTGGTTCTGATCCTGCCGCTGCTGTTCGTGGTGCATTACCACTTCCCGAAGCTCGACGCCCTGATGAACATCCTCATCCTGCTGCCCTTCGCGGTGCCGCCGGTGGTGTCTTCGGTCGGCCTATTGCAGATCTATGGTTCGGGTCCGCTGGCCATGGTGGGAACGCCCTGGATCCTGATCGGCTGCTTCTTCACCATCGCCCTGCCCTTCATGTACCGCGCCATCACCAACAACCTGCAGGCGATCAACCTGCGTGACCTGATGGATGCCGCCCAACTGCTCGGCGCCAGCACCTGGAAGGCCGCCTTCCTGGTGGTGCTGCCCAACCTGCGCAAGGGCCTGATGGTTTCGCTGTTCCTGTCGTTCTCGTTCCTGTTCGGCGAGTTCGTCTTCGCCAACCTGCTGGTAGGCACTCGCTACGAGACCCTGCAGGTGTACCTGAACAACATGCGCAACAGCAGCGGCCACTTCAACAGCGCCCTGGTGATCTCCTACTTCTTCTTCGTGCTGCTGTTCACCTGGGCAGCCAACCGTCTGAACAAGGACAAGGCATGAGCTTTCTTTCCATCCGTGGCCTGCACAAGAACTACGGCCAGACCGCGATTTTCAGTGACATCCACTGCGAGATCGGCAAGGGCGAATTCGTCACCCTGCTCGGCCCCTCCGGCTGTGGCAAATCCACCCTGCTGCGCTGCATCGCCGGCCTGACCGAGGTGAACGGCGGACAGATCCTGCTGCAAGGCCAGGACCTGGTACCGCTCTCACCGCAGAAGCGCGGCATCGGCATGGTGTTCCAGAGCTACGCGCTGTTCCCCAACATGACGGTGCAGCAGAACGTCGCCTTCGGCCTGCGCATGCAGAAGGTCGATGCCGCCGACAGCCAGCACCGGGTGGACGAGGCCCTGGCCATGGTGGAACTGTCGGACTTCGCCGCGCGCTACCCGCACCAGCTTTCCGGTGGCCAGTGCCAGCGTGTCGCCCTGGCGCGCTCGCTGGTCACCCGCCCACGCCTGTTGCTGCTGGACGAACCGCTGTCGGCGCTGGACGCGCGTATCCGCAAGCACCTGCGCGAACAGATCCGCGCCATCCAGCAGGAACTGGGGCTGACCACCATCTTCGTCACCCACGACCAGGAAGAGGCCCTGACCCTGTCGGACCGAATCTTCCTGATGAACGCCGGACGCATCGTCCAGAGCGGCGACGCGGAAACCCTCTACACCGCGCCAGTGGACGCCTTTGCCGCCGGCTTCATCGGCAACTACAACCTGCTCGACGCCGACACCGCCAGCCGCCTGCTGCAACGCCCGGTGAGCGGCCGCGTCGCCATACGCCCGGAAGCCATCACCCTCAGCCGCGAAGGCGGTATCGAGGCGGAAGTGCGCAGCCACAGCCTGCTGGGCAACGTGGTGCGCTATCGCGTCGAAGCGCGCGGCGTGGAGCTGGTGGTGGACGTGCTCAACCGCTCCGTCGAAGATCTGCACCGCAAAGGCCAACGCATCGGCCTGTGCATAGACGATCACGCAATCCGGGAGGTGGCCTGATGGCCCTGGCAATCTTCGATCTCGACGACACCCTGATAGACGGCGACTGCGCCAGCCTGTGGAGCACCCACATGGCAGAACTCGGGTGGGTCGACGGCGAATCCTTCATCCGCAAGGACCATGAACTCATGGCGCTCTATGCCGAAGGCAAACTGGCGATGGAGGACTACATGGCCTTCAGCCTGTCGCCGCTGGTAGGTCGCACCGCTGAAGAAGTGGACTTCGTGGCCGGGCCTTTCGTTGAGGACGTGGTCGAGCCACTGATCCACTCCGACGCCATGCGCTGCCTGGCCCAGCACCGTGCTGCTGGCGACCGCATCCTGATCATCTCCGCCTCGGCGCACTTCCTGGTCAGCGCCATCGCCGAACGCCTGGGCGTGGAAGAAGTGCTGGCCATCGACCTGGAAGAGCAGCACGGTTGCTACAGCGGCCGCACCCGCGGCGTACTCACCTACCGCGAAGGCAAGGTGACGCGCTTGAACGCCTGGCTCGAACAACAGCGCGAAAGCCTGGAAGGCGCCTACTTCTATTCCGACTCGCGCAACGACCTGCCACTGCTCTCCCTGGTGGCCAACCCCCGCACGGTCAACCCCGATCCAACCCTGCGCGCCCATGCTGAGCAAGCGGGCTGGCCGGTGCTGGACTGGCGCTGATCATTTCTTGATGTGGTTGGTGAGCCCTGACCCGTAGGTTGGTGCAGAGCGCAGCGAAGCCCAACACATCTGACTCCGCGCCCAGCCCTGCTTCCCTCACCCTGAAGTGGTCAAGTAAAACTGGACACCGGTTTAGGTCTATCCAGCCAGCGCTTCGCGCTGTGCCGGTGTCTGGTAGCTGTTGTAGCTGTGTGGCCGTCGGTGGTTGTAGTAGTCGGTCAGGTAGCGCAGTACATCAGCCTCTGCTTCGGCTTGGCTGGCGTAACCCGAAGCCGGTATCCATTCGGATTTGAGGCTCCGGAAGAAACGCTCCATCGGGGCGTTGTCCCAGCAATTGCCGCGACGACTCATGCTCTGGCGGATTCGATGCCGCCAGAGCAATTGTCGAAATTCCTGACTGCTGTAGTGGCTGCCCTGGTCGGAGTGAAACAGCACGCCGGCGGGGCAACCGCGAGCCTCATAGGCCACGCGCAAAGCACGTCCGGTAAGCTGCGAGTCCGGACGATCGGACATTGCCCAACCCACAATCCGCCGCGCATACAGGTCCATGATCGCGGCCAAGTAGATCCAGCGCCCGCCGGCCCAGATGTACGTCACGTCACCGCACCACACCTGATTGGGGCCGTGGGTGCGGAATTGCCGGTCCAGTTCGTTCGACGCTTTGGCACTCTCACCCTCAGTTGGGCGGTAACGGTGTCGACGGCGTTGCGAGCTGAACAACTGGGCCTCTTTCATCAGACGGCCGGCCAGGAATCGACCCACTGCCCAGCCTTCCTGGCGCAAAGCCGCCGCGAGCGTCCGGGCGCCTGCCGAACGCCGACTCTGGACATGCAGCTCCACCAAGCGCTGTCGCAACCTGGCGTGCGGCTGATTACCGCGAGCTGCTGACTTAGCGGCGGCATAGACACTGCTGCGATTGATGCCGAACAGCCGGCAAAGCTCTGCCCGTGGATAGTGCTCACCCAATGACTCGACTAAGCGCACTAATCGAGGGCGTCTGACATCAAGAGAGCGGTAGCCTTTTTTAAGATCTCTTTCTCCCGCTCCAGCCGCCGCACCTGGGCCTCCAGCTCCTGGATTCGCCGCTGCTCCGGCGTCATGGCCTTGCTGTGCTCCGGCGTCTTGCCATGGCGCTCCAGGGTCAATTGCTCGACCCAGCGCCGCATGGCAGTTGGGCCTACCCCCATCGCCTTGCAGGCTGCCGGTATGGAATAGCCTTGATCGACCACCAGGCTGGCGGCCTCGAGTTTGAATTCCGGACTGAATGATCTTCTGCTCATGAACACCTCTTGCTTGGGCGCAGCTTAACGCCCTATCGGGGTGTCCAGAATCATTAGGCCACTTCA
>NZ_SSOH01000018.1:0-72685 GCF_029873155.1 Pseudomonas sp. BN515 | reverse complement strand
TGAAGTGGCCTAATGATTCTGGACACCCCGATAGGGCGTTAAGCTGCGCCCAAGCAAGAGGTGTTCATGAGCAGAAGATCATTCAGTCCGGAATTCAAACTCGAGGCCGCCAGCCTGGTGGTCGATCAAGGCTATTCCATACCGGCAGCCTGCAAGGCGATGGGGGTAGGCCCAACTGCCATGCGGCGCTGGGTCGAGCAATTGACCCTGGAGCGCCATGGCAAGACGCCGGAGCACAGCAAGGCCATGACGCCGGAGCAGCGGCGAATCCAGGAGCTGGAGGCCCAGGTGCGGCGGCTGGAGCGGGAGAAAGAGATCTTAAAAAAGGCTACCGCTCTCTTGATGTCAGACGCCCTCGATTAGTGCGCTTAGTCGAGTCATTGGGTGAGCACTATCCACGGGCAGAGCTTTGCCGGCTGTTCGGCATCAATCGCAGCAGTGTCTATGCCGCCGCTAAGTCAGCAGCTCGCGGTAATCAGCCGCACGCCAGGTTGCGACAGCGCTTGGTGGAGCTGCATGTCCAGAGTCGGCGTTCGGCAGGCGCCCGGACGCTCGCGGCGGCTTTGCGCCAGGAAGGCTGGGCAGTGGGTCGATTCCTGGCCGGCCGTCTGATGAAAGAGGCCCAGTTGTTCAGCTCGCAACGCCGTCGACACCGTTACCGCCCAACTGAGGGTGAGAGTGCCAAAGCGTCGAACGAACTGGACCGGCAATTCCGCACCCACGGCCCCAATCAGGTGTGGTGCGGTGACGTGACGTACATCTGGGCCGGCGGGCGCTGGATCTACTTGGCCGCGATCATGGACCTGTATGCGCGGCGGATTGTGGGTTGGGCAATGTCCGATCGTCCGGACTCGCAGCTTACCGGACGTGCTTTGCGCGTGGCCTATGAGGCTCGCGGTTGCCCCGCCGGCGTGCTGTTTCACTCCGACCAGGGCAGCCACTACAGCAGTCAGGAATTTCGACAATTGCTCTGGCGGCATCGAATCCGCCAGAGCATGAGTCGTCGCGGCAATTGCTGGGACAACGCCCCGATGGAGCGTTTCTTCCGGAGCCTCAAATCCGAATGGATACCGGCTTCGGGTTACGCCAGCCAAGCCGAAGCAGAGGCTGATGTACTGCGCTACCTGACCGACTACTACAACCACCGACGGCCACACAGCTACAACAGCTACCAGACACCGGCACAGCGCGAAGCGCTGGCTGGATAGACCTAAACCGGTGTCCAGTTTTACTTGACCACTTCAGATTTCACTATCACCCTGATGCGCCTGAATAGCTCCCTCTCATTTAGATAACGGACCAAGGGGAGATGTCCGTAAATAAAAGGCCCGTTCGGTGGCGCGTTGGGGGGAGGGATGGCGATCAGTGTTCGCGGCTGGCAACGCGGACCAGGTAGTGCCTGATCTCACGCCCGAGGGCTCGTCACGGGCATCATCATGGCGCCCAGCATTCCACTGAGCTGAACACCGGTTGATTTTGCTCGTCAATGTGGAGCAGTTTGCTCAATGCCACCTTGGCCGCTTCAAGTGCATCGCACTGACGCGCAAAGTACGTACAGCCGTAGACCTGGTGGATGCGGGGCTCGCCCTTACTGTCGTGAGGCTGGATGGCGACGAAGGCCAGCACGTGGTCTCCGTTGATGCGGGTTTCGGTCCAGGCGGAATGTTCGGGGAAATCGCGCCTATTCATTGTCGGCCCTCCTCTGGAGGGTTGGATAGTCCCCACTAAACACCCTATGCGATCAAATAGCTCCCAGTAATTTCGATACCGGACGAAGGGTGTAAAAACGCCGGAAACAAAAAAGCCCCGACGGCACGGGGCTTTTTTATGCACGGTCTGTTATTCGGCGCGAACCTGTTCAGCCTGAGGACCTTTAGCCCCGGCAGTGACGACGAAGCTGACGCGCTGGCCCTCGTCCAGGGATTTGTAGCCAGTGCTTTCGATCTGGCGGAAGTGCACGAACACATCCGGACCTTGCTCAGGGGTGATGAAGCCGAAGCCTTTCTCGGCGTTGAACCATTTGACGGTACCGTTTTGGCGTGCAGCCATGATGTTATCTCCAAGGTATAGGAATACAGGTCAGGCGGAAGCCTGGCCATAACTGGATGCGAAGCGAGGGAGGCCGAGGAGATGGAACATCGAAAGGACAGAACATCAAGACGGTGCCGCAAGACTGAGCAAGCAGTGGGCTCAGCATACAGGGTTCGCCTGGACTAGATAGTCTTTTCGGCCGATAGGGCCAGTTCTGGACTGATTCTTGACGACCGGTCCAGTTTCCCGGATGGCGGACAGGCAAGTCTGTATAGTCCGGGGCGAGTCGCTCGCAATGACGGCTCATCACTCATAGGTAACCCACATGCCCGACACACCGGCAAGCCGAGCTCAATCAGTACTGAACGAGCAGATCGAGACCTTTCTATCGAAGGGTGGCGAGATCACCGCAGTTCCCTCCGGCAAGTCGGGGTGGAATGCTGATCGCAAGAAGTCACAGTGGACCACTGCTCAGGACAAGAAATCAGGTAAGTGAGCCCCGAAACGAAAGGCCCCGCCGGTGGCGGGGCTTAGTTGCTGAGCGCATCGCTAGCTTGTCGTATCCGACATTAGGCGCGTGAAGTTCGGTAGTGGCCGGGTAGTTCACATCGAGGTGACTTCGTAGGTGTGGATGTGGGGATCGCTACTCTATAGCTCGATTCTTCTCGAACAACCCAACAGGTGATTCCGCGATTGCGCAGCGAAGGACGCTTCGACGAGTCGCGCCCCTGCCGCCGGCTGCTGCACTGGCAGGGCAAGGCCTGGCTGCCGCTCAGTGATTGTTCGCGTCTGCTGGAGCGCCTGCCGCCCGTGATCGGTCAGTAAGTCCGCCAAACCGGAAAGGAAAACGCCGAGCCCTTGAATGGACTCGGCGTTTTTTCTTCAGCCGCAGTAGCCCCGCACTACCCCAGGGCGGTCGCTCGCACCGGTCGGGCGTGGCGGCGGGCGGTGATGATGCCCAGGAAGGAAATCACGATCGCCAGGCTCACGGTGGAAGTGATCTCGGCCCGGTGCTCGGGGGTCACCAGCATCACGCCCAGCGCGCAGACGATGAACGCGATGACGAGGTAGGTGAGCCAGGGGAACAGCCACATGCGGAAGACGATCTCGGTGTTGTTGCGCTGCAGTTTCGAGCGCATGCGCAATTGCGAAATCGCGATAACAAGGTACACCAGCAGCGCGATGGCGCCGGAGCTTGCCAGCAGGAAGTCGAATACGCCGGCCGGTGCGAAGAAGTTCAGCACGGCGATGCCGGCGCCGATCAGGGTACTGGCAATGACCGCAGCCCTGGGCACGCCAACCGGGGACGTCACTTTCAGGAGGGCCGGGGCCTCGGAGCGGCGGGCCAGGGAGAAGAGCATGCGGGAGGCGATGTAGATGGATGAGTTCATGCAGCTCGCCACGGCGACCAGCACGACCACGTCCACCAGGAACTTGGCGTAGGGAACGTTCATCAGCTCCAGGGCGCGCTGATAAGAGCCCTGCACCGGCAGCAGCGGGTCATTCCACGGCACCACGGAGATGATCACGAAGATGGACAGCAGGTAGAAGACGCTGATCCGCCAGATGACGGAGCGCGTGGCGCGGGCGATGTTGCGTGCCGGGTTGCTGGATTCGGCAGCGGCGATGGTGACGGCTTCGGTACCGATGAAGCTGAACATGACGGTGATGAAGGCCCCGACCACTGCGGCCATGCCCTTGGGCGCGAAGCCGCCATGCTCATTCACCAGGGTGCTGAGCCCGCTTACTTCCCGGTCGGGCACCCAGCCCATCAACATGACCAGACCCAGGCTGATGAACGCGATGATCGCCGCCACCTTGAACATCGCGAACCAGAACTCGAACTCACCGTACTTGGACACGCTGAAGAGGTTGGTCGCGGCCAGGGCGATCACGGAAATCAGGGCGTACAACCAGGTGTCGATCTGGGGGAACCAGTTGTTCAGCACGTGTCCGGCGGCCAGCGCTTCGATGGGAATCACCAGCACCCAGAACCACCAGTACAGCCAGCCGATGGTGAAGCCCGCCCAGCGCCCTATCGCCTGGTCGGCGTAGGTGGAGAACGACCCGGTATCGGGATTCGCAACGGCCATTTCGCCGAGCATCCGCATGACGAGGACGACCAGAATCCCGGATGCGATATATGCCAGGATCGCTGCAGGCCCGGCGGCTGCGATCGCATGCCCCGACCCAACGAACAGGCCTGCGCCGATGATGCCCGCAATGGACAACATTGTTACGTGGCGCGGCTTGAATCCCTGCGCCAGATTTCCACTCGAACCATCGGATCCCACGGTGTTCATTTCGTCTTGTTCTCTTATTTCTGAAATTGGGGGATTGGGGCGGGCATCTACGAAAAGGGCGATCTCCTTCAGTGGCCAAAGAACCGCATTCCAGACGCTTGCAGCGGCCGGACGGCGCGTCACTTTATGTCGTGCGGGTGCAATTCCTATTACTCAAAAACGCCACGGTACTGCTCAATCACGACTCGATTACCCATAGAGCAGTGCTATCAAAATGCCCACCGCGAACCCTGGCGGGAGGCACTTTCCGCGTGTTTTCAGCAGCTTCGTCGGGAGATCAGATGAGATGGCGGCACGTCCGGCACGCTTGCGCCGGTTTACCGGAGTAAGGCTCGTTCAAGCCTGGAGAAACCCAGGGCGCGGGGCCCTGGGCGTCGGGGAGGGTCAGCGGGGTTCGGCAGCCAGGATCGCGCTGGCCAGTTCCAGGTCGCTGCTGCCTTGCAGTTCGGGGTTCTGCTGGCGCAGCCGCTGCAGTTCCGCTTCGAGGTACGGGCCGCGAATGGCGCCATCGCTGGCGATGAAGCTGCTGGCGTCATCCTTCACCGGGCCGACGAGTTTGTCGTCGCCGCCGCTGGTGATGTAGCTGGAAGCAGTGGTTGCGCCGGTGGAGATGAGGTTGCGCAGCAGGTCGTCGTGATCGTCGTGGTCGTGCTTGGCCACGGCGGACGCAAAGGGAACGGCGATCAGTACGAGGGCGGCAGCGGTGTTGCGGACACGCATGGTGACTCCTTGGTGTTGGCGTTCCCCCTCAGAGTGCGGCCGGTGAAACGAGTTCCAGCGCCCACCAGACATTTCTCCAAACGTGCCAGACGCTGCGATTCCCGTTCGTCGCGGCGAGCGGTGCCGCATCAAAAGCATTGATCCAGATTCGGTGAAACCTGGTTTCTTGCGTGGAAGAATGCGCGCGTTTCCACGCTGAGCCCTGTACCGGGTGTCGGGCCATGGCCGATGAACCTGGGAAGAACGCGGCGCTGTACTAGACTGCTCCCCTGCTGTGTCGGCGGGTTCGGTCAGTCGTTGCCTCGCACGGCTTCACGTCACTGCATTCTGTAATCCGCGGGCCAGGGAGGGCCGACATTTCGAAGGAAGAGAGCGTTTCCATGTCCAATAACAAGTGTCTGATCGCCGCAGCCCTGACCATCGTGGCCGGCTACTTATCCACTGCCCAGGCCGATGAATCGGCCATTCAAGCGCACTGCCAGAACAAATGGAGTGGCGATGCCATGCGCGCCTACTGCGTGGAGGAACAGCGCCGGTCCGCCGAGGCGATTACCGGCTACAACGGACCGGTTCGCAGCCGCTGCGAATCTGAATGGGGCAGCGATTTCCACATGGTGCTGTTCTGCATCAGAGAGCAGGAGGGCCCAATCCAGGCTGTCGTGTCCAGCGTGGCTCAGGACCAGTAGGTTTCCCCCGCACAAGAAAAAGCCCCGCACTGCGGGGCTTTTTCAGTGGACCCGATGAACGGGAGGGCCCGTTCGCTTTGCCTACAGCAACCCGCCGGCTCGGTACAGCTCCGGGCGCCGGTCATCGTGCAGGTGGTTGTGCTGGCTGATGCGTTTGTTGCGGGCTTCGTCCAGCTTCAGGGTGGCGATCAGGATCTGCTCCCCACCCTCCTCCGCCGGCCCGGCCAAGGGGTAGCCATCCGGGTCGACGATGATCGAGCCCTGCACCCAGTTCACCCCGCGCTCACTGCCGTGGCGGTCGCAGGCGGCGATGAACAGCCGATTGACCGCCGCGTTGGCCTGCACGCGCACCACCTCCGCCGGACGCTCGATGGCGGGGCGCGGACCGTCCGGCCAGTTGACCGGAGCGCACAGCAGGTCAGCACCAGCCAGGGCCGGCAGGCGCACCCATTCCGGGAATTCCAGGTCGTAGCAGACCATCACACCGATACGCCCGAAGGCGGTTTCCACCACCGGCGGCTGCTCGTTGCCGGCGGTGAAGATGGCGTTCTCGGCGTCCCACAGGTGGGCCTTGCGGTAGATCGCGCGCACGCCCGTGGCATCCACCAGTGCGGCGCTGTTGGCGACTCGCTCACCCTCCAGACGCTCGCAGAAGCCACCGACGATGACGATATCCAGCTCGCCAGCCAGCGCCTGCCACAGCTGCAGGGTCGGCCCGTCCGCCGCCTCGGAAAGCGCCAGCGCTTCACCGAGGTCGTGGAAGACATAGCCGCTCTGTACCAGCTCCGGCAGCACCACGACTCGCGCTCCTTGCAGCGCCGCCGCGCGGATGGCCCGCTCGGTGATACGGCGGTTGTGGGCGAGGTCGCCGATCTTCGGTGCCAACTGGCAGCAGGCCACGGCGATGGTTCGAGGTGCGTTCACGGGTGGGTACTCCCTGTTGTCAGGTTCACGACGCCTGGCTTGAGCCAGGTCGGGCCACGGCGAGGATGTCGCGCTCGCTGATGGCGTCGATGGTGCGGCGCTCGGCGTCCAGGTCGAGCGAGCGGCTGAGGATGAAGTAGGTCAGCCCGGAAACCACCAGCCCCACCAGCCAGGCGATATCCACACCGTCCAGCAGGCGCGCCATGGGGCCGACGAAGACTTCCTCGCCCGCCGCTGCATCGAAGATGAAGAAGAACGGGACCATGCAGGCGAAGCCCACCAGGTAGGAGACGATGCCGCGCAGTTGCCAGGCGCCGTACATGCCCTTGGGCGTGAAGAAGTGCGGAATGGCGTAGCGGCCCTTGCGCACGAAGAAATAGTCCACCAGGTTCACGGCGGTCCAGGGCACCAGGAAGTAGAGCATCAGCACCAGGAAGGTATTGAGGATGGCAATGCCGTTGCCGCGAATGGACAGCACGCAGGCCAGCAGCACCAAAGTGATGACGAGGATGGACAGCACCCGTGCGCGCGGCGTGGGGTTGATGCGGCGAACGGAGTCGATCCCGGTGAGCAGGGTCAGCATGGCGCTGTAGGTGTTGAGGGCGATCACCGGCAGGAAGCCGAGCACCGAGACCAGCACCAGCACATTGCCCAGCCCCGGCAGGAGGGCGCTGCCCACGCGGTCCAGCGCCACCAGCGCATCGGAGGCTTGGAGCAGCTGGGCCAGCCAGGCACCGAGACCGATCATCCAGCCGCCGGAAAGCGAAGCACCGAGGAAGATGGCGGTAATCAACTTCGCGCGACTGGTGTTCTTCGGCAGGTAGCGCGAGTAGTCGGAGACATAGGGCGCATAGGAGATGTTGTAGCTGGCGGCGATGGCGAATTGCGTGGCGAAGGCGACCCAGCTGAAACCGAGGCTGGCCGGCTCGGCGGCCTCGGTCTGCCCGGCGCCGAACATCAGGGCGACAGTCACCAGCGCATAGAGCGGCAGGGTCAGCATCAGCGCCCACTTGAACGCCTTGTGCATCAGGTCATGGCCGTAGATCGACAACAGCGCGCCAACGGCGATCACCCCACAGGCCACGGGAATCGGTTCGAGCCCGAAGACCTTGTTCAGGCCATCGATGATGAGGGTGACGTTGACCACGTTGAAGCCGACGAACACGAACAGAGTCGCCAACAGCGCCAGCACCACACCGCGATAACCGAACTGCGCGCGGGACTGGATCATCTGCGGCAAGCCCATCTCCGGCCCCTGGGAACCATGGAAGGCCATGAACAGGGTGCCGAACATGATGCCCAGTGCGCCGGCCAGGGTTGTCCACAGGGCGGACAGGCCGAGGGCGGGGCCGACGAAGCCGATGGAGATGGTGAAGAAGTGGAAGTTGCCGAGGAACCAGAACGGCCCCTGGCTGCCGAGCCGGGCATGGCGCTCCGATTCGGGGATGTAGTCGATCGAGTGGCCTTCGATGGCCAGGCCGCCGCCGGCTTCGGCTGCGTGCACGGGCTGGGTGGACCCTGACATGGGATGCTCCTTCGCTCTTGGTCGAGCGAACTGTTGTTCTTGTGATGATGCTGTCAGCGGCCACGCACGGCCCCGGCCACACATCGGGTTCATCTATGTTGGGTGAGGTAACGCGGCCCGAGCCCTGTGGCGAACGTTACCCGGGGCGCCCTATGATGGCGCGCCCGCGACTGGGCTCTTCCCCGCATCCGGCGGGCATCGAGCTATCGCTGAGGTGGCAATCTAGGCGCCCGACCGGGCTCGTAAAATAGCCAGGCCCAACTGTTCACATAGATCAACATCTATGTAATGCACTTCTGGAGGTCCCATGCTGGGCAACGTGTCCGAACTGGATATCCGCTTGATCCGGGTCTTTCTCGCCGTCGTCGAGGCGGGCGGCATTTCGGCGGCGCAGACCGCGCTGAACACCTCGCAGCCCACCATCAGCGCGCAACTGGCCTCACTGGAAACGCGCCTGGGCTTTCGCCTCTGCCAGCGCGGCCGGGCGGGATTCGCGCTGACGCCCAAGGGCAGCCAGTTCGTCGAGGCGGCGCGCCGCCTGCTGGCCGCCGCCGAAGGCTTCCGCCTGGAAGTGCAGCACATCAACCGCACCCTCAGCGGCACCCTGAACATCGGCCTGCTGGGGCAGATCGACCCGACGGCCAACAAGAAGATCGCCCAGGCCATCGCCCGCCTGCGCGCCCGTAATCAGGGCCTGTACTTCCAGTTCACCGAGCTGTCGTCGTCCTTCCTCGAAGAGAAGCTGGTGAACGGCCACCTGGATCTCGCCATCGGCTATTTCTGGCGAAGGCTCGACAGCCTCGACTACTTTGCCCTCTTCAACGAAACCCAGTTGGCCTATTGCAGCGCCTCGCACCCGCTCTACGCGAAGGCCGGAGCGCTGGACAGCACGGAGGTGGCCGGGCACGAGTGGGTCTGGCCCAGTCATCCGCTGCCGGAGATGCCGGCGCCCGCCGCCATCGACCACCTCACCGCCCTCACCGACAGCATGGACGGCGCCGCCCTGCTGATTCTCTCCGGCCAGCACCTCGGCTTCCTGCCGCAACACTACGCGGCGCGGCACGTTGAGCTGGACCAGGTTCGCGCGCTCAACCCCCAGCAACTGAGCTATGAAGTGCAGTTCCACGCGGCGGTACGGCGCTCCACCCGCCAGAGCGAACTGGTGAGCACTTTTCTCGAGGAATTGATGGAGGTGTTCGGGGTGACCTGAACCGATCACCCGGCTATGCCGTGCCTCAAAGCTCGTACTTGGCCTTCATGGCCTGCACCGCTGCCTGATCCCGTTGCAGGAAGGCGTTGAAGCGCTGAATCAGCTCCGGGTGGCGGATGCTGGAGAGGTGGTAGTAACTGTCGCTGATGGGCAGCAGTTTGGGCTCCACCACCAGGCCCTGCTCGTGTCCCAGGTTCTTGAGGTGGAAATGCGCCACCTGCCGCGCCATGTTGGCGGCATCGATGTAGCCGGCCAGGGCCATGTGGATCAGGCCTTCGGGGTTGGGCGCTTCCTTGATGGTCACCCGTCCGGCGGCGATGTCGTCCTGGAATTTCCACGGCGTGAAGCCGCGAACGAACCCCAACCGGCGAAACGTCTCGCGCGGCTTTCCCTTGCGTTCCGGCAGCACCAGCATGACGTCCTGGAATTGCAGCACCGGTTGTGAATAAGTGATGCCGCCCGGCTTCTGTGACTCCGCCCAGCGCGGGTTGTCGGGGAAGACCAGGTCGAGCTGGCCCGACCAGTAAGCATGGGACAGACGCCGCACGGGCAGCACCACATAGGTGAAGTGCAGATTCTCCCGCTCGGCAAACAGGTCCAGCAGGTCACGGGCGTAGCCACGGTACTGGTAGTCCGGCGGCGCGGCGGAGAAGATCGGGTAGTAGTCCACCTGCTCCACTCCGATGCGGTACTCCGCCGGCTGACTGGCATGACCGAACGGCAGCCACGCGCTGGTAAACAGCAACGCGGCGATCCACAACGCTCGGCAACGACTTGATACCTGCGTATTCGGCATAGATGGGCAATGGGCCTGACGAAAATGCCGCCCAGTTTAGGCCGGCAGGCCGTCGGCAGTCTCTCCTTTTTCAGTCCTTCAGCGGCACCCGGATATCCACCCAGCCGATCCCGGCCATGGGGTCGAAATCGGCGCTGTAGCGCTCGAACTCCGGCGCGTCGGCGGCCTGCAGGTCGAAACGGCCATCGATATCCGTTTCGATCAACCACAGGGCCTTTCCGATGGGTCTTGCATGTTCACGCCTTCGAGACGCGGGGCAGTGTGCCCAGCCCGCCGCGACGTCATTTGATCGTGCTTGCGCGGCGCACTGGACGATAGCGCCAGGCGAAATCCCGGGAACCTTGCCGACTATAATGTTTCCAATTATGTCTAAGGCCTCCAGTCCACACGGCCCCTCGGAAATCGCTCGCTGCACCACAAGGGAGGTTCCATGAACGTATCCGCCTCCATTCCCCAGTATTCGACCGAGGAACGCCGCACGCGCATCCTGGCCATCGTCGGCGCCTCGTCCGGCAACCTGGTGGAGTGGTTCGACTTCTACGTCTACGCCTTCACCGCCATCTATTTCGCCCACGCCTTCTTCCCCTCCGACAACCCCACGGTGCAACTGCTCAACACCGCCGGTGTATTCGCCGCCGGTTTCCTGATGCGCCCCATTGGCGGCTGGATGTTCGGCCGCATCGCCGACAAGAAGGGGCGCAAGACCGCGATGATGATTTCGGTGCTGATGATGTGCGGCGGCTCGCTGGCCATCGCGGCAATGCCCACCTACGAAACCATTGGCGTACTGGCGCCGGCCCTGCTGTTGCTGGCGAGGCTGTTCCAGGGCTTGTCGGTGGGCGGTGAGTACGGCACCAGCGCCACCTATATGAGCGAGGTGGCGCTCAAGGGCCAGCGCGGCTTCTTCGCCTCCTTCCAGTACGTGACGCTCATCGGCGGCCAGCTGCTGGCGGTGCTGGTGGTGGTTGTCCTGCAGCAGCTGCTGAGCAACGACCAGCTGCGCGACTGGGGCTGGCGGGTTCCGTTCGTCGTCGGTGCGGCGACGGCCGTCATCGCCTTCTACCTGCGCCGTTCACTGAGTGAAACGGCCAAGGCGGAGAACCTCAAACGCAAGGAATCCGGCACGCTCGGCGAACTCTTCGCCCACCACAAGCGCGCCTTCTTCACCGTGCTGGGCTTCACCGCTGGCGGCTCGCTGATCTTCTACACCTTCACCACCTATATGCAGAAATACCTGGTCAACACCGCCGGCATGGACGCCAAGACCGCCAGCGGCGTGATGACCTTCGCCCTGTTCGTCTACATGTGCCTGCAACCGTTGTTCGGCTCCATGTCCGACCGCATCGGACGCAAGACTTCGATGCTCTGGTTCGGCGCCCTGGGCATGCTCTGCACCTGGCCGATCCTGTCCGCGCTGAAGACCGTCAGCAGCCCCTTTGCCGCCTTCGGGTTGATCATCCTCGCGCTGGCCATCGTCAGCCTGTACACCTCCATCAGCGGGCTGATCAAGGCGGAGATGTTCCCGCCGGAAATCCGCGCCCTCGGCGTCGGCCTGTCCTACGCAGTGGGCAACGCCATCTTCGGCGGCTCGGCGGAGTACGTGGCACTAGGCCTGAAGAGCCTGGGCGTGGAGGAGTACTTCTATATCTACGTGTCGATCATGTGCGGCGTGGCCCTGGTGGTCTGCCTGCTGCTGCCTGACCTGCGCAAGGTCAGCTACCTGAACGACGAAGACTGAGCCGGCTCCCGGCCGACGGCCGGCGGGGGATTGCGCAACCAATCCCCGCCGTCGCTGTCCATAATGGCGCGCGCAGTCCGCGCCTCCGGGAGGCCCCTTGTTCGCTGTATCCCCTCGTACGCTCCTTCGCCACACCATCCTCGCCCTGTCCTTCGCTTCCACCGCCGCCCTCGCCTGCCCCGCCGGGCAATCGGAGGTCTGCGTGGTGACCTGCTTCTGCGCGCCGGGCAGCCCGGGAGACATGGCGCCACTGCTGGAGGGCGTCAACCAGATGGCCGCCACCAGCCTGCAACAGTGGATCGTGGAGTCGCGCAACAACATGCCCGATACCCTGCTGCATCCCATTCCGCTGCATATCCGCGCGCAACTGGAGCCGTACTACGACCTGCAGGTACTGGACACGGCGCGCTACAAGGTGGGCGTCGACCAGCAAGCGAATGCCGCCAATACCCTGATGCAGAACCCCGACGTGGAAGCCGTGACCCTGGTGGACGTGATCGTCTTCCGCAGTGAAGACGACGCGCAGAACAACGTCGCCCTCTGGGCCCACGAGCTGCATCACGTGAAGCAGTACCTGGAATGGGGCGTGGCGGACTTCGCCAAGCGCTACACCCGCGACTACAACGCGGTGGAAGCCCCGGCCTACAAGATCCAGGGCGAAGTGGCGCGGGCGCTCAAGCCGACGGTGGTGAGTGGCGGCAGCCAGCGACTGTCGGCGGCAGGCCAGCCATAAGGCTGGCCTCGCATCGCGACTGAAGTCGCTCCCACATAAGGCTCTCAGCTGGAGCTATGCAGGTAGGGTGCGCCGCGCGCACCGGCGGTTGAGCTCCGCACGGAGGTAATTCCGCCGCCATCTCTGTAGGGGCGAATTCATTCGCCAAGCAGGCCGAAGGTCTGCATCTCACCACCAAGGGTGGGCTTCAGCCCACGCAGTCAGCTAGACGGCTCAGAGCGAAGCATTGAGCTCCGCAATCAACGCTTCGCGATGCTTCAATGCCGCCACCGAGGCTTCGCCCAGGCGGCTGGCCACGGCGCTGAGGATGCCTTCTGCCAGCAGCATGAACGCGCACATGCTGTTGCTGAAGAACAGGCTCTGGTTGGGAACGTAGAAGCTGTAGCGGGCAATCCTGGCCAGCGGCGAGCTGCTGGAGTCGGTCAGGGCGATGACCTTGATGCCGTGCTTGGCCGCCACTTCTGCCGTGGCCAGCACGCTGGGGGTATAGGGGAAGCAGCTCGCCACCACCAGCACATCACCTTCATCCAACTGCGCCAGGGCATCGGCAACACCCTGGCGGGCCGCATCCAGCGCGCCCACATCCGGGCGGAGCATGCCCAGGGCATAGGACATGAACAGTGCCAGCGAGGTGAACTGGCGCATGCCGTGGATACGCACACGGCGTGCGCTGGTGAGCAACTCCACGGTGGCATCGAAATCGGCGCAATCCACCTGCTCGATCATGCTCGCCATGTTGGCGCTTTCCTGGCGCCCCAGGCGGGTGAGCTGGCCGATGCTGTCATTGCTGCCATTGCTCGGCACCAGCAGGCGTGAAGCCTGGTCGCTGTAGAAGGTGCGCCCTTCGGTGACCTCGCGACGGAACACATCCTGGAACTTGCTGAACCCTCCGTAGCCGAGCTTCTGTGCCAGACGCGAGAAGGTCGAAGGATTCACCCCCAATTGCTCGGCCAGTTCGCTGATGGATGACACCGCCGCGCGCTGCGGCGCTTCGATCAGCGCGGTGAGCACGCGACGCGAGCTGCTGCCGAGGGAAATGTCGGCTTCGCGCCGCTCGATGGCTTCGAGCAACAGTTTCAGGCCCGCGAGGGTATCTGGGGGATTCGCCATGACAGCATCCATCTGAAGGTTTCCCGGGACGCGCCCCGGTGGCAGGCGCCCATACTAGCGGGCCTTGAATCCGGCCGCGACGGCCGGATTCAGATCAGGCCTCCACCCGCCCACTCAGCGTCGGTGCGCGGGTATCGGCCTCCGTGTACACCGCCCAGTCCACTGCTTCCGCTCCGATCAGGAACAGCGCGGTGGCCAGGGTGTTTTCGTCATCCGGGTCATCGGCCGCACAACGGTAGACCGGCAATTCACCACCCGAGGTGTCGCGCAGAATGGCCAGCGCCTGTGCACTGTCCAACCGCTCGCCAAGACCCGCGACCAGTCCGTCCACGCAGGTCTGGCGCTTGCCTGAGCTGCCGGTGATGCGCTGATCCACACTGCCAAGCTTCGGGTGAATCAGGTGGTTGGAATGGCCAAACGGGCGTCTCACCTCGACCACGGATGCACCTTCCGAGGTGCCCTCGAAGCTCACCAACCGGGCGCTGCCCATCTGCCCCAGGGCATGGTGGAAGGCGCCGGCGCGGCCTTCGCTTGCAAGGATATCCACAGCCTCGTCGATGCTCGCCGCATCCAGGCTGGCACGACCCAGCACCTGCCGGGGAAGGCCGACGGGAATGGCGCGTGGCCGGATGTTGTTCACCGTCACCACCAGGCCCTTCTCGTTCACCGCAAAGGTGTGACCGGGAATCGAACCGGGATAGACGAAGGAGGTGAACGCGAGGCCCTGGTCTGGGGAGACGCTGACCAGGCCGCAGTGTCCGCGCAGTTGCGGGAAGCCGTCCTCGTTGTGGGCGATCAGCGTGCCGCCTGCGGTGGGGCCGAGCACCGTGGTGCAGCCGTCGACGCTCTGCCGCTGAACGAAGTCGCCACGGCAGTTCCACAGGAAGACCTCCTCCACCGGCAGTTCCAGGCCGGCCGCCAGGCCTTCGAGTTCCTGCCAATAGCGCGGGAAGCGCTGCTCCACGGCGGCACGCATGCTGCGCGCCGCGTCGCGGCCGGCCAGCTTCGCCAGGTTCTGCCACAACGCCAGCGGTCGCAGGTGCCGATGTACTGCTTCGCGACCGAACAGGCCCAGGCCGCGGCCGATCTCAAAGGCGCTGCCGCCGAGCTGGAGATGAGTGAATGCCATGGGTCTCTACCTGTTCAGGAAACGTGCTGGAGGAATTCGCGCAGGCGCGGGCTCGGCGGGTTGCTGATGAGGGCGGCAGGGTCGCCGTCCTCGGCAATGCGGCCCTTGTCGATGAAGATCAGGCGGCTGGCTACCTTGCGGGCGAAGTCCACTTCATGGGTGACGATGACCATGGTCATGCCCTCTTCCGCCAGGTCCTTCATCACCCCCAGCACCTCGTGGCGCAGCTCCGGGTCCAGCGCCGACGTGGGCTCGTCGAACAGCATCAGCTTGGGCTTCACCGCCAGGGCACGGGCGATGGCCACGCGCTGCTGCTGGCCGCCGGAAAGCTCCGATGGGTAGTGCCCGGCGCGCTCGGCCAGCCCCACCTTGGCCAACAGTTCGTGGGCCAGCGCCTCGGCGTCGGCCTTCTTCGCACCACGCACGCGGATGGGACCGAAGGCCACGTTCTCCAGCGCGGTCATCTGCGGGAACAGGTGGAACTGCTGGAACACCATGCCCGCCTCCTGGCGGATCAGACGCTCTTCCACCTTGGGGTCGTTGACCTCGAAGCCATCGACGTAGAGCTGTCCGCCGCTGATGACTTCCAGCTTGTTGATGCAACGCAGCAACGTGGACTTGCCCGAGCCGGACGGCCCGATGATGACCACCACTTCGCCGCTGCCGATGTTCAGGTTGATGTCGTGGAGCACCTGGGTGCTGCCGAAGTGCTTGGAAACGCCCTTGAACTCGATCATAGAATTTTCAGTTTCCCTTCGATGCGGCGCAGGGTGTAGCTCAGGGCCAGGGTGATGATGAGGTAGATCACCGCCACCGCTGTCCAGATTTCCATCGCGCGGAAGTTGCCGGCGATCACTTCCTGTCCCTGCCGGGTCAGTTCGGCGACACCGATGACGATGAACAACGAAGTGTCCTTGATGCTGACGATCCACTGGTTGCCCAGGGCCGGAATCATCCGCCGGAAGGCCAGCGGCGCGATCACATAGCGCAGGGTGTCACGCCCTGAAAGGCCTAGGGCCAGGCCCGCTTCCCGGAAACCACGGTTGATCGACAGCACCGCACCACGGGTGATCTCGGCGATGTAAGCGCCGGAGTTGATCATGATGGTGACCACCGCCGCGCTGAACGGATCGATGCGCACAGGCACCATCAGTGGCAAGGCGAAATAGATGAACATCACCTGCACCATGATCGGGGTGCCGCGGATCAGCTCGATGAACACCAGCGCTACCCGATTGCTGAGGAATCCGCCATAGGCGCGGGCAAAGCCCGCGACCAGGCCGATGACCACCCCGCCCAGAAGCCCGAGGATGGAAATCCAGAGGGTGAGCCGGGCACCCTCCAGCAACACGGGCAGCGCGCTCCAGATGGCATCCCATTGGAAAGACATGGCTCTGCTCCTGATTCAGTCGGGGTGGGCTTATTGCGGATCGGTGCCGAACCACTTGCGGTAGATCTCGGCGTAGGTGCCGTTCTCACGGAGCGTCTTCAGCGCGCCGTTGACCGGCTCACGCAGCTCGCTGCCCTTGGGGAAGCCGATGCCGTACTGCTGCGCCATCATCTGCTGGCCAACGGCTTTGACCTGACCTTCGCCGGCGGTCTTGATGTAGTAGAGGACGTTCGGCGTGTCGTGCATGGCGGCGTCGACGCGGCCGGTGCGCAGTTCCAGGTAGGCGTTGTCGATGTTGGGGAACTGGCGCAGGTCGCTGGCCTTGAGGTTGGCCTTGGCATAGTCGGCGGCGGAGGTGCCGCTCTTCACCGCGACAGTCTTGCCAACAATATCCGCCTCGCCCTTGATGCTGTCGTTGTCGCTGCGGACCATCAGCAGGAAGCCGCTGTCGTAGTAGCCGTCGGAGAAGTCGATGGCCTGCTTGCGCTCTTCCTTGATGGTGATGCCGGCGAGCGCCAGGTCCACGTTGCGGGTCTGCAGCGCGGGGATGATGCCGTTGAAGTCCATGGGCTTGAGTGTGTACTTCCAGCCCAGTTCCTTGGCGATGGCCGCCCAGAGATCGATGTCGAAGCCCACGTACTCGTTGCCCTGCTTGAACTCGAAGGGCACGAAGGCAGTGTCGGTGGCGACCAGCAACTCCTTGTCGGTGGCATTGGCGTGGGTGGTTGCGGCGATGGCGAGTGCAGCCAGGGCTGCTTTGAGCAGGTGCTTCATGTGCATGCTTCCTCTCGGACGTGGACGAACGGGCCCTGGCCGGTGCGGCTTCAGGCGTTTCTGGCAGTCAGGTTTCAGCAAGGGCCCGAGGAAGGCACCCGGCTGGTTTGTTGTTGTTAGCTGCTAGGCCACTGTGTCAGCGATGTGCTGCACGGCCATCATGCTTTCGAGCAAGATAAGCATGCATTTTCCACAAATGCAATATTGATTTGCGCAATCTTCTGCCCACACAAAAATCCTTATACTCAATTAAAACCCTTATAAATCAACATATTCAAGCTATTCATCGCTTGCATACCCGACATCACGCCTTCCGAAATATTGGCAAATATTCATTGCACAACCACAATTTGCATATATTCTTTGCCGAAATGCACCGGAGGGCACCATGAGCCACGTATTCCACCGCAGCCTCACCCAGAGCTACCCGACTGCCGTCCAGGGCGACGGTCCCTACCTGATCGACAGCCAGGGCAAGCGTTACCTGGACGCCAGCGGCGGCGCGGCGGTGTCCTGCCTCGGCCATAGTGACGCCAGCGTGATCGAGGCGATCCGTGACCAGGTCGGCAAGCTCGCCTATGCCCACACCTCCTTCTTTACTTCCGAACCCATGGAAGCGCTGGCCGACTTCCTCATCGAACGAGCCCCGCAAGGGCTGGAATCGGTGTACTTCGTCTCCGGCGGCTCCGAGGCCGTGGAAGCCGCGCTCAAGCTGGCGCGTCAGTATTTCGTGGAGATCGGCCAGCCCCAGCGCCGCCATGTGATCGCCCGCCGCCAGAGCTATCACGGCAACACCCTGGGTGCCCTGGCAGCCGGGGGCAATGCCTGGCGCCGCCAGCAGTTCCAGCCGCTGCTGATCGACGTGAGTCACGTCAGCCCCTGCTACGCCTACCGCGAGCAACGCGCCGACGAATCCCCGGAAGCCCTGGGGCTGCGCCTGGCCGCCGAGCTGGAGGCGGAAATCCTCAACCTCGGCGCGGATAACGTGATGGCCTTCATTGCCGAGCCGGTGGTGGGCGCCACCCTCGGCGCGGTGCCGGCGGTGCCCGGTTATTTCAAGCGGGTCCGCGAGGTGTGCGACCGCCACGGCGTGCTGCTGATCCTCGACGAGGTGATGTGCGGCATGGGCCGTACCGGCACCCTGTTCGCCGCTGAACAGGAAGGTATCAGCGCCGACCTGATCACCGTCGCCAAGGGCCTTGGCGCCGGCTACCAGCCCATAGGCGCAACCCTGGTGAGTGGCCGCATCGTCGACGCCATCCGCGGGGGTTCGGGCTTCTTCCAGCACGGCCATACCTACATCGGCCATGCCACCGCCTGCGCCGCTTCCCTCGCCGTGCAGAAGAGCATCGAGGAACGCCAGCTGCTGCCACGCGTGCGCGAGCTGGGTGATGCCCTGCATGCCCGGTTGCAGGCACGCTTCGGCGACCATCCTCATGTGGGCGACTTACGTGGCCGCGGGCTGTTCCGTGGTCTGGAACTGGTCCAGGACCGTGCCAGCAAGGAGCCCTTCGATCCCGCCCTGAAATTCCACGCCAAAGTGAAGAAGGCCGCCATGGCCCATGGCCTGATGTGCTACCCCATGGGCGGCACCCTCGATGGCCGGCGCGGTGACCACATCCTCCTGGCACCGCCCTTCATCCTCGAAGAGAGCCACCTGGATGAGCTGGTGGACAAGCTGGACGCCGCCCTGGGCAGCGCCTTGGCTGGAATCTGAGGACGCGCCGATGAAGATCGAATCGCGATTGACCACCCTCGACGAAGGACAGATGAGCGACGCCCAGCGCGACGTGCTGAAGGCCATCCTCAGCGGCCCGCGTGGCAATCTGGACGGCCCCTTCCTGGCCTGGATCCACAGCCCCGAGCTGGCCGACCACGCCCAGCGCCTGGGTGCCTTTTGCCGCTATGGCACGCGTCTGCCGCTGCGCCTGACCGAGCTGGCGATTCTGTTCACCGCATCCTGGTGGCAATCCCAGGCGGAATGGCAGATCCACGAGCCTATCGCCCGCCAGGCCGGCGTCAGCGATGCGGTGATCGAGGCCCTGCGCCAGGGGCTGGAGCCGGCCTTCGAGCAGGAAGACGAACGCCTCATCTACCGCCTGGGCCACTCGCTCTACGCCACCCGCCGTATCGACGACGCCCTCTACGCCGAAGCCATCGCGGCCTTTGGCGAGCCGGCAGTGGTGGAGTTGGTGGGCGTATTCGGTTACTACGCCCTGGTAGCCATGACGCTGAACGTGTTCCAGGTAAGACGCGGCACCGATACGCCACTGCCTTTTGCCGAGCCCTGATACAGCGCTGGCTGCGCGATGGTTTCGACCTGCGCCGCAATTGGTGAACACGCGGCGCCCCCCCCTACAGTCGGTCTCGTGCGCAGATATGCAGCCAGGGTGCGCTGTACGCACCGGCAGTCGAGCCTTGCGCAACGGTCATCCCGCGCCGGTCAGCGCAGCGCCTGGTCCGCCGACCCCGCCGGCCGGGCCAGGTACCGGCCAGCCTCCTGCAGCCGGCGGTTCTCCCGGCGCAGGGCATCATTGGCAGTCTGCAACTCATGCAACCGGCGCCCCATGTCGGCCAGCGCCTCCTGCCAGTAGCGCACCCGCAGCTCCTGCCAGAACAGGGCCAGCATCAGCAACGCAATCAGCAGGATCGCACCGCCGAGCAAGGCCCAGATCAGTTCCATGGCACTCATTCCCCACTCCAGAATGGGCAGTCTTGCCCGACGCTGCAAACATATGTAGCGTCAGACGACAGGTCTAGAATGTAGATGTGTACAGGTAAACATTTGGCACGGATGGAGGCACGCCATGAAACGCAAGCAGTCGATCGAACACGTGCGCTGGGACCTGGCCCTGCGCTACCGCCTGATCGAGACCGTGGCCTGGTGGGAAGGGCGCTTGACCACCAATCACCTGATGCAGAGCTTCGGCATCAGCCGCCAGCAGGCGTCCAAGGACATCAACACCTACATTGGTGAACATGCGCCCAGGAACCTGACATATGACAAGCACCTGAAGGGCTACGTCCCCAGCAAGCAGTTCCGCCCGCTGTTCATCGACGACAGCGCCGATGCCTATCTCCACCTGCTCAACCAGAACCACGAGCGCGCCCCCCATATCGAAGGCCTGGCCCTGGCCTATGCCCACACCGAAGTGCTCAAGGTGCCGGACCGCTCGGTGCGCCCGGAAGTGCTGCGCCCGCTGCTGCGCGCCTGCCGCGAGGGGCTGCGCCTGGAGACCGAGTACGTTTCCCTGGCCAACCCTGCCCCGGAGATTCGCCTGATTGCCCCGCACACGCTGATCTACACCGGCATGCGCTGGCACGTGCGCGCCTATTGCGAAAAGAACCGTGCCTACCGTGACTTCGTCCTCAGCCGCCTGCGCGGCGTGCCGGAGTTGCTGGACAAATCGGACTTCGGCCGTGAGCAGGATGAAGGCTGGAACACCCAGGTACAGGTGATCATCGAGCCGGACCCGCGCCTCAAGCCGGCGCAGAAGGCGCTGATCGAAGTCGATTACGGCATGCAGGACGGCCGTCTGGTGCTGGATACCCGTGGCGCCTTGGTGCAGTACGTGCTGCAGCGCTACCAGATCGACCAGAACAAGGTGCAGGCCAAGGCCGCGGCCCAGCAGATCGTGGCAGCCAACCTGGAGGAACTGCAGCGCTGGCTGTACAGCTGATTGCAGCCCTGCCCGATCGAGAAAGGGACCGATCGGGCAGCACTTCATTCGTCACGCGATCCCACGAACTAGACTTCCATTAAGGCCCCAAAGAGAAGAGCCTCTGGCCGTCGCGGCACCTTCCCCATCCGCGAGTGATCGCGAAGCTTCGGCGGCCTTCTTTGGGAAGGTGCAATTTGCCCTCTCCTAGGGGCTGCATCCGCTTCGCGTCGCCCTTTCAGGCCTTTCCGCCCCCTACCCCGCCGCTGAAACCGCAGCGTTCCGGGCCTTGCGGGTCATCAGATTGAACAGGCTGAACGCGCTCAGGGCGAATACGCCCTGCAGACCGATCATCGGCCAGGCGGTGCCATCCTGCAGGGCACCCAGCAGCAGGCCGCTGCACGTGGCGCCGAGCATCTGCGAAAAGCCCATCAGACCGGCGGCCAGCCCCGCGCGGTGGGCGTTGGGCATGACCACGCCAGCCACCGACGCGGGGATCAGCATGCCGCCGCCCAGTGTCACCAGCACCTGCGGCAGGGAAAGGCCCAGCACCGACAGCCCGAGGGTGGCATGCACCAGCACGGTGAGGGTGGCGCCGGTAGCCACGAGGCTGATGCCAATACCGACGATACGCTGCGGCCCCAGCTGCATGATCTTGCGCTGGGTGAACAGCGCCCCGGCGATCAGCCCGGAGATGGTGGCGCCGAACGCCATGCCGTATTGCGCCGAGTTCAGCCCCAGCAAGCCGATATAGACCGCCGATGAACCAGCCACTACGGCGAACATCGCCCCGTAGGTGCCCGCCAGGGTCAGGGCCAGGGCGCGGCTGGAGCGCTGCTTGAGCAGGTCGAAGTAGTCGCGCGCAAGGGTCGCCGGATGCCCGGCCTTGGGGTCGAGGCTGGGATTGGATTCGCGATAGAAGGCCAGCACCGCCAACAGCGCGACGCTGCCGATGGTCAGCGAAGCCAGGACGGGGGCGTGCCAGCCGCCCCACTGGGTCAACAGGCCGCCCACCATCGGTGCCAGGGCGATGGCGCTGAGCATGCCGATCACGGTCAGCGCCAGGGCCGGCGCGGCCTGGGCCTTCCACACATCGCGAACGATGGCTCGCGCCAGCACCAGCGCGGCGCAGGCGCCGAAGCCCTGGGCGACACGTCCGAGGATGAAGCCGGTCATGTTGTCGGCCAGCAGCATCCAGGCGGTGGCGGCCAGGTAAAGGGCGAGACCGCCGATCAGTACCGGCCGGCGGCCGACGCGGTCGGACAGCGGCCCCATCAGCAGTTGCCCGATACCGAAGGCGGCGACGAAACCGGACAGCGCGGCAAGGCTGGCGCCATGCACCGCGCCCAGGCCCTGCTCGATCCTGCCGAGGGCGGGAATCAGCAGTTGGGTGGATATCTCGCCCAGGGCGGTCAGCGCCATGAGGATGACCAGCAGCAGACGCGACGGGCTCATGACCGGACTCCTTCTGCTTCAGCTTCCAGCACAAGGGCCATCAGCTGCCATTCCAGGGCCTGCCAGTCATCATTGCTGACGGCAGACGGGGCGCCGCAATCCGCATCGCGTTGCACGGTTTGTTGCTCTTGGTTCATCGCAGGCATCTCCGTTGGTCGCTTCGCCCTTGGGCTGACGAATTAAATGACGAGTGACATATATACACAAAATTAGATTATGCCTATCATATTTTCGACCTGCGGTACTCCGCCCCGTCGCCGCCCTACCCGAGGATCGCTCCATGAATCGTCCGCACCTTGCCCTTCTCGCCCTGATTCCCGCGGCCCTGGTGGCCTTGAGCGGCTGCAACAGCCAAGCCGACACCTCGGTCACCGCGCCCCAGCCACGGGCGGTACTCGCAACAGACGTGCAGGCGGCTTCCCAGCAGGACGCGCTCTACACCGGCGTGGTGGCTGCACGTACCGCCAGCGACCTGGGCTTTCGCGTCGGCGGCAAGGTCATCGCCCGCAAGGTGGACCCGGGCACCCGGGTCAAGCGTGGCGACGTGCTGCTGGTGCTGGACAACACCGACTTCGAACTGGCCCTGCGCGCCGCGCGCAACCGCGTGACCGCCGCCGAGGCCGAACTGCGCCAGGCCCGCGACGACGAAGCCCGCTACCGCCGCCTGTCCGGTACCGGCGCCGTGTCTCGCCAAATCTACGATCAGGCTAACACCCGCTTGCGGGTGGCCCAGGCCGAACAGGCCGCCGCGACGTCGGAAGCCGCCCAGGTGGAAAATCGCCGCACCTACTCCACCCTCCAGGCCGACGTCGACGGCGTGATCACCGACGTGCGCGTGGACCGCGGCCAGGTGGTCGCCGAAGGCCAGATCGTCGCGAGCCTGGCCCATGACGGCGCCCGCGAGGCGGTGATCGATATCCCGGAAACCCAGCGTTCCCTGGCCAACCACCCGGCCCGAGCCTATCCCTACGGCGCCTCGGCCGACGCAGTGCCGGCCACCCTGCGCGAGCTCTCCGCTGCCGCGGACACCACCACCCGCACCTTCCGCGCCCGCTACACCCTGGGTGGCGACTCCAGCGCCCTGGCCATCGGCTCCACCATCACCCTGCGCCTGGACGGCACGGCCCGCGAGCAACTGGTGCGCGTCCCCCTGGGTGCCCTGCATGACAAAGGTCAGGGCACCGGCGTCTGGGTCATCAAGACCGACGGAAAGGTAGAGCTGCGCACTGTTCGCGTGGTGCGCCTGGAACAGGAAGAGGCGGTTCTGGAAGGCGGCGTGCAGCCGGGTGAACGCATCGTCGCCCTTGGCGCCCACCTGCTGAACCCCGGTGACAGCGTGCGTGAACTGCCGGCGCCGTCGCTGGCCCTGGAGCACTGAGATGAGCCGCTTCAACCTTTCCGCCTTCGCGGTACGCAATCGGGCGGTGACCCTGTTCCTGATCATCGCCACCCTGGTCGCCGGCGCCATCGCCTTCAACAAGCTGGGCCGTGCCGAAGACCCGTCCTTCACGGTCAAGACCATGACCATCACCGCCGCCTGGCCGGGCGCCACCGCGCGGGAGATGCAGGAACAGGTGGCGGACCGCCTGGAGAAGCGCCTGCAGGAACTGGACTTCTACGACCGGGTGGAAACCATCGCCCAGCCGGGCTTCGTCTCGATGAAGCTGCAGTACCTGGATTCCACCCGCCCTGGCGACATCCAGGAGCTCTTCTACCAGACCCGCAAGAAGCTCTCCGACGAAGCCAAACGCTTGCCGCAAGGCGTCGTCGGCCCCTTCTTCAACGATGAATACTCGGACGTCTACTTCGCCCTCTACGCGCTGGAGGCCCAACAGCTGCCGCACCGCCAACTGGTGCAGATGGCCGAGGACCTGCGCCAGGGCCTGCTCAACCTGCCCGGCGTGAAGAAGGTCAACATCCTCGGCGAACAGGCCCAGCGCATCTTCGTCGAGTTTTCCTACCAGCGCCTGGCCACCCTCGGCCTGAAACCCGAACAGATCTTCGAAGCCCTGGGCAAGCAGAACGGCGTGGCACCGGCCGGCTTCGTCGAAACCAGCGGCCCACGCGCCTACATCCGCCTGGATGGCGCCTTCGACAGCCTGAAGCTGATCGAGAACGTGCCGATCAATGCCAACGGCAAGCTGCTGCGCATCGCCGACGTGGCCACGGTCAAGCGCGGCTACGAGGACCCGCCGACCTACCGCATCCGTCACCAGGGCGAGCCGGCACTGATGCTCGGCGTGATCATGGACAAGCACTTCAACGGCCTGGAGCTGGACAAGTCCCTCCAGGCCGAGGAAGACCGCATCCACGCCGGACTGCCCTTGGGCGTGACGTTCGACAAGGTCTCCGACCAGGCCGAGAAGATCCGCATCGCGGTGAATGAGTTCATGATCAAGTTCTTCGTCGCCCTCGGCGTGGTGATGCTGATCAGCCTGCTAGCCCTGGGCTTCCGTGTCGGCCTGGTGGTCGCCGCCGCCGTGCCGCTGACCCTGTCGATCGTCTTCGTGATCATGCTGATGACCGGTCGCGAGTTCGACCGCATCACCCTCGGCGCGCTGATCCTCTCCCTCGGCCTACTGGTGGACGACGCCATCATCGCCATCGAGATGATGGTGGTGAAGCTGGAGGAAGGCCTCGACCGCATCCAGGCCGCCACCTTCGCCTGGACCTCCACCGCCGCGCCCATGCTCACCGGCACCCTGGTGACCGTCATCGGTTTCCTGCCGGTGGGCTTCGCCAAGTCCGGCGCGGGCGAGTACGCCGGCAACATCTTCTGGATCGTCGGCTTCGCCCTGCTCGCCTCCTGGGTGGTGGCGGTGTTCTTCACACCCTACCTGGGGGTGAAGCTGCTGCCGAAGATCCAACCCGTCGCCGGTGGCCATGAAGCGCTCTACGCCACCCGTCTCTACCAGCGCCTGCGCGCCCTGGTCACCTGGTGCGTAAACCACCGCAAGACCGTCACTGCCCTGGTGGTGGCGGCGTTCGTCGCCAGCGGCCTGGGCATGGGCATCGTGAAGAAGCAGTTCTTCCCCAACTCCGACCGTTCCGAACTGCTGGTTGAGGTCTACATGCCGCCGGGTAGCGCCTTCAAGGCCACCGAATCCGTGGTCGCCCAGGTGGAAAAAGCCCTGCTGGAAGAACCCCAGACCAAGCTGGTCAACGCTTATGTGGGCGGTGGGGCGCCACGCTTCTTCCTGTCGCTGAACCCCGAGCTGCCGGACCCGGCCTTCGCCAAGATCATCGTGCAGACCGCCGACTCCAAGGCCCGCGATGCCCTCAGGGCGCGCATGCAGGCGCGCATCGCCGCCGGCGAATTCCCCTCGGCACGGGTGCGCGTCACCCAACTGGTATTCGGCCCGCCGGTGCCGTTCCCGGTGGTGTTCCGTGTGTCCGGTCCCAACCTCGACCAGCTGCGGCAGATCAGCGAAGAGGTGCGTGCCGTGGTCGCCGCCAACGCCATGACCCGCGACACCTTCGTCGACTGGGGCGAGCGCAGCAGCTCCTATCGCCTGGTGCTGGACCAGGACCGCCTGCGCCTGCTCGGCTTCACCCCCAATGAGGTGAAAAGCCAGCTCAACGCCCTGCTCACCGGCAACCCGGTGACCGAAGTCCGCGAGGGCACCCGCACCGTGGCCGTGACGGTCCGTGCGCAGAACACCCAGCGGGAAAACCTCGGCGGTATCGAGGGCCTGACCATTACCAACGCCGCCGGCGTCTCGGTGCCGCTGGAACAGGTCGGCCGTTTCCAGCCGCTGATGGAAGAGCCCATTCTCAAGCGTCGCGACCGCGAACTGACCTTCGAAGTGCGCGCCGACATCATCAAGGGCACCCAGCCGCCGGATGTGGAAAAAGCCGTGTACGCCGACCTGCAACCGCTGATCGCCAAGCTGCCGGCCGGCTACAAGGTGACCATCGGCGGCCCGGTGGAAGAAAGCGCCAAGGCCAACAAGGCCCTGGCCGTGCTGTTCCCGGTGATGATCCTGCTGACCCTGGTGGTGATCATGTTCCAGGTGCGTTCCTTCAGCCGGATGTTCATGGTCTTCGCCACGGCGCCCCTGGGCCTGATCGGCGCCATGCCGGCGCTGCTGCTGTTCAACCAGCCCTTCGGCTTCAACGCCATCCTGGCGCTGATCGGCATCGGCGGCATCCTGATGCGCAACACGCTGATCTTCACCGACCAGATCGACCAGGAACTGGCCCACGGCCGCCCCCTGCGCGAGGCCATCATCGAAGCCACGGTACGCCGCGCCCGCCCGGTACTACTCACTGCCCTGGCTGCCGCCCTGGCCTTCATCCCGCTGACCTTCTCGGTGTTCTGGTCGTCCCTGGCTTATGTGCTGATCGGCGGCGTGCTGGTGGGTACGGTGTTGACCCTGCTGTTCCTGCCGGCACTGTGCGCGCTGGTGTTGCGGGCGAGCAAACCGGTGGCCAGCCCCAAGGAGCACATGGCCTTGACGTAGGTTGGCGCCAAGCGCAGCGCGGCCCAACACTCAGGCCTCATGGCCCCCGCGTTGGGTTTCGCTGCGCTCGCGGAACGCCGCCCGACCCAACCTACAATCGAGGCACTCGTAACCCGGTGCAATCCGGGAGCTCTTCGTAGGGTGGATCACGCTTCACCGATCCACCATGCGTGTTCCAGCCGGACCTCGCTGGTGGATGTAAAGAGCGACATCCACCCTACGCCACTGCTGCTCACCTCCTCAGGGATATCAGCCGCTCCTTGTGGGAGCGAATTCATTCGCGAATAAATTCGCTCCCACAGGCCGGGCGAGACACTGGAGCGCGTTATTCCGCGCAGCAGCTATGCACCGCCTTGGCCGGCTCGTCCTCATAGCGGTCGTGGTAGGTCATCCAGTCCATGATCTCCTGCTCGTCCCGTCCCTTGGGCAGCAGGTCGAGGAAGTTGTAGGCGCCCACCAGCAGGTCCAGGCCACGGGCATAGGTGGAATAGGTGTGGAAAATCTCCCCCGCCTCGTTGCGATAGAACACGCTGAGGCCGGGCATGTCCTCGCCCGGGTCCTTGCTGGTGCCGTAGTTGTAGCGGGCGGTGCCGGCGGCGATGTCCTCGGGCCGGGCGGCCACGCCGAAGTCCTGGTTGAAGGAGCTGCCCTGGGACGACACCCACTTGAACTTCCAGCCCATGCGCTTGCGGAAGGCCTGGAACTCCTGCAAGGGCGCACGGGACACGCAGAGCAGCGTCACATCATGGTGCTTGAGGTGCTGGTTGGGCCCGTCGATGTGGTCGGCGAGGAAGGAGCAGCCGGGGCAACCTTCCTTCCAGTTGGGGCCGAACATGAAGTGGTAGACGACCAGGGTGCTGCGCCCGTCGAACAGGTCGGCCAGGGTTTCCCAACCGTCCGGTCCCTCGAAGGCGTAGACCTGCTCGATTCGAACCCAGGGCAGCGCCCGCCGCTCGGCGCTGAGCCGGTCGCGTTCACGGGTGAAGGCCTTTTCCTTGCGCAACAGCTCCTCGCGGGCATGCAGCCATTCCTCGCGGGAAACCACGGGGTGTTTGTCGATTTTCATGTCGCAATCTCCTGAACCAGACGGAAATAAGGGACTCGCCCCTGGTAGTCGTCTTAATTCAGGCCCGCTCGACAATCACCCGCGCATTTCTCGACAGGCGGCACTGGTTCAGAGAGAACGCCCGCGCCGCTCCTCCAGGCGCTGGATGGTCATGCTCGGGGTTTCGTCGAACAGCTTGCGGTACTCGCTGGCGAAGCGGCCGAGATGGTTGAAGCCCCAGCCCATGGCGATCACCGAGATATTCCGGGCGCTGCGGTCTTCCAGCAGCTCCTGGCGCACGGCGGTCAGGCGGTGCTTCTTCAGGTAAGCCATGGGCGATTGGCCGAAATATCGCTTGAAGCCCTCGAACAGCTTGAAGCGCGAGACGCCCGCGGCCCGCTCGATGTCTTCCAGGCAGATTTCCTCGCGGGCATGGACGTGGATGAAGTCCCGCGCCCGCACCAGGTAATGGGGCAGCTTGATCTCCAACCGTCCGCGCAATTCCTCCGAATAATTGTTCGGCTGCGCCAGGATCAGCCCCTTGATCAGCGCGCTTTCCAGGTCGCGGGTGAAGAACAGCTGGCCGTAGAGGTCACGGCTGCGCTCCAGCTCGTCGATCAGGTGCCGCGCCATGCGCCACCAGGACGCCGCGGCGCCCTCCACCGCGTTCATCTCCGCCTGGAAGCTCAACGGTGTGTCCACGCTGCGCTGCAGAAGGTCCTCCAGGGTCTGCTGCATGGCGGCACGGGGAATGGCTACCTGCAACTTGTGGCAGTCACCGGCGATGGTGAGCTCCTGATACTCGTGGGGCGACACGATCACCCCCCAGTCGCGATCCGAACGCAGCAGATGGCCGGACTTGGCCAGCTCCTGCTCACCGGCCAGCGGCAGGCTGAGGCTGTAGCAATTGAGGTTCATCTCGTCGCCGACGCCGATGGTGACGTCGGTGCCGTACTCGACGTAGCCCATCGTCGTCGACATCGAGGGCAGCACGTTGCCGCTGTGATGGAACTGGATCCGCTCGGGCTTTGCAGCCTTCAGGTGGTGAGGGCCACAGATGTTCGACATCCAGGAACGAGCCCCGGCGAGGTCGTAGCGATCGGCGGAAATGTCTCGGAATTGATGGTTCTTCGTACTCATCACGCGGCACCCAAAACGGCTTCTGGAGATGCGCGCTCTGCGGCGCGTCAACATGGACAAGGCAAGCTCCGTGCCACGCCCCTGCGGTCCGTCGCGATTCGAAACAAAAGGATAGCATTGTCGAAATTCGTGGATACCCGCCTCTGTCTGGAGGGCCCGTCAGGCCTGTTCCAGAGCGATTCGCCGCCCCAGTACGGAGCAACCCGCCTCGCCACGGCGCAGCGTGGCAAAAACGCTTCGAATGCTCCCCGAAAGGGGCCTGCCCTCACCTCGAGAGCAAACCGATGGCCTTTGGTAATCACCAGTGTTACCGCCATTGACCGGACACCGCACCGAAGACGCCGACACCGAAGCAAGCGGACAGCCTTCACCAACTTTCCGGATAGCGCGCCAGGTGCGCTTCTGCTAGCCGCGCGAAAAAGCGTTACCCCGCATCGCAGACCGTTACTGCGGCCTCGGGCGCCATGGCGAAGGCAGATTTCAATCCTCTCCGGCACCTGTTGGCCATCCGCTTTTTTGGCGAAAGCTATCCGCTTATTCAGACTGCCAGAAATCCTTTGAAAGCCCCGTCACCCGGGCCTTTCAAGCGCCCGGTGAGCCGTCAAAATTTTCGGCGTTTCTTCGCCAACCAAGCGGATAGACCAGCCGGGCCGTGGCTCCTTCTAATGACCTCCACTGTTTCGCCCGATGTGGAAGGTGCCACCCATGAATACTTCGAATAAAAACATTGCGCAGTGGAGAGAGTACGTCAGCGGCTGCCTGGACTTCCGTCCGGACGAAGGCGTGTACCGCATTGCCCGCGACATGTTCACCGAGCCGGAACTGTTCGACCTGGAGATGGAACTGATCTTCGAGAAGAACTGGATCTACGCCTGCCACGAGAGCGAGATCCCCAATGCCCACGACTTCATGACCCTGCGCGCCGGCCGCCAGCCGATGATCATCACCCGTGACGGCAACGGCCAGCTGAACGCGCTGATCAACGCCTGCCAGCATCGCGGCGCCACTCTCACCCGCGTCGGCAAGGGCAACCAGTCCACCTTCACCTGCCCCTTCCACGCCTGGTGCTACAAGAGCGATGGCCGCCTGGTGAAGGTCAAGGCACCCGGCGAGTACCCGGAAGGTTTCGACAAGGCCACCCGTGGCCTGAAGAAGGCACGCATCGAGAGCTACAAGGGCTTCGTCTTCATCAGCCTCGATGTCGCGGGCACCGACAGCCTCGAAGACTTCCTCGGCGACGCCAAGGTGTTCTTCGACATGATGGTCGCCCAGTCGCCCACCGGTGAGCTGGAAGTCCTGCCAGGCAAGTCCACCTACACCTTCGACGGCAACTGGAAGCTGCAGAACGAGAACGGCCTGGACGGTTATCACGTCAGCACCGTGCACTACAACTACGTGGCCACCGTGCAGCACCGCCAGCAGGTCAACGCCAGCAAGGGCAGCGCCGGCAGCACCCTGGACTACAGCAAGCTCGGCGCTGGCGATGCCGAAACCGACGACGGCTGGTTCTCCTTCAACAACGGCCACAGCGTGCTGTTCAGCGACATGCCCAACCCCACCGTGCGCCCCGGTTACGCCACCGTGATGCCGCGCCTGGTGGAGGAGCACGGTCAGGGCAAGGCGGAGTGGATGATGCACCGCCTGCGCAACCTGAACATCTACCCCAGCCTGTTCTTCATGGACCAGATCAGCTCGCAGCTGCGCATCGTGCGTCCGCTGGCCTGGAACAAGACCGAGATCATCAGCCAGTGCATCGGCGTGAAAGGCGAATCCGACGCCGACCGCGAAAGCCGCATCCGCCAGTTCGAGGACTTCTTCAACGTCTCCGGCATGGGCACCCCCGACGACCTGGTGGAGTTCCGCGAACAGCAGCGCGGTTTCCAGGGCCGCCTGGAACGCTGGAGCGACATCTCCCGCGGCTACGGCAAGTGGGTCACCGGTGCCACGTCGAACAGCCAGACCCTGGGCATCGCCCCGGTGATGACCGGCACCGAATTCACCCATGAAGGCCTGTACGTGAACCAGCACGCCAACTGGCAGCGCTTCCTGCTCCAGGGCCTGGACCAGAAAGCCCTGAAACTGCAGGAGGTGCAGGCATGAACCCGCAGCTGCAATACCAGATCGAGCAATTCCTCTACGCAAAATCCGCCCTGTGCGACGCCCAGGACTGGGACGCCTACCTGGATCTGTTCGACGAGCAGTGCGAATACCACCTGCCCCAGTGGGACTCCGAGCACGAGTACACCCGGGACCCGAAGCGCGGCATGTCGCTGATCTACTACAGCAACCGTTCGGGCCTTGAAGACCGCGTATTCCGCATCCGCACCGGCAAGGCCGCCTCGACCATCCCGATGCCGCGCACCCTGCACCAGATCAGCAACGTGCGCGTCAAGGAGCGTGACGACGGCCAACTGGAAGTGAAGGCCAACTGGCACACCCTGTACTTCCGCCTGGGCCAGAGCGAGCAGTTCTTCGGCCATGCGACCTACCACCTCAAGCCCGTGGGTGAGAGCTGGAAGATCACCCGCAAGCACATGGTCCTGCTCAACGACACCATCAACTCGGTGCTCGATTTCTACCACCTCTGATTGCCCGGATGTACGCGCCATGAACCACAAGGTCGCCTTCAGTTTTGCCGATGGCAAAACCCTGTTCTTCCCCGTGCAGGGCAACGAGATCCTCCTCGATGCCGCCCTGCGCAACGGCATCAACATTCCGCTGGACTGCCGCGAGGGCGTCTGCGGCACCTGCATGGGCCGCTGCGAGTCCGGCCGCTACGCCATGGACTACGTGGACGAGGAGGCCTTGTCGGCCAAGGACCTGGAGCAGCGCAAGATGCTCACCTGCCAGACCCGCGTGCAGTCCGATGCGTCCTTCTACTTCGACTTCGACTCCGCCCTCTGCGGCGCGTCGAAGACGGTGCAGGAGCGCGGCATCGTCACCTTCGTGGAGCAGGTCTCGCCGACCACCGCCATCCTCCACCTGGATGCCGGTGTCGACGGCCAGCAGCTGGACTTCCTGCCGGGGCAGTACGCCCGCCTGCAGGTGCCGGGCACGGACTCGAATCGCTCCTACTCCTTCGCCAACCGGCCGAATGCGGAGAACAAGCTGCAGTTCCTCATCCGCCTGCTACCGGACGGGGTGATGAGCAACTACATCCGCGAACGCTGCAAGGTGGGTGACGAAATCCGCTTCGAAGCCCCGCTGGGTGCTTTTTACATGCGCCACATCGAGAAACCGCTGCTGCTGGTAGCCGGCGGCACCGGCCTCTCGGCCTTCCTCGGCATGCTCGACGAAATCGCCGAACGCGGCGGCTGCGGCCAGCCGGTGCACCTGTTCTACGGCGTGCGCCAGGTGGCGGACCTCTGCGAGCTGGAGCGCATCCAGGGCTACGCCGAGCGCATCCCAAACTTCAACTTCACGCCGGTGATCAGCGACGAAGGCCAGGACTGGAAAGGCAAGCGCGGCTACGTCCCCGAGCATTTCGATGCAGCGGCCCTGCGCGAAGCCCCCTTCGACATGTACCTCTGCGGCCCGCCGCCGATGGTCGAGTCGGTGAAGACCTGGCTCACGGATAACGGCATCGACAACGGCCACCTGTATTTCGAGAAGTTCACCGAGAGCAATACCTGAACGGGCTCTTCGTAGGATGGGTGGAGCTTGCGATACCCATCAATTCGCAACGTCAGGTGTACTCGGGTTCATTGCCCGGACACCGGACAGCATGGGTATCGCTCCGCTCCACCCATCCTACAGAGTCCAGCGCCACGCCCATCCCGGCGCCGCCCATAACCACAACAAACACGCTCCACCCGCTTCACCAACTGCCCAAACAACAACTATGCAGGCCGGGTCACGCCGGCACTGCGCAACCAAGGCGGTAACCATGAAAAAAACCCTGAACCTTGCGATGCTGGGGGCCGCGCTGGCCTCTTCCCTCCCCGTTCTGGCACAGGACCCTGTGCGCATCGGCTTCATCACCACCCTCTCCACCCCCGCTGGCTACCTGGGCGAAGACGCCCGCGACGCCTTCCGCCTGGCCATGGACCAGGAAGGCGGCAAGCTCGGTGGCGTGCCGGTGGAACTGGTGGTCGAGGACGACGGCCTGCAGCCCGCCAAGGGCAAGCAGATCATCGACCGCATGAGCCTCGACGGCATCTCGCTCTACACCGGCGTGATGTTCTCCAACGTCCTCGCCGCCGTGGTCAACGGCGCCACCCAGGGTGACCGCTTCTACATCAGCACCAACGCCGCGCCCTCCAACCTCGCCGGCGCCCAGTGCAAGCCGAACTACTTCGCCGCCTCCTACCAGAACGACGTCCCCCACGAGATGGCCGGCGTCGCCGCCAACGACCTGGGCTACAAGAAAATGGTCATCCTCGCCCCCAACTACCAGGCCGGCCGCGACGCCCTGGCCGGGTTCAAGCGCACCTTCAAGGGCGAGGTCACCGAGATCTACACCAAGCTCAACCAGCTGGACTTCTCTGTGGAGCTGGCGCGCATCCGCTCGCTGAACCCGGACGCGGTGTTCCAGTTCCATCCGGGCGGCGGCGGCATCAACTTCGCCAAGCAGTACGGCAGCTCGGGCCTGGCCAAGAGCATCCCGATGGTGGTGCCGGTGTTCTCCATGGACGAACGCATGCTCGCCGCCACCGGCAACGTGGCCGAGGGCGTCAACGTGGTCAGCGGCTGGAACCCGCAGTCCGACAACCCGGCCAACCAGGCCTTCGTCAAGGCGTTCACCGAGAAGTACAACCGCGCGCCCACCATGTACGCCGCCCAGGGCTACGACACCGCGCGCCTGATCGGTTCCGCCCTCAAGGCCACCAACGGCGACATCAAGAACGCTGAAGCCTTCCGCAGCGCCCTGCGAAATGCCCGTTTCGACTCGGTACGTGGCGATTTCCGCTTCGGCAGCAACCAGCACGCCGTGATCGACTGGCACCTGCTCAAGGTCCAGGCCGGCGCCGACGGCAAGCTCACTGAAGTGCCGGTGAAGACCATCGCCAAGGCCCAGGTGGACAGCTACGCGGCCCAGTGCGCGCTCTGATCCCGACCTGAACCGCCAGCCCGCCGGCCAACCCGGCGGGCCATCACCGCAGGACTTCGCCATGCTGTTGCTCGAACAACTTCTCAACGGCCTGCAGTACAGCGCCCTGCTGTTCCTGCTCGCCTCCGGCCTGACGCTGATCTTCGGCATCATGGGCGTCATCAACCTGGCCCACGGCGCCTTCTACATGGTCGGTGCGTTCTGTGCCGCCTACACCGCCATCGCCAGCGGCTCCTTCTGGCTCGGTGGCCTGGCCGCCCTGGCCGGTGCCGCGCTCTATGGTCTGGTGATCGAGACCGGGATCATCCGCCGCCTCTACAACCGCGATCACCTCGACCAGGTGCTGGCGACGCTGGCCGTCGTGTTCTTCACCAACGAACTCATCACCCTGCTGTTCGGCCGCAGCCCGCCGGCCATGCCCACGCCGGACTGGTACAACGCCTTCGTCGAAGTGCTGCCCGGCCTGATGTACCCGGTCAGCCGCCTGCTGTTCATCGGCGCCGGCCTGCTGGTGGCCCTCGGCATGTGGCTGCTGATCAACCACACCCGCCTGGGCATGCTGATCCGTGCCGGTGCCGACGACCACGAGATGGTCGGTGCCCTTGGCGTCAACATCAGCCGCCTCTACACCCTGGTGTTCGTCTTCGGCTGCGTGCTCTGCGGCCTGGCCGGTTTCATGGCGGCGCCGCTGCTCTCGGTGGAGATCGGCATGGGCGAGAAGGTGCTGATCACCACCTTCGTGGTCATCGTCGTCGGCGGCGTCGGTTCGGTACGTGGCGCCCTGGTCGGTGCCCTGCTGATCGGCATGGTCGACAGCCTCGGCCGCGCCTACATCCCACCGCTGCTGGACCAGCTGCTGCCCGCCGACGTCAGCGGCGCACTGAGCGGCGGCCTGATTTCCGCCAGCGCCTACATCGTCATGGCCCTCGTGCTGCTGGTGCGTCCGCGCGGCCTGCTGCCGGCCCGTGCCTGAGGAGAATCCCATGTCCCGTCGACTGATTATCGACCTGGCCTGCCTGGCCACCTTCGCGCTGATGCCGCTGCTGGCGGCGCTGCTCGACGAACCCTTCCTGGTCAGCCTGTTCACCCGCCTGGCCATCTACGGCATGGCCGCCGCCAGCCTGGACCTGCTGATCGGCTACGGCGCCATGGTGAGCTTCGGCCACGCCGCGTTCTTCGGCCTGGGCGGTTATGTGGTCGGCATCATCGCCTTCCATACGTCCCAGGGCATGCCGCTGTGGGGCTGGGAGGGCAGCAACAGCGCACTGGTGGTCTGGCCGCTGGCCCTGCTTTGCTGCGCCCTGCTCGGTCTGGTGATGGGCTACCTGTCGCTGCGCACCAGCGGCGTGCAGTTCATCATGATCACCCTCGCCTTCAGCCAGATGCTCTATTTCATCCTCGGCTCGCTGTCGCTCTATGGCGGCGACGACGGCATCCTGATGAACGAGCGCAACACGGTTCCGGGCCTCGATCTGAACGACGCCAACGCGTTCTATTACCTCTGCGTGGCCCTGCTGGTGGCCTGGCTGCTGGTCTGCCGGCGCCTGGTGGGCTCGCGCTTCGGCTTCGTCCTGCGCGGCCTCAAGCAGAGCGAAAGGCGCACCGTCAGCCTGGGGCTGAAACCCCTGCGCTATCGCCTCACCACCTTCGTCATCGCCGGCCTCGGTGCCGGTCTGGCCGGTCTGCTCTGGGCCAACTACGCGCTGTTCGTCAGCCCCGACATGGCGTCCTGGCAGAAGTCCGGCGAGCTGATGGCCATGGTCATCCTCGGTGGCGTCGGCACCCTGCTCGGCCCGGTACTGGGCGCTGCCGTCTACCTCGGCCTGGAGCAACTGCTGAGCCTGTGGACCGAGCACTGGCTGCTGATCTTCGGACCGCTGCTCCTGCTGGTCGTGCTGTTCGGCCGCCAGGGCATCCTCGGCCTGCTGCTGGCAGGCAGTCGGCCGCGCAAGTCCCCAACCAGGCCCGCCCCCGTCGTCACCACCCGCGAGGTGCACCCATGAGCGCGCAACTGTCCATCCGTGGCCTGGAGAAGGCTTTCGGCGCGGTGAAGGCCACCAATGGCGCCAACCTGGAACTGGCCGCTGGCGAGCTGCACGCCATCATCGGCCCCAACGGCGCGGGCAAGTCGACGCTGATCTCGCAGATCGCCGGGGAAATCCGTCCGGACAAGGGGCAGATCCTCTTCGCCGGCCGGGACATCACCGATGTTCCGGCCCACGAGCGTCCACGCCTGGGCCTGGCGCGGTCCTTCCAGGTCAGCCAGCTTTACCCGGACTTCAGCCTGCTGGAAAACGTCGCGGTGGCCATCGCCGCCCGCGAAGGCAAGAGCTTCGGCATGTGGAAGCCGCTGTCCCGCGACCGCAGCCTGCTGGACCCGGCGCGCGGCTATCTGGAGCAGGTCAGCCTCGGCCCGCGCGCCGAAGACCGGGTGAACGAGCTGTCCCACGGCGAGCGCCGCCAGCTGGAACTGGCCCTGGCACTGGCCCAGGAAGCCTCGGTGCTGCTGCTGGACGAACCCATGGCCGGTATGGGGGCGGAGGAATCCGCACGCATGACCGAGCTGCTCATGTCGCTCAAGGGGCGCTACGCCATCCTGCTGGTGGAACACGACATGGACGCGGTGTTCGCGCTGGCCGACCGCATCACCGTGCTGGTCTACGGCCAGACCATCCTCACCGGCTCCGTCGAAGAAGTCCGCAGCAACGCGCAGGTCCGCGCCGCCTACCTGGGGGAAGAACATGCTTGAAGTCAGTGGATTGCAGGCCGGCTACGGCCTGAGCCAGGTGCTGTTCGACATGCACCTGAAGATCGAACAGGGCGAAGTGGTGTCGCTGATCGGCCGCAACGGCATGGGCAAGACCACCACGGTGAAATCCATCATGGGCCTGCTCAAGCCGAGCGCCGGGAACATCCGCATCCACGGCAGGGAGATGCGCGGCGCCACGCCCTACCGCATCGCCCAGGCCGGCCTCGGCCTGGTGCCGGAAGGCCGCCGCGCCTTCGGCACCCTGAGCGTGAAGGAGAACCTGCTGGCCACCGCCAGCAAGGGCGGCAAGTGGGACCTCAAGCGCATCTACGCGCTGTTCCCGCGACTGGAGGAACGCCAGGAGCAATTGTCGAAGACCCTCTCCGGCGGCGAGCAGCAGATGCTGGTGGTGGGCCGCGCGCTGATGACCAACCCGCAGTTGCTGATCCTCGACGAAGCCACCGAAGGCCTGGCGCCGGTGATCCGCGAGACCATCTGGAACTGCCTGGCCACCCTCAAGGCCGAGGGCGAGACCATCCTGGTGATCGACAAGAACCTCAAGGAGATGGCGCGCGTAGTGGACCGCCATCACATCATCGAGAAGGGCCGCCAGGTCTGGCAGGGCACGCCAGCGGAGCTGGCGGCTGCCCCCGAGCTTTCCCACCGATATCTGGGCGTCTAGAGCACCGCCCTGATCCGCCCGGTCCGTGGTCACGACGGACCGGCAACCCCGACGCAACCCGCCTCCCGCCGGCTTCGCAAAAAGCCGGCGGCGGACGGTTGCGCCCAAAAACCAGAAGAAGAAGAGCCTTGCGATGATCGATAAGTCCCGTGCGTTACCCCTCCTTTTGAGCACCCTCCCCCTCAGCGCGCTGGCCGCGGAATCCGGTTTCATCGAGGACGCCACCGCCACCCTGCAGCTGCGCAACTACTACTTCAGCCGCGATTTCTCCGACATCGTCGGACCGAACAAGCAGTCCAAGGCCGAGGAATGGGCCCAGGGCTTCATCCTCAACTTCAAGTCCGGCTACACACCGGGAACCGTGGGCTTCGGTATCGACGCCATCGGCACCCTCGGCATCAAGCTCGACAGCAGCCCCGACCGGGTCAACACCGGCCTGCTGCCGGTGCAGGAGGATGGCGAGGCCGCCGACGACTACAGCCGCCTGGGCGTGGCCGGGAAGATGCGCGTGTCGAAAACCGAGCTGAAAGTGGGTGAGTTGCAGCCCAACCTGCCGGTGCTGATGTTCAGCGACATCCGCCTGCTGCCGCCCAGCTACCAGGGCGCCAGCGTCACCTCCAGCGAGATCGCCGGCCTCACCCTGCAAGGCGGCCACCTGACCGGCACCAGCCTGCGCAACGAAGCGGGCGACGACAAGATCCAGGCCCAGATCGGCTACCAGCCACAACGCCAGGCCTCCAGCGACGCCTTCAACTACGCGGGCGCGGATTACGCGTTCAACAGCAACCGCACCACGGTGGGCGCCTGGTACGCGCAACTGGAAGACATCTACGACCAGCGCCTGATCAGCCTCAAGCACGCCGAACCTGTGGGCGACTGGGTATTGGGCGTCAATGCCGGCTTCTACGACTCCAGCGAAGACGGCAAGAAGCTGATCGGCGAAGTCGACAACCAGGCCTTCTACTCGCTGTTCTCGGCCAAGCGCGGCGGCCACACTTTCTTCGTCGGCTACCAGGGCATGTTCGGCGACCAGGGCTTCCCGAAGGTGTTCGCCAACATCACCCCGCTGGGCAACGAGGTCCCCACCTACGAGTTCGCCTCGGCGGATGAGCGCTCCTGGCAGGTGCGCCACGACTACGATTTCGCCGCCCTCGGCATCCCCGGCCTGACCACCACCCTGCGCTACATCAAGGGCGATAACGTCGACACCGGCAAGGGCTTCGAAGGCGAGGACTGGGAGCGCGACCTGGACATCGGCTACGTGATCCAGAGCGGCTCGCTCAAGGGCCTGGGCGTGCGCATCCGTAATGTCACCGCACGCTCCAACTACCGCACCGACATCGACGAGAACCGCCTGATCCTCAACTACACATTGGCACTGTTCTAAGACCGAGCGCCGTTGCCTGGTATAGGCAGGGCCTGCTTTACCTGTGGGGGCACAGGCCTGAAGGCCCGCACGGACAGCCCCCTCTCCCTCCGGGAGAGGGTTGGGGAGAGGGCAGCCAGAACGTGCCGAGCCTCCCGAGGCAGTCCTTCGGCCTGCTTTCGCGAATGAATTCGCTCCCACAAAAGAAGAACAGGGCGCAGGCTACAACCCCATCAATTCGCACATCGCCCGATACAACGGCGTCCCCGGCTGGCCCAACTCCAGCACCACATCGAAATGGTTCTTGCCGGGCGCCTCGACAAAGCGCCCCGGCAGCCCGCTCGTGCGCCAGGCCTCTAGGAAGTCATGGGACTGGCGGGCGAACTCCGCCGTCTCCAGTGCCCCGTAGCTGATCACCAGTTCCGCCCCCCGCGTCGGCAAGTGGAAGGCCGGGCTATTGCGCAGCGCCGCCACTTCGTCCATCCCCATCCAGCCGTTGATATGGGTCTCCAGCAACGGATGCAGGTCGAACAACCCGCTGATGGGCAGTGCGCCGCGCAGCACGTTGTCCGGCACGCCATAACGCCCCTGCCAGCCGCCGGCCAGGAGCATGCCTGTCAGATGCCCGCCGGCAGAGCTGCCGCTGGCATACAGCCGCTGCGGATCACCGCCGAACTCGGCGATATGGCGATGCAGCCAGGCCAGCGCACGACGGGTCTGGTCGACGATGTGATCGAGGGTCACGGCCGGGGCGAGGTCGTAATCCATCACCGCCACGCACGCCCCGGCAGCAGTCAGCGCCGGCGCCAAAAAAGCCGAGTCGGCCTTGGACAGCGCGCGCCAGTATCCGCCGTGGATGAACAGCAACACCGGTGCATCCGCCTTGCTGGCGGGGAAGATATCCAGCCGCTCAGTGGCGCCCGGACCGTAAGGCACATCCTTGAAGCAGCGCAGGGCGGCGTGGGCGTCGTCGCTCAGCGCGCGGTACTGGCGCGGGTACTGGTCGAAGTCCGCGACGCTGGCGCGGGCGTTGTACTGCACGTCGTAGTAGGCGGCCAGTTCGGCCGGATCGCTGGGGCGGGTCATGGGCACCTCCGATGGTTGTCCGTCGATTAGGCGGCAATCGGGGGAACCGGGAAATCCGGATAGTCGGGGATGGTTATCCGGGGAGTTGGGGGGGCCGTTATGGGGGGAATTCATTCATGAAAGGCCGAGCGCGGGGGTCAACCACCCTCACCCCCGGCCCCTCTCCCAGAGGTAGAGGGGTGACTCGCGCCGGGCACTCACCAGCCATCCTGCACGGACAGCCCCCTCTCCCTCTGGGAGAGGGTTGGGGTGAGGGAAGCGGAGTTCAACGACGCCCAGACGGCCGATCCAGGCTAAACAGCCGCCCATAAAAAAGCCGGCCAAACGGCCGGCTCAAATGGCGGGAGAACCAGCCTCCCCCGCCACAATCACAACTCAGGCTTCTGCGCGTACGCGGTCGCGGATGGCTTCCTGCTCCGGGCTCGGGGCCTTTTGCAGTTGGAAGTCGAAGTCGATTTCGGCGAAGCGGTCCACGGCGCCACGGGCGGCGGCAGCGGCGGCGTCTTCGGTGAAGCGGATCTCGCCCACCAGGCCATCACGAGTGGCGTAGGCGAAGTCGTCCCACAGGTATTCGTCGCCCGACAGGTTGATCTGGGTGGTCAGGTGGCGATAACCCGGCGCGGAGATGAAGAAGTGAATGTGCGCCGGACGATTGCCGTGGCGGCCCAGGTGGTTCAGCACTTCCTGGGTGGTGCCATCCGGCGGGCAGCCGTATCCGGAGGGCACGATGCTGCGGGCGCGGTAGCGGCCTTCGGCGTCGGTGACGATGCGACGGCGCAGGTTGTAGTCCGACTGGGTGGTGTCGAAGTAGGAATAGGTACCCTTGGTGTTGGCGTGCCACAGGTCGACGATGGCGCCGGCGATCGGCTTGCCATCGGCGTCCTTCACCTGGCCCTGGAGGAACATCACGGTACCGGCGTCGGTGCCGTCGTCCATGCGGGTTTCGCCTTCGGACAGCGGCGCGCCGGCCACGTACAGCGGGCCTTCGATGGTGCGCGGGGTGCCGCCGGACAGACCGGCCTGCTCGTCCTGGGCATCCAGCAGCAGATCGAGGTAATGCTCCAGGCCAAGGCCGGCAACCAGCAGGCCAGCCTCACCACGGGCGCCCATGCGGTTGAAGTAGTCCACCGCTTTCCAGAACTCTTCGGTGGTGACTTCCAGGTCTTCGATGATCTTGATGGAGTCGAGCAGGATGCGGTTCACCAGCTTCTTCATGCGCTGGCTGCCCTGGTCGTTGTTGAAACCGCTCACTTCCTGGAAGAACTTCTGGACGCTTTCGGTGCTGGACAGTTTGATAGTCATGGCTATTTCCTCATCTTGTTGTTATCGGGCGCGAATCGATCAGCGATCGTCTTCGTGAATCGATGACGGGTGGCGGCAGAGACCGTCCACCTCGATCTCCATGTAGGGGAAGAGCGGCAGCTGCATCAGGGTGTCGTGCAGTTCTTCGACACTGGCGAGGTCGAAGACGCTGTAGTTGGCGTAGTGGCCGGCGATGCGCCACAGGTGACGCCACTTGCCCTCGCGCTGCAGGCGCTGGGCCAGTTCTTTCTCGTCGGCCTTGAGCTTGGCAGCCTTGGCCGGGTCCATGTCGACCGGGAGTTTCACGGTCATCTTCACGTGGAACAGCATGGAAAGGTCTCCTGTTTACTTGCGGCGGAAGAACGCCAGGCGCTCTTCGTCCAGGGCCAGGCCAAGGCCCGGGGTACGCGGCACGTGCAGCTGGAAGTCGCGGTAGACCGGCGCTTCGCTGACGATTTCCTCGGTCAGCAGCAGCGGCCCGAACAGCTCGGTGTGCCAGGTCAGTTGCTTCAAGGTGACGAAGGCATGGGCCGACGCCAGGGTACCGATGGAGCCTTCGAGCATGGTGCCGCCGTACAGGGCGATACCGGCGGCTTCGGCGATCTGCGCGGTACGCAGCACGGCGCGCGGGCCACCGTTCTTGGCGATCTTCAGGGCGAAGATGCTGGCGGCGCCATCGGCGGCCAGGCTGAAGGCGTCTTCGACGCTTTCGATGGATTCGTCGGCCATGATCGGCGCCGGACTGCGCTGGTTCAGGCGCACCTGGCCGGAACGGTTGATGCGCGAGATCGGTTGCTCGATCAGGTCGATGCCGTTGTCACCGAGGATGCGGCAGGCACGCAGGGCAACGGACTCGTCCCAGGCCTGGTTCACATCGACACGCACGCTGGCGTTGTCGCCCAGGGCTTGCTTGATGGCGATCACGTGCTTGAGGTCGCGGTTCACTTCGCCCGCGCCGATCTTCAGTTTGAAGATGCGGTGGCGACGGATTTCCAGCATGTGCTCGGCTTCGGCGATGTCCTTGGCGGTGTCGCCGCTGGCCAGGGTCCAGGCCACTTCCAGGCCGTCACGCACACGACCGCCGAGCAGCTCGCTCACCGGCAGGCCGAGGCGCTTGCCCTGGGCATCCAGCAGCGCGCTTTCCAGGCCGGACTTGGCGAAGGTGTTGCCCTTGGCAGCCTTGTCCAGGCGCAGCATGGCGGCGTTGATGTTGTTGGCGTCCTGGCCGATCAGCAGCGGAGCGAGGTGGCTGTCGATGTTCTGCTTGATGCTTTCCGGGCTCTCGTTGCCGTAGGCCAGGCCACCGATGGTGGTGGACTCGCCGAGGCCTTCGATGCCATCGGAGCAGCGCAGGCGAATCACCACCAGCGTCTGGTTCTGCATGGTGTGCATGGCCAGCTTGTGCGGGCGGATGGTCGGCAGGTCGACGATGATCGCCTCGACGCTTTCGATCAGGACTTGGCTCACTTCAATACCCATCAGGTTCGTTTCATCTGGTCCCGATAGTGGCCGCGACAAATCGCGGGGTCCAATATAGAGTTTGTCTAGCACGATACCCACAGGGTATCGAATACCTCGCACAGCCACCGCCCCGGAGTCACCATGGAGCTTCGCCATCTGCGCTACTTCCAAGCGCTTGCCGAAACCCTCAATTTCACCCGTGCCGCCGAGCGTCTGCACATTGCTCAACCCCCGCTGAGCCGCCAGATTCAGCAGCTCGAGGAAGAACTCGGGGTGGCCTTGCTGGACCGTGGCAGACCCCTGCGCCTGACTGAAGCCGGACGCTTTTTCCACGAGCATTCCCGCACCCTGCTCGAGCAGCTGGGCAAGGTTTGTGACAATACCCGCCGCATTGGATCGGGGGAAAAAGCCTGGCTCGGCATCGGCTTCGCACCCTCCACCCTCTACGGTGTCCTACCCGACCTGATCCGCCGCCTGCGCAGCGATGCCGGCCTGGAGCTGGGCCTTTCCGAGATGACCACCCTGCAACAGGTGGACTCCCTCAAGGCCGGCCGCATCGATGTCGGCTTCGGCCGCATCCACATCAACGATCCGGCCATCCAGCAAGAGGTGCTCACCCTCGACCCGCTGGTAGCCGCCCTCCCCGCCGGACACCCACTGCTGCCAGGTCCCGTGAGCCTCACCGATCTCGCCCAGGAGCCTTTCGTGCTCTATCCGGGCAACCCGCGGCCGAGCTACGCCGACCATGTGTTGTCACTGTTCGCCGCCTATGGCCTGCAGATCGAAGTGGCGCAATGGACCAACGAACTGCAGACCGCCATCGGCCTGGTGGCCGCCGGCATCGGCATCACCCTGGTGCCGGCCTCGGTGCAGGTCCTGCACCGCATCGACATCGGCTATGCCAGCCTGCAGGAAGCCCAGGCCACCTCGCCCATCATCATCAGCCGCCGCGTGGGCGACGCATCGCCGGCGCTGACCCACTGCCTTGCGCTGATCGAAGAGCTGGCCGAGGGGCATATCGGCTAGCTCATCTGGTGAGCCGGTCATTTCTGAGGGGGCGCATCGACACCCTGCAGAGCCAAACCGCCCTCACCCCCGGCCCCTCTCCCGGAGGTAGAGGGGTGACTCTGGGCTCATCTCAGGCGCAGTCCTGTTCGCTCTTTGTGGGAGCGAATTTATTCGCGAATGAATTCGCTCCCACAACAAGGCCAACCATCGTGCATAGAAAAAAAGCCCGCAAAGGAGTGGAACGGGCTGAGGTAAAGCGTGAAAAAAGGCGCTACTGCAACGGCGAGAACTTAGCCGGCAGGTAGGCGGTGGAATGCATTTCCCGCAATTGCGGCCCGGAGTTCTCCGGCGGCCAGACGCCGTCTTCGACCGCCCGCGTGCGAACGTCCAGGCGCTGTTCCAGGGTCGCGTAGGGCCAGATGTGCAGGTAGCGCGGCGTGCGGCCGTCGGTGGCGTAGAAGGCCGCGTAGACCTGTGAATAACTTTCCGTGGTGCGCGGACCGACGGCTTTCTTCCAGCCTTCCAGGGTGGGGGTCAGGCCGGAGGGAATCAGGTTGTATTCGCGCAGTTCGTAGAAGGGGCCATGAGCACCCGGCGCCAGAGGTTCGAGGAAGGGGAACAGGCTGTAGTTCTCTACCTTCATGTCCAGCATGAATTCTTCGATACCGAAGGCATCCCGCGCCAGCAGGAAGCGCTCGCGCTCGGTCTGGCGGGCGTTCTCGTCGGCGAAGCCACGCAGTACGGCGATCTGGTTCAGAGGCCCGATTTCCGAGGCCCAGCAGCCCACCAGGGTGCATCCCGGCGCCGCCTCCGCCAGTGTCGATTCCAGGCGCGCCAGCGCTGCAGCCGGAGTGCGCACGCGCAGGGTGAAGGTGATGAGTTCGTAGAGTCGCATCAGGGTCTCGCTGCCAGGTTTGAAAAAGGGGCCGGCCATCATCAGCCGGCCCCGTTGGCTCAGAACTTGAAGGTGTAGGTGGTGATCAGGCGGTTCTCCTGATAGTCCGGCCCGGAGGCAGTGCCAGTACCGAAGCGGGTCTTGACGTCGATGTTGCGCCACTCGAGGCCCACCCCCTTGAGCGGACCGCTCTGCACCACGTAGCTGAGGAAGAAGTTGCGTTCGCTCTCCACGTTCTGGTCCAGGGCGTTGTTGCCACGGTCGATGCCGGTGCCGCGCAGGTAGCGCGTCATCAGTTTCAGGCCGGGCACGCCGTAGGCGGCGAAGTCGAGGTCGTAGCGCAGCTGCCAGGAGCTTTCGTTGGGTTTCACGAAGCCGACGGTGGACCAGTTCACCAGGTAGGGCTGGGGGGCGAATCCGTTCAGCGTCGGGAAGACACTCTCGCCGAGCATGCGCTGGTAGCCGACGCCGATGGCGTGGGCGCCCTTGCGCAGGGTGGTCATGGCGCCGTAGGAGTGGTTGTCGATGTCGCCGTAGAGCGCCTTGCCGTCTTCGCTGTTGTCGAAGTAGCGCAGGTCGGTCTTCAGGCCGTAACCGCCCCCCAGATCGGCGTTGTGGGTCACGCCCAGGTAGTGCTGCTGGTAGATGTCTTCCAACTGGCCGTAGAAGTAGCTGGCATTCAGCGCGGGGCTGAACGCGTAGGTGGCGCCCCCGAAGTTGAGGCCATCGCTGCGACGTTTGATGTCCGGGCCGTTGAACAGGTACATCTTTTCGCGGCCGGACGATTCGCGACTGCTAATCTCGGTGAAGCGCCCGCCGGTGAGGGTGAGTTTGTCCACCTCGCGGGATTCCAGCAGGAAACCGTGGTAGGTGGTGATCAGCTGGCGGGTGTCGTCGTAGAAGGCCACCGGCAGCATCGGGCGGTGCTCGCCCACCTTCAGTTCGGTCTTCGAATACCGCATCTTGCCGGTCAGCGCGGCGCGGCCATATTCGTGGGCCTGCTCTCCCTTGCTGTCATCGTAGGGAATGATGGTGTCCGGGCCGCGGCCACCGCCGCCATCGAGGCGGAAAGCATATTGCCCGGAAACATCCAGACCGAACTGCACAGTGCCTTCGGTATATCCGGAGATAGCGCGGAAGTCGAAACCCTGGGTCCAACTTCCGAGACGCGATTTCGGCGCACCTTCCTGTTTGAAGTCACGATCGATATAGAAGTTACGCAGGCCAAGGCTGATTTGCCGATCCTTCACGAAGTCCGCTTGGGCAGACATCGGCATGAACATCCCCATCAGGCCTGCGGCAGCTACGCCGCTGGCCAGCCAGCTTTTCTGAAACATGGAAGTAATCCTTTCTTACACGTGCATGCAAGGCACATCGAGTGGGAGCAGATTAATTAGCAAGAAGTGCAACTTCGGCAGTTAATCCACACTGTTGTTTTTATAACCACTTACTGCAAAAAAGTTGTAGCAAGGCCCGCCACCCGAACATGTACGGGCGCCCTCGATTTCTAGTTATGGGTAAAACTTTTAAACGGATGAATTACAACTTCATCCGATATTCCGGAATGACTCCGAAATTCTTTTCAACACCGCGCGTTGGGCTTCGCGTAGCTCAGCCACAACCTACGAAGTTCGCCGTAGGAGCCAGCTTGCTGGCGAACACCCCCTGCGACGATCTTTCGCGAGCAAGAACTCGGCGTCCCCCTCGCTCCTACATGAACCCAGCCCACCAACCCAAATCAGCAGGCCGAACGCGAGGCGTCGCCCAGGCGGTGATAGGCGCGGTTGAAATACACCAGACCTTCCTGGTTCTTGCCGTGGCGGATGCCCAGCACCTCGCAGTAGAAGATGGTGTGCGAGCCAACTTCATGGGCCTGGGCGATGCGGCAATCGAAGCTCACCAGGGCATCGTCGAGCAGTGGCGAGCCGCTCTCCAGGGTGCTCCAGCTGGCACGGGCGAAGCGCTGCTCGGAGTCCAGTTCGCGGTTGGCGAACACGGCGGAAATCTCTTTCAGCTCGGCGGTCAGCACGTTCACGCTGAGCACGCCGTTCTGCTTGAAGTGGCCGTTGGCGAACGAGGAGCGGTTCATGCACACCAGCAGCGTCGGCGGCTGGTCGGTGACGCTGCACACCGCTGAAGCTGTGAAGCCCCAGCGGCCTGCAGCGCCATCGGTGGTGATGACGGAAACGGCGCCGCCCAGCAGCGCCATGGCATTACGGAATCCATTGGTATCGACCATGGTCTTGCCCCTCTGCTGTCAGATGTCCAGCACCAGTTTTTTCGACTTGGCACGCGAGCAGCAGACCAGGATCTGGTCGTTGGCGGCCTTCTCTTCATCGGTCAGGTAGACGTCGCGGTGGTCCGGCTCACCTTCCAGTACATCGCACAGGCAGGTACCGCAAACGCCCTGCTCGCAGGAGATCTCGATCTTGATGCCCACGCCGGCCAGCGCATCGACGATGCTCTGACCCTCGGCCACCTGCACGGTCTTGCCGCTGCGCGAAGCGACGACTTCGAAGCTTTCGCCACTGGCGTCCACTTCCACCTGGAAGTACTCGCGGTGGATGTGATCGTCGGCGTAGCCGGCCTGGCGCGCCTCGGCGATCACCCAGTCCATGAACCCGGCCGGGCCGCAGACATAGACGTGAACGTCGTCGGCCGGCTGACCCAGCACGGCGGGCAGGTCGAGCTTCTGCGCGGCGTCTTCGTCGTCGAAGTGGGTACGCACACAGGCCGCGAAATCGGCGCTTTCCAGCTCTTCGAGGAAGGCAGTACGGCTGCGCGAACGGCCGCAGTAGTGCAGTTCGAAGGCGCTGTCCTTCGCGGTCAGCTCGTGGGCCATGGCGATCATCGGAGTGATGCCGATGCCGCCGCCGATGAGGATCGAACGGCTCGCGCCGGCCGCCAGCGGGAAGAGGTTGCGCGGTGCGCCGATGGCGACCTCGCTGCCTTCCTGCAGCAGTTCGTGGACCGCGACCGAACCACCACGGGAAGCCGGATCACGCAGCACGCCCAGGCGATAGACGGAGGCATTGGCCGGGTCACCGCACAGGGAATACTGGCGCACCAGGCCGGATTTCAGGTGGATATCCACATGGGCGCCGGCCTCGAACGCCGGCAGGAGTTTGCCCGACGGGTCGGCGAGGTCGAGGATCACCACGCCCTCGCCCTGCTCCACCCGCTTGCGGACCACCAGATTCAACACTTGCTCACTCATACCGGCCTTCCCGCACCTTTCGAGGTGCTGCTTGTTCTGTTTCGTTGTTACTTGCCGCACTGCACGCACGACATCATTTGGAATCGTCTGATTCAGGGGCTTGCGAGCTAGGTCGAAGCGAGGCGAAAGGGCCTGAGAAAGCGGAATTTACGACTGTAAATGAGCATTTCGAAGGCACTTTCAACGCTGCTTCCCCGACGCGCAGCTGACCCTGGACAGACGATCAGCGCATGAACAGCCCGCCGTTGACATCCCAGGTCGCCCCGGTCGTGAAATAGGCTTCCGGACGCGCCAGCTGCACCACCAGATCGCCGAGGAAATCGGCATCGCCCAGGCGCTTGACCGGGATGTTGGCCAGCAGCCCTTCCATGCGCTCGGCCGGCACGGCCGCGCGCACCGCCGGGGATTCGATCGGACCCGGAGCGATGGCATTGACGGTGACGCCGCCGGCCGCCAGCTCCTTGGCGAAGATCTTGGTCAGGGTGACGATGGCGCCCTTGGACGCGGCGTAGTGCGCGCCCGTGGCGGTGCCGCCGTTCTGTCCGGCCAGGGAGGCCATGTTGACGATGCGCCCGTAGCCGGCCGCCGCCATGTGCGCACCGAACACCTGGCAGCCGACGAAGACGCTGCGGGTGTTGAGGCTGAGGACGCGGTCGAACTCCTCGGGGCTGATCTGCATGACTGGGGTGGTCATGGTCATGGCGGCGTTGTTCACCACCACTTGGAGGCCGCCAAAGCGTTCCAGCGTCGCCGCCAGGGCCAGCTCGAAGTCGGCCTTGCTGGCTACGTCGAGCTTCAGCGCCAGACTGCGCTCGCCGCTGGGGTCGAGCCTGTCGGCGGCGGCCTGGGCGCCTTCCAGCGACAGGTCGGTGATCACCACGGCGTAACCGGCTGCGAACAGGCGGCTGGCGATGGCGAGGCCGAGGCCCTGGGCGGCGCCGGTGACGAGTGCAATCTGGCTCATGGCGCGCTCCCCAGGGTCGATCCATGGGCTCGCGAGCTAGAGCGAGACAAGGAAGAAATGGCTGAGAGAGCGGAGTTTACGTGCCGTAAATGAGCATCTCGAAGCCATTGATGACGCGGTATCGCCGACGCGCAGCAGCTCATGGGTCGACCCTCAGAGGATGTAGCCGATACCTGCCAGGGTATCGGTGGAGTTGATCAGCTGGATCAGCTTGCGCTGGATCTTGAAGCAGTCGCCTTCGCGCTTGAGCTGGAAGGTGATGTCGGCGGTGTAGTGCTTGAGCACGTCCTTGCGGAACTCCCGCAGGTTCTGTGCGCAGCGCACGGTCACCACGCCGTCTTCCTCACCCAGCACGCGGAAGCGCGACAGGGCACGCACGGTGCGCGCACGCGGGCTGGTGGAGATGGACTCGCCGCCGATCAGACGCTGCACGCGCAGCTGGCGCATGTGGTGGTCGTCGTAGGCGTAGTTCAGGGTGTTCTCGAAGTCGGTCTCGTTCGGATCGATCGGGATGATGTAGGTGCCCTTCTCGGTCCACAGGTTCAGCCAGGCGTCGAAGTCGCCGTGGTCGAGCATGTCCGCTTCCTGCCAGATGAAGGCACTGACGTGGTTGAGCAATTCAAGGTTCATGGTTCGTCTCTTAGAAAGTGCGTTGCGTAGCCAACCCTTTCCCTTCTCCCGCTTGCGGGAGAAGGTGGCGCGAAGCGCCGGATGAGGGTCAGACCGACATCATCTTTTTCCATTGCTGGTAGGCAGCGCGCATGCCGGTCTCGGCGCTCACGTCGCTGATCAGCCCGTCCTCGCTCGGCTTCTCGCCGGGCAGGCCACGGTTAAGCATGATCCAGAGGTCGGTGCCCGCCTGGGCGCCCTTCTGCACGCGCTCCCAGGCCTCGGAATCGTCCGGGGTGCCGAAGCCCATGGGGCCCTGGAAGTGCTCGTGCAGGCGCAGGCGGTAGCGGTTGGCCACGGCCGGGCCACCGTCCATGGTGATCACGGCGTGGTGGATTTCGGTCTCGTTCACCGAGATCGGTTGCAGCACGCGGAAGAAGGCCATGGAGCAGGCCACGTTGGGGAACAGGTTGAGGTTGAAGCCGGAACCGCCCACGGCGCGGACGATGCGGCGCACCTGCTGCTCCTCGATGCCCTCGGCGCGCAGATCATCGGCCAGGGCCTCGAAACGCTCGGGGATCGGCTGGTCGAGGTTGGCTTCCAGGTCCACCAGCTCGGGGATCATCACCATCACGCTGTGGCCGTTGCCGAGGTCCTCGACGTAACCCGGGCCCTTCACGAAGTCGAAGAGTTCCAGGGTCTGCTCGTCCACCGAGGACAGGAACGACTTGTGCACCAGCGGGAAGTGGTAGGCGTCGGTGGTGTTTTCCAGCTGGATCTTCCAGTTGCCGGGGAAGCGGAAACGGTGCTCACCGGAAACCTTCACGCCGTAACCGGCACCCTGCTTCATGAACAGGTCGATCCACTTCCTGGCTGGGCCGAGGAAGTCCACCAGCGGTTCGATGTCGTCCTTGAAGGTGGCGAAGATCATGCCGTTGTATTCCTCGACACGCAGGCTCACAAGCGGCAGCTCGCCCTTGTCCAGGCAGTCGGCGTAGCTCTCCGGGTGCGGCACGCCGCGCAGGCTGCCATCCAGGGCGTAGCTCCAGCCGTGGTACGGGCAGACGAAGCTGTTGGCCTTGCCCTTCTTGTGTTCGCAAACAGTTGCGCCACGGTGGCGGCAACGGTTGAGCAGCACGTGCACGTCCTTCTTGCGGTCGCGCACGACGATCACCGGCTGCTTGCCGATGTAGGTGCTCTTGTAGCTGCCGCCTTCCGGAATCTCGCTGGCGTGCGCCACCCAGATCCAGGTGCTGTAGAAGACCTTCTCCAGCTCTTCGTCGAAGATGCGGGCGTCGGTGTAGAGGGAGGTGTGCACGCGGTCGTGCAGCACCAGGTCGGCCGGCGAGCTGGCCAGGTTCACGGTTTCGATCAGGTTGGTCACGATCACTCCTCGTCGACGCAAAGCGCCGACTCACTCAAATTTCTTGTTGGCGGCTTCCGTAGGAGCGAGCTTGCTCGCGAACCCCGGTCGCTCCCCTTTCGCGAGCAAGAACTCGGCGTCCCCCTCGCTCCTACGCAAAGGCAGGCAGGTGTCTTCATTTGCCCGGAACCGGCAGGTGCGCGTCGCTGTTCCACGCTTCCACCGGACGGCTGAACAGGTTCTCGGTCTGGAAATGCGCCATGCGCCAGGCGCCCTCCTCCTCGCGGAACTTCACCGTCAGGCGCGCCGCATTGAGGTGCGAGGCGCCGCTGGCGAAGGTGGAGGTCTGCAACATCACCCAGCTGCCGACCGCTTGCGCGCCTTCGACGCGGATCAGCTCGGAGCAGAGGAAGTGCACGTTCAGGGCGAAGTGCGCCGGCTCCACCATGTAGGTGGCGAACATGGCGCGGATCGCCTCACGGCCCTGGTAGCCACCGAAGCTCTTGGCGTACTTGGCGCCCTTGCCTTCCCACACCGCATCGGCGGTGAACAGGCCGGCCAACTCGTCCAGGGGCGTACGGGCGTCGAGCGCGTCGCACAGCTCCATGTAACGGTTCATGCAGGCGCGCACGGCGTGTTCGCTTTCCAGTTGGCGCAGGCGTTGCTCAAGGGCTTCGGTCATGGCGGTCACGCGCGCTGGATGATCAGTTCGCGGCCGGTGCGGGCCTCGACCTTGGCGTAGCGCCACAGCTTGTAGGTGCCATCACCCACCGGCGTGGTGCGGAACAGGTTGCAGGCGGCGTGCACGGTCTCGATATCCGGTACGTCGGCCAGCAGGTAGGTGGTCCAGGGGTAGCCGGTGCTTGGTCCAACCATGCTCTGGTCGTCGTCCATGTTGCCGAACACCTTCACGCCAGGCAGGTCGTGGATGCCGTTCCACATCTGGCTGAAGGCGGCCCAGACCTGCAGTTGTTCTTCGCGCGGGGCGTCGAAGAAGTTCTGGTTGATACCCATGCAGAACAGGACGCGCAGGGCTTTTTTATCGCTCATCGAAATCACCGATCAGTCAGTTGGAATTCACAGGTAGCCGGGCAGCGGCTTGTTGCCGAAGAAGATCGCGCCGGCGTTCTGGTAGGTCATGTCGCCCATGAAGGCGTGCTGGGTGACCACCAGGGTGTCGTTGACGAAGCGCGACAACGGGTTGTCCCGGTACACGCCGGTCATGCCGGAGAGCATTTGCGCGGTACGCGCCACTTCGGCGGACACGCGGGTGGCGTGGGTGGAGGACAGGCGCAGCAGGTTGGTCTGCTCGACGCTCACCGGGTCGCCGGCCAGCAGGCTGGCCCAGGCGTTTTCCATCGCCTCGTAGAACCAGGCGCGGGCAGCGCGAAGTTCGGCTTCGGCCTTGGCCATCTGCATCTGCGCCAGCGGACGGTCGGACAGGGCCGGAGCACCGGTAACGGAGAAACGGCCAGTGGCCATGCCGGAGAGGTAATCCAGGGCGGCGCGGGCGACGCCCAGGCCCACCACCGAGAGCACCTGGGTGGCGAAGGACAGCGACGGGTAGCGGAACATCGGCTCGTCGAGGTTGGCCGGGCCACCGCGGACGAAGGTCCACTCTTCGGGCACGACCACGCCTTCGATCACCACGTCGTGGCTGCCGGTGCCGATCAGGCCGATCACGTCCCAGGTCTCCTCGATCTTCACCTTCTCGCGCGGCATCACGGCCAGGCGCGGCAGGCCGACGGTGTCGCCGTTCTTCGGGCTGATGCCGACGCCGATCAGGTTGGCGCCCATGCAGCCGCTGGAGAATTTCCAGCGCCCGTTCACTTCCAGCCCGCCCTCGACGAAGGCGGCCGGCTGCGGCGGGAAGATGCCACCGGCGAACACCACGTCCGGGCCATTGGCGTAGACCTTTTCCAGGGTCGCCAGGGGCAGCGCGGCCAGGTACACCGGGTTCATGCCGAAGCTGGCAACCCAGCCGGCCGAACCGTCGGCGGCGGAGATGTCCTCCACCATCTGGCAGAACTCCATGGGCGAGCGCTGGTCGCCACCGAAGCGGGTAGGCACCAGTGCGCGATAGACGCCCAGCTCCTTGAAGCGCTCGATCACGTCCTGGGAAATGAATTTCTGCCGGTCGAATTCCTCGCGCCGGGCACGCTCGCGGATATCGGCGAGCAGCGCCTGGAATCCTTCACTCGCGGTAATCGGGGTGGGGCGCTGGTAATCCAGCTCGCTTAGCGAAGACATGGGGCTCTCCAGGTGGGCTTCTTGGTTATTGTTCGAGGCGCTGCACAAGCTCGCGGGCGACTGCCAGCAGCAGTTCGTCCGCGCCCTTGGCGGCAACGAGTTGCAGACCCACCGGCAGCTTCGAGGCGCCCTCGAATGGAATGCTCAGCGCCGGGTGGCCAGTGAGATTGAAAGGCCGCACGAAGGCGGTCATGCCGATGGCCGCGCGGGTGTCGGCGGCATCCGCCACCAACGCTGGGTAGTCCGGCATGGTCGGCAGCGCGAGGATCGGGCAGCGCGCCAGGGCGGCATCCACCTCAGCAGTGAAGGCGGCGCGGACGGCCTCGGCGTCGGCCACGGCGGCGTCGGAGGTGTCCTTGGCAGCCAGCAGGCGCGAGGCGACATCAGCGCCCACCAGCCCGGTTTCCACCAGGTGACCGCAGGCGTTCCAGGTTTCCCGGTTGATGATGGCCAGGCCCGCGTCATAGGCGGCCTGCATGCCGGGCAGCGGCGCACTGAGCAATTCGAAATCAGAGGCTTCCAGCACGGCATCCAGCGCCGCCTGCACTTCCGGATTGGCCTGTACCGGCACGACACCGATACGGACGCCACTCACCGCCGGTAGCGCATCAAAGGAAGGATCGATGGCAGCCATGGCCTCGATCAGCATCTGAATGCTGGCGGCGAAGGGGCCGACGCAATCCAGGGAAGTCTGTGCCGGCATCACACCATTACGGCTGACACGGCCGAAGGTGGGCTTGAGGCCGAACACGCCGCAGCAAGCGGCCGGCACGCGCACCGAGCCACCGGTATCGGTGCCCAGGGAAAAGTCGCAGAGACCGGCAGCGACGGCAGCAGCCGAACCGCTGGAGGAACCACCAGGCACGCGGCCGGGATAACGCGGGTTTTCCGCCGTGCCGATCCAGGCATTCAGGCCGGTGGTGCCGAACGCCAGCTCATGCAGGCTGGTCTTGCCGGTGATGCGGCAGCCCGCATCCAGCAGCGCCTGGACCACATCGGCATGGCGCAGGGCATCCGGCGCTTCTTCCAGCGCGCGACTGGAAGCGCGGGTGGGATGGCCGGCGATATCGATGGTGTCTTTCACCATCACGGTTCGCCCCGCGCCACCCAGCTCCAGTCGCTCGACCACTATCGTCATCTGCATCACCCATTGGCGTTCTTGTTGGTGCTCGACTGCCCCGTCGGGGGGGTGTCGATTGCGTAAATCCAGAATCGAAAGAATTACGTGAAATGTCAATTGAATTATCACTGGAAAAGGAGTGTGTAGATTAGGTGCATTTTCACGTAACAGAGCACCATTTGCGTGCATTTAGGTAACAGTCAGAAATTAGATATTTCATGAAAATCTCATAAATAAATTCTTTATTTTCAATCATTTATCCATCAGATAAGAACTATTCACATCGCACACAAAGAAAATTCAGTCGCATATTCCCTCCTCAAACCTGATCGATTATCGAACGGAATATTTGAAATTTATTGCGGATTTTTTAGCGATAAATAGGTGATTTTTTATCCTGAAAAACCACAAGAATCAGCCAGGAAAACGCCCTGCAAAGGACGCTGGAAAGCCGATTGCCACTGGCATGACGTCGGTTGGCAGAAAGGTCCGATGGGAAAGCAGCAAGCACTGACTTGAGGGGAAAGCGGGAGGGTTCAACGGGGCCGCCTCGGCGCTGCACCGGCATGGCGCAGGTTTTTCTGGCACGGGAGCTGCAATTTCGCTTCCCGCCGAGCGGGATACCCGCCGGTAGCGCCACAAGGCGCCAGAACAACAAAAAGGCGGCAAGCCATCCGCACATCCATGCCCTTCGGGACCTGGAGCCCCCTGCGGACCACTGCCCCTCGAATAGCCTTGCAACCCTCGGAGAACGTCATGCTCTTCAAACAAGCCGTGTCCACCCTGCTTCTCAGCGCCGCCGTCCTGGCCAATGCCCAGGCCGAAGTGAAAGTCGGTGTCATTACCTCCTCCACCGGCCCTCTCGCCCTGGTCGGGCTTCCCCAGAAGAACTCGACGCCGCTGCTGCCTACCCAGGCTGGCGACCAGCAGGTGAAGTACATCGCCCTGGATGACGGCAGCGATCCCACCGCTACCGTGAAGGCGCTGAAGAAACTGATCAGCGAAGAAAACGTCGATGCCATCATCGGCCCAAGCGGTTCGCCCAACGCGATGGGCGTCATCCAGTTCGTCGCCGAAGCCGGTGTGCCGCTGCTGGCGCCGGTGGGTACCGCTTCGGTGGTGCTGCCGATGAACGAGCAGAAGAAGTGGGTGTTCAAGACCACCCAGAACGATGACCTGATCGCCAAGGCCCTGGTGGAGGACATGAGCGCACGCGGCGTGAAGACCCTGGGCTTCATCGGCACCGCCGATCCCTATGGTGAAAACTGGTCCAAGGTGATGGGCGCGCTGGCCGCCGAGCACGGCATCAAGCTGGTGGCCAACGAGCGCTTCCAGCGCCAGGACACCTCCGTCACCGGCCAGAGCCTGAAAGTACTGGCCTCCCGTCCTGACGCCGTACTGGTCGCCGCGCCGGGCAGTGCTGCGGTGCTGCCGCAAACCACCCTGTTCGACCAGGGCTATCGCGGCCAGATGTACCAGACCCACGGCGCCGCCCTGCCGGACTTCCTCAAGCTCGGTGGCAAGAAGGTGGAAGGCACCATCCTCGCCGCCAGCCTGATGCTGGTACTGGACGAGATCCCCGACAGCCATCCCTCCAAGCAGGTCGCCGGTGAATACGTGGCCGCCTACGAGAAGTTGAACGGCAGCAAGCCGGCCACCTTCGGCGCCAACACCTACGACGCCGGCCTGCTGCTGCAGAAGGCCATTCCGCAAGCTGCCGCCAAAGCCGCACCGGGCACCCCGGAGTTCCGCGCCGCCCTGCGTGACGCGCTTGAGGCGAGCCACGAGCTGCCTGCCACCCAGGGCGTCTACAACATGACCCCGGAAGACCACAGCGGCTTCGACGAGCGCGGCCGTGAGCTGATCCAGGTGAAGAACGGCAACTGGACCCTGCTCGGCCGTAACTGATCGCCGCAAGCCCCGCGCCGCTCCGTAGGGTGGTGCTTCAGCCCACCTCCGCCTGGTGGGCTGAAGCCCACCCTACCGGGCCTGCCGGGGCTATCTACCTCGCAACAAGAGTTCCCACCATGAATCTCCAGATAGCCCTGCTGCTCGGCCAGGACGGCATCACCAACGGCGCCATCTATGCGCTGCTGGCCCTGTCGCTCCTGCTGGTCTTCACCGTCACGCGCATCCTGCTGATCCCCCAGGGCGAGTTCGTCACCTACGGCGCCCTGGCCATGGCCAGTCTGCAGGCCGGCCAGCCCACCGCCGTGGTCTGGCTGCTGCTCGCCCTGACCCTGGCCGACTGCGCCATGGACCTGTTTGACGCGACCCGCTCCAGCCGCGGCTTCCGCTTCCCGAAACGGATACTCCCCAAGCTCGCCTATGCCCTGGCCATGCTCGGCCTGGTGCGTAGCCTGCCGCTGGCCGACCTGCCCATGGCGGTCCAGGCGCTGCTCACCCTCGCCCTGGTGGTACCGCTCGGTCCGCAGCTCTATCGCCTGGTGTTCCAGCCGATTGCCTCGGCCAGTTCGCTGGTACTGCTGATCGTCTCCATCGCCGTGCACGTGGCCATGGTCGGCCTCGGCCTGCTGATGTTTGGCCCTGAAGGCGCACGCACCGCGCCCTTCTCCGAAGCCGGCCTGACCCTCGGCCCTGTGACCTTCAACAGCCAGACCCTGTGGGTGATCGCCGTGTCCCTGGCGCTGATCATCAGCCTGTTCCTGTTCTTCGAACGCAGCCTCTACGGCAAGGCCCTGCGCGCCACCGCGGTGAATCGCCTGGGCGCACGCCTGATGGGCATCTCGCCGACCCTGGCGGGCAAGGCCACCTTCGCCCTGGCCACCTTCATCGGTGCGCTGTCGGGCATCCTCATCGCCCCCATCACCACCCTCTACTTCGACTCGGGCTTCGTCATCAGCCTCAAGGGTTTCGTCGGCGCCATCATCGGCGGCCTGGTGAGCTACCCGGTGGCTGCCCTCGGCGCGCTGGGCGTGGGCCTGATCGAGGCGTTCTCGATGTTCTGGGCCAGCACCTACAAGGAAATCATCGTCTTCACGCTGATCATCCCCTTCCTGCTCTGGCGCTCCCTCACCAGCCGTCACGTGGAGGACGATGAATGAAACCGCGTTACCTGATCCTCGCCCTGGTGGCCGTGCTCGGCGTTGCGCCGCTGGTGCTGCCGCCCTACTACGTCACCCTGCTCAACTACATCGGCCTATACACGCTGGTGGTCCTCGGCCTGGTGCTGCTGACCGGCGTCGGCGGCATGACCAGCTTCGGCCAGGCAGCCTTCGTCGGCCTGGGCGCCTACACCAGCGCCTACCTGACCACGGTGCAGGACCTGCCGGGCTGGCTGGCCTGGGCCAGCGCCTCGCCCTGGCTGACCCTGCTGGTGGGCCTGGTACTGACCGGTGCGGTGGCCCTGTTGCTGGGCGCCCTGACCCTCAAGCTCTCCGGGCACTACCTGCCGCTGGGCACCATCGCCTGGGGCCTGTCGCTCTATTACCTGTTCGGCACCCTGGAATCCCTCGGCGGCCACACCGGCGTCAGCGGCCTGCCGTCCATCTCCCTGTTCGGCTGGGAGCTGAACAAAGGCGAGGAGATCTATTACCTGATCTGGGCCGTGATGCTCTGCGCCATGCTGATCACCCAGAACCTCCTGGACTCCCGCGAAGGCCGCGCCATCCGTGCCCTCAAGGGCGGCCAGCTGATGGCCGAGTCGATGGGCGTAAACACCTTCCGCGCAAAGATGGTGATCTTCCTCATCTCCGCCCTGTTCGCCGCCGTCTCCGGCTGGCTCTACGCCCACACCCAGCGCTTCGTGAACCCCACCCCCTTCGGTCTGCACATGGGCATCGATTACCTGTTCATGGCGCTGATCGGCGGCGTAGCCAGCGTCTGGGGCGCCCTGCTCGGTGCGGGCGTGCTGACCATGCTCAAGCAGTGGCTGCAGGACCTGCTGCCGCAGCTGCTGGGCAGCACCGGTAATTACGAGGTGATTGTTTTCGGCATCGTCATTGTGCTGCTGATGCAGCGCGCGCCGGGCGGTCTCTGGCCGCTGCTGCTGCGCCTGGTGCCGGATGCCTGGAAACCGCGCAAGGCCGCCCGCAATCTGGACGACGCAGCCGAACTGCCGCGCCGCGAGCTGCCGACAGCCGGCGAAGTGCTGCTGGAAGCCCGCAACGTCACCCGACGTTTCGGTGGCCTGGTGGCCAACAACGAGATGAACCTGGATGTGCGCGCCGGGGAAATCCTCGCCCTGATCGGCCCCAACGGTGCCGGCAAGAGCACCCTGTTCAACCAGCTGTCGGGCGTGGACACCCCCACCTCGGGCGACGTGCTGTTCCGTGGCCAGCGCATCAACGGTATCCCGTCGCGCGCGATCGCCCGCATGGGCATGAGCCGCACCTTCCAGCATGTGAAGCTGCTGCCGGAAATGAGCGTGCTGGAGAACGTCGCCATCGGCGCCCACCTTCGTGGCCACAAGGGCGTGCTCAGTGCAGCCCTGCGCCTGGACCGCAGCGAGGAAGCCGAACTGCTCGCCGAAGCCCGCCGCCAGCTGGAACGGGTCGGCCTCGGTGACTACCTGCACGTGGAAGCCGGCAGCCTGGCCCTGGGTCAGCAGCGCATCCTCGAAATCGCCCGCGCCCTGTGCGCCAACCCCTGCCTGCTGCTGCTCGACGAACCGGCCGCCGGCCTGCGCCACAAAGAGAAGGAAGCCCTCGGCATCCTCCTCAGCCGCCTGCGCAGCGAAGGCATGGCGATCCTCCTGGTGGAACACGACATGGACTTCGTCATGGGCCTGGTGGACCGGGTCGTGGTGATGGAATTCGGCCAGCGCATCGCCTACGGCCTGCCAGCCGACGTACAGAAAGACCCGGCGGTGCTGGAAGCCTATCTCGGAGGTGCTGAGTGATGAACATGCCGATTCAAGACCTGAAGCAGCCGGAAAACCTCGCCGCCAACCCGGTGCTGGAAGTCAGCGACCTGAGCGTCGCCTACGGCAAGGTGGAAGCCCTGTCCAACGCCAGCCTGCGGGTCGGCCAGGGGCAGATCGTCACCGTGATCGGCCCCAACGGCGCCGGCAAGACCACCCTGCTCTCCGCCATCATGGGCGTGCTCGGCTCCCGTGGCCGGGTCGCCTTCGACGGCAGCCTGGAGGCAGTGCCGGAGGTAGAAGTGATGGTGTCGCGCGGGCTTGGCCTGGTGCCGGAAAAGCGCGAGCTGTTCGGCAGCATGACGGTGGCCGACAACCTGCTGCTGGGCGCCTTCCAGCGCCATCGCAGCGGCAAGCGCGACCATGGCGAAACGCTGAAGGAGGTCTACGACCTGTTCCCGCGCCTGTGGGAACGCCGCGACCAACTGGCCGCCACCCTATCCGGCGGTGAGCGGCAGATGCTCGCCGTGGGCCGTGCGCTGATGGCCAAGCCAAAGCTGCTGATGCTGGACGAACCCAGCCTGGGCCTGGCGCCGCTGATCACCCGCGAGATCTTCCGCATCATCACCACCCTGCGCCAGCAGGGGGTTTCCATCCTGCTGGTGGAACAGAACGCCCGCGCCGCCCTGCGTGTGGCCGACTACGCCTACGTGCTGGAGACCGGCCAGATCGCCATGCAGGGCCCCGCCGCGCGGTTGGCCGATGACCCGCGCGTGATCGAGGCCTACCTGGGCCTTGCCAGCAAGCACCAGGAGATGCTCGCCAGCTGACGATGCTTAGGCCCGGCCGCAAGGCCGGGCCCCGTCCACGGAGGACAACATGGAACCATCCCCTGCCCCGGTTTTTGCGGAGCCCCCGATTTCCCGCCTCGACCCGGAAGGCCGACTGCTGCACTGCAACGACGCCTACCTGGACATGTGCGGCTACCGTCGCGAAGCGCTGCTGAACCAGCCCTTCAGCTTCATCAACCACCCCGGCATGCCCGCCGTGGTCATCGAGCGCATGTGGCAAACCCTGCGCGCCGGCGTGCCGTGGAACGGTCCGCTGATGGGCCGCCATCAGGAAGGCGGTGTGTTCTGGAGCGACCTCTACGTGGTGCCGCTGTTCGAGGGCGGCCAGTTGGTGGCGCTCGGCACCGTCTATCACCCCATGGACCGCGCCAGTTGCCTGCGCGCAGACGCCCTTTATGCGCGCCTGCGCCAGGGCAAGCCGGCCGAGCCCATCGCGACACGGGTATGGCGTCTGCTGGGCGAACACAGCATCGCCTCACTCGGCGCCCTGCTGCTGGGCGCAGCCACCCTGGCCGGACAACTTAGCACCGGTCTCGGCCTGGCCCTGCTCGGTGGGCTTGGCGCCATCAGCCTGCAGGCCGCCCATGTACGCCAACGCGGCGTGACCCGGAGCCTGGAGAGTTATCCACAGGTCTACAGCGATCCGCTGCTGGCACCGGCCTACAGCCCGCACGGCGGTGCTGACGCCCTGCTGGACATGGCCATGGGCAACCTGCAACTGCGCCTGCGCACGGTGATGGCGCGCATCCATATCAACGGCGACATCCTGCGCAGCCGCGCCGGAGAGTCCTCGACCCTGGTGGCCAGCGAGGCCGGTCAACTGGAACGCCAGCTGGAAGAAACCGAACAGTCGGCAGCGGCCATCCAGCAGATGAGCAGCACCATTCAGGAGCTGTCGCGCAATCTCCAGCACAGCGCCGGCGCCACCCAGGCGGTGGACGACCTGGCCCGCGACGGCGAACGGCTGGCCGGCCAGAGCCAGGTGTCGATGCAGGCATTGCGCGGCTCAGTCGAGGATATCGGTCAGGCCGTCGGCCACCTCGCCGAGTCCATCGACTCCATCAGCGGTATCGCCGAGGTGATCCAGAGCATCGCCGAGCAGACCAACCTGCTGGCGCTGAACGCCGCCATCGAAGCGGCCCGCGCCGGCGAGTCCGGTCGTGGCTTCGCCGTGGTAGCGGATGAAGTGCGCACCCTCGCCTCGCGCACCCGCGACTCCACCGGACAGATCCAGCAGTCCATCGAACGCCTGCGCAACGGCAGCGCCCAGGCCCTGGCCACCGCGCAACGGGGTGAACAGGCGGCGCAGCAATCCAGCGCCGATGTGGCGGACGTTCGCGAAGCCCTGCGGCGAATCAGCGGCGAGGTCGGCCAGATCAGCGGCATGAGCCTGCAGATGGCCACGGCCATCGAGGAACAGGGCCAGGTGGCCGAGGAGGTCAGCCGGCAGATCGCGAGGATCGCCGGACTCGCCGAACAGAGCGCCGGCCAGGCCCAGCGCAGCACCCAGATCGGCGAGGAACTGCACCAACTGGCCCACTCCCAGCTCGACCTGGCCCAGCGGTTCCTGCACGGCTGAAACCGGCGGGCCGCTCCCCGAAGCGGCCCGCCCGGCTGACCGGGATCAAGGAGGCGCCACGCGGCTGTCGACAGCCCACGCGCAACGCCCTATAACTCTCCCCCTGTCAGCACGAATCTTGCCCCACACGCATGAGCACCCCGAAAAAGCGCCTCAACCGATACAACCCCGCCAGCGACGATTTCAAGAAGGAGGAATTCCCCTTCTACTGGATCGCCCGCGTCTATGGCCGCTACAACATGGCCATGGAAAAGACCCTGAAGAAGATCGACCTGGACATCCCGCGCTGGCGCATCCTCTTCATCCTCAAGGAGAACGGCCAGTCGAGCATCTCGGAGATCTCCGAGCACGCCATCGCCAAGCTCTCCACCGTCACCAAGATCGTCTACCGCATGAAGGATGACGGCCTGGTAGACACCGCCCCCTGCAGCAACGATGGCCGGGTGACCCAGGTGACCATCACCGAGAAGGGCCGGCACATGGTGGAAGAGATCCAGGTGAACACTGCGCACATCTTCACCAACAGCTTCAAGGACCTCACCGAAGCCCAGATCGCCAAGCTCAACGGCACGCTGGAAAAGATCTACGCAAATCTGCCGGAGGGTTGAGGCGGGCGGGATTGGGCGTCCGACTCTTGCTTGTAGGTCGCCGCCCAATCTCTGTCAGCCCTTCATGACCGGATTCTGAGAAAAAAGACGCCTCCTGTTGGGAACCTTCCTTTTTGCATCAGCCCCCTCACCGGCCTCTAGGCCGCCCCCTCGCAAGATCACTAGCCTCCCCGGCGTTCGACACCACCGTTCGTTCGCAAGGAGGCTCAAATGCCCGACAGATTTACCCAACACTACCTGGCGATAGCCATTGCCACTGCCCTGTTGCCCACTGCGGTGCAGGCATCGACAGTGCTGGATATCAGCAATGCCAAAAAGAACATCCTTTCGCAGCACTATGACGGCGACTTGCAGCTCGTGGGCTCCGTCGAGTCGAACGCAGACGCCGTCACCGTCCTCTACGGCTCGGTAGCAGGGAACCTGATCAACGACGCAGATATGTTTCTGGATGGCAGCCATTCGGAGATTCTTGATGGAACCCTGTTCCTCGAATACGGCAGTCACGTCGGCGGTAATGTCCTCAACAATGCCAACCTGATCACCTCGAACATCGACGACGCCAATGTGTCGATTTCTCTTGCGCAGGTGGATGGTCAATTCATCAACAATGGCCTTATCGAGCAGAGCAACCAGCGCTACCCTGACCTGCCCGCTGTCTCGGTGTACGTCTCCAATATCCTGGGCGGATTCACAAACGAAGGGACCATCAGCGCGAGCGGCCCTGATACAGCGACGATCGAAATCATTAACTCCCGCCTCGGTAGCCTCAGCAACAGCGGACTGATCCAAGCGAGCGGCTCCAACTCGATTGGTTTGCATGTCTGGGACGATGTAATTCTGGAGAATCAACGCATCGACAACACGGGGACCATCAGCGCCACAGACGCCACCGGCGCGGGTGCCATCGCGGTCCGAATCGATAACGGCGCAGTACTGAACAACTTCGGCACGATCCGCTCCGACAAGGTCGCTGTGGAAATGACGGATCTCTTCGCCACCACAGTGCAACACGAAGGCCTGATCGAAGCTCCCGTGGCCTTCAGGGGCACTGGTACTCAGCAACTGGACCTTATCGGCGGTTCGGTAAATGGCGACCTGGAGCACTTGCGAGCTGTCCGGGTCTATGGAAACAGCACGCTGGACGCATCCCGAATCGATACGAACTTTTTCAACATAATCGACGGCAAGCTGACTCTGACTCGCCCCCACGGAACCCTTACTGGAAGCCTCTACATCGAAGAAGCCGGTCAACTGGAGCTGATGCTCAATACCAACACAGATACCGCTCGCCCCTATCTCGATGTGCAGGGAAGCGTCTACGCCGGCGCGGGTGCCAGCGTGCTCGTTACCCCAACGCCTAATGACTTCAGTTTGGCAGACACACTGCGCTATCAACTCGTCCAAGCCAGCAATTGGTACCACCTGGGCGCCTCGCCTCTGGACACTGAAGACACTTCGCTGACTTCCGAGGATTTCCAGGTTGTCAGTACCTCAGGCCTGCTGCAGATCAACCGCTACAGCCTGGACAATGGCATCCTCAGCGCTGAGGTGGCCCCGCTACAGGGCCAGGCCGCGGCCGACCTGGTGGCCTACTCTGGCGCCTCTCTTAATGCCCAGAACGCCATGCTGGCCTTTTCAACTCAACTGGGTCAGCTCGATTCGAATGACCCGGTATTCCAGGCTCTGGCCAACAGCGACACTCTGCAGACCGCACGCATCGCCGAGCAGCTCTCGCCGGAGGCCAACGGCGCCGCGTCTCTGGGCGCTCTGGATGGGTTGCGTCGCTTCGAAGCCGCCCTTCTCGACCGCCCGGACAGCAGCCTCGTCAGGGAAGGCGTCCAGCCCTGGGTCCAGGTGATCGGCAGCAAGCTGAAAAGTGGCACTCGCCAAGGCGTCCGAGGCTTCGACCTGGATAATCGCGGGATTGCGCTCGGCATCGACTGGGGCATTGGCGCCAACGGCGTTGCCGGCCTGGCTTACGGTCACTACCGCGGCGATGCCTCCAGCCACAACGGAAACAAACTGGATAGCCGCGGACATCTCTTCGGACTTTTTGGTAATCACCACTGGGGCCGCTTCTTCGTCTCCGGCGACCTGACCCTCGGCTGGCTCGAAAACGATCACCGTCGCTATATCGCTGGCACCCGTGCCAAAGGTGAAGGTGACGGCCGCGAATTTGGCGCGACCCTCCTGGCAGGCTATCGATTCCCCATGCAGGACAGCATGACGTTGGAGCCTCGCGTGGCCGCTCGGTATTCGGAAGTGCGGCTGGACAGCTACTCGGAGAAAGGCAGCTCCGCCGCTTTACGAGTGAACTCAACTCGCTATCAGAGTGGCGAGCTAGGAGCCGGACTGAAGCTGACGGGCCGCTACGCGGCAGGCCCAGGTACCTTGCTGCCAGAGGCAACTCTTATGGGGTGGTACGACAATGTCGGTGACCGCACCAGTGTCACCAGCACATTCCTGAATGGCGGGACCAGCTTCGCGACTCGTGGTGTGCTCCCAGGGCGGGACAGTTATGAAGGAACGCTTGGACTGCGCTACCAGAGCGGCGCGCTGACCTTGGGTACCGGATACAGCTACACCTTACGCAATGACGCAAATGCGAGAACCGCTTACGCCTCTATGAGCTTCTCGTTCTAAAGCAACGGAGAGGCTAGGCTTGCCTGGCCTCGCTTTTCTATCCATTTCCTATGAGGCGACTGCATCGCGAGATGCTTTCGCCTCGAATTCACGTTTAAGACGAACTACAAAGGACGCCATGTGAGGCGGCCTTGTTGGGCTTCGCTGCGCTCTGCCCAACCTACAAAAGCTTCCGCCCACTACCCCCGCGCGAACTCCGCCGCCTTCTCGATCAAGTCCGCGTCAGGCCGCACGCCGGTGTAGAGCACGAACTGCTCCACGGCCTGTAACACGATGACTTCGGCGCCAGTGATCACCGGCTTGCCCAGCTCGCGGGCGAGGCGGATCAGTGGGGTTTCCACCGGCAGGGCCACCACATCGAAAACCCAATCGGCCGCTTCCACCTGCTCGCGGGTGAAGGCCAGGGTGTCAGCTTCCGGGCCGCCTTCCATGCCCAGTGGGGTGACGTTGACCAGCATCCGCGGTTTCTCGTCGCCCAGCTCCGCCAGCCACAGATATCCACAGCCACGAGCCAGCACCGGGCCGGTTTCCGGGTTGCGAGCGACTATCGTGCCGTGGCGGAAACCACTGTCGCGAAAGGCGCTGGCCACGGCCTTGGCCATGCCGCCGCTGCCCCGCAGGGCAAAGCGGATGTCGCTCGGCACTGCGTGGCTCGCCAGCAGGCTGGCCACGGCGCTGTAATCGGTGTTGTAGCCCTTCAGCCGGCCGTTGTCGGCGACGATGGTGTTCACCGAGTCGATGGCCGAAGCCGAGGCGTCCAGCTCATCCAGCAATGGAATGCAGGCCTCCTTGAACGGCATGGACACCGCACAACCGCGAATGCCCAGGGCGCGAATGCCGCCGATGGCCGCCGGCAAGTCGGTGGTGGTGAAGGCCTTGTAGACGAAGTCCAGGTCGAGGGCTTCGTAGAGGTAGTTGTGAAAGCGCGTGCCGAAATTGCCGGGGCGGCCGGACAGCGACATGCAGAGCCGGGTGTCACGGCTAATGGGGCGAGGCATGGGTAAATCTCCGATCAATAACCTTGTAGGAGCGAATTCATTCGCGAATCAGGCCAACGGCCTGACCGGGAAATCCCCAATCGCGAATGAATTCGCTCCCACAGAAAAGCAGCTATCCCACCTACCTCAGAAAATGTAATCCGTGGTCAGGAAGTTCGACTCGCGGTTGCGGATGATCTCGCTGACCAGTTCCTTGTTATCCGCCTGGAACTTGGTCGCCACCAGGGTGCGGATGGAGAACACCCGCAGGGCGTCATGTACCGACAGCGTCCCTTCCGCCGAGTTCTTGCGACCGTTGAAGGGGAAGGTATCCGGGCCGCGCTGGCACTGGGCGTTGATGTTGATGCGCCCCACCTGATTGGCGAAGGCGTCCACCAGCCGGCCGACCTGGGCCGGGTCGTTGCCGAACAGGCTGAGCTGCTGGCCGTAGTCGGAATGCAGCACGTAGTCGATCACCTCCTCCACCTCGCGATACGGCACCACCGGAATCAGCGGACCGAACTGCTCTTCGTTGTAGAGGCGCATCGCCGGGCTCACCGGACTCAACACGGCGGGGTAGAAGAAGCTCTGCCGGTGGCTGCCGCCGCCCGCATTGACCACTTTGGCGCCCTTGGCCACGGCGTCTTCCAGCAGCGCATTGAGGTAATCGACCTTGCCCGGCTCAGGCAGGGGCGTCAGGGCCACGCCATCTTCCCAGGGCATGCCCGGCTTGAGCGCGGCCAGCTTGGCGCAGAACTTGTCGAGGAAGGGTTCGAGCACGTCTTCATGGACGAAGAGGATCTTCAGCGCGGTGCAGCGCTGGCCGTTGAACGACAGGGCGCCGGTGATGGCTTCGTTGACCGCGTTGTCCAGGTCAACCTTGGGCAGGACGATGCCGGGGTTCTTGGCGTCCAGGCCCAGTGCCGCGCGCAGGCGGTGCGGGCGCGGGTGCAGCTTCTTCAGGTCGGCGGCGCCGGAATGGGTGCCGATGAAGGCGAACACATCCACCTTGCCGCTGGCCATGATGGCGCTGACGGTCTCACGGCCACGGCCGTAGATGACGTTGATGACGCCAGCCGGGAAGCTGTCGCGGAAGGCTTCCAGCAGCGGCCGGATCAGCAGCACCCCGAACTTGGCCGGCTTGAAGACCACGGTGTTGCCCATGATCAGCGCCGGGATCAGGGTGGTGAAGGTTTCATTCAGCGGGTAGTTGTACGGCCCCATGCACAGCGCCACGCCAAGCGGCACGCGGCGGATCTGGCCGAGGGTACCCTGCTCCAGCTCGAAACGGCTGGAACGGCGATCCAGCTCCTTGAGCGCTTCGATGGTGTCGACGATGTAGTCGCAGGTGCGGTCGAACTCCTTCTCGGAATCCTTGAGGTTCTTGCCGATCTCCCACATCAGCAGCCTGACCACCGCCTCACGCTGCTCGCGCATGCGGGCGAGGAACTTCTCTACATGCTGGATGCGCTCGGCCACGCGCATGGTCGGCCAGGCACCCTGCCCGTGGTCATAGGCGGCGACGGCGGCATCCAGTGCCGCCAACGCGGCATCGGCATCCAGCAGCGGCGTGCTGCCCAGCACCACCTGTTCATCGCCCTTCTCGCCCGCCAGGAACACCGGACTGCGCACGGCCGCCAGCGGGCCCTGCCAACTCAGCAGTTCGCCATTCACCAGGTACTCGCGCTGCTCGATGGGCGCGCCGGGGCGGTAACGCTCGGGAATCTGGTCGGCAGTGGGGAACAGGGCTTCGAGGTTGTTGTTGGTCATTGCGCTTTCCTCAGGATCGGGACCACTGAAAGTCGGTTTTAACGCGGTTTCGTTACTTGGTAAATCGTTTCAGCAAACCGTTTGGCGGAATCCCTTGCGAGTGATTGCGTGGCGGGAGTTCAGGGTCACGGCACGAAAAGGCCAGAGAAACGCCCTTGTAGGAGCGAATTCATTCGCGAAGCAGGCCGAAGGCCTGCCGGGAAGGTAGCCGGGACACTGCGTGTCCAATCGCGAATGAATTCGCTCCCACAGGTGAAGCAGGAATGCATTGCCCGACGTCAGTGCAACAGCTCCAACGCCGCTGCCGTGGCTTCCTGGATGCGCTGCCAGTCGCCGTTGCGGATCCATTCCTTGTCCATCATCCAGGTGCCGCCCACGCACATCACGTTGGGCAGGGCCATGTAGTCGCGCAGGTTGTCGGGATTGACCCCGCCGGTCGGGCAGAAGCGGATGCCCGGGAAGGGGCCGCCGAAGGCCTTGAGAGCCTTGATGCCGCCGCAGACTTCCGCCGGGAACAGCTTGAAGCGGCGATAGCCCAGGGCGTAGCCCAGCATGATTTCCGAGGCACTGCTGATGCCCGGCAGCAACGGCAGCGGGCTGTAGACGCCGGCCCGCAGCAGTTCGGCGGTGCAGCCGGGGGTAACGATGAATTGCGAACCGGCGGCTTCGGCCTCGGCGAGCATCCACTCGTCGAGCACGGTACCGGCGCCGACGCACAGCTCCGGGCGCTGCTCACGCAGGGTGCGGATCGCGGACAGGCCGTGCTCGGAGCGCAGAGTGATTTCCAGGGTACGCAGGCCACCGGCGGCCAGGGCATCGGCCAGCGGCAGGGCGTCCTGCTCGCGCTCGATGGTGATCACCGGAAGGATGCGTGCCGCACCGCAGAGAATGTCGATCAGGGCAGCCTTGTCGGCCATGCTCGGCACGGCTTCGCGACTGGTGGCCCGATTGGTGGGGAGGCTGGTCATGGGCGTTCCTTCGGGCTCAGGGGCACCAGTGGATTTCCAGGGGACGGCGGAGGAAGGCGCGAATCGGCATGGCCGACACGTCTTCTCCCGCCAGGGCGGCGGCCAGGGTGGCCAGCTTGGCCTGGCCTTGCACGGCCAGCAGGGTCAGCTGCGCACTGGCCAGCAGCGGCAGGGTCAGGGTGAGGCGCTGGCGCGGCACGCTGGGGGCCTGCATCGGCAGGCAGCGGCGTTCGCAGTCGGCACTCAGCGCCTGTTCGAGGTTCGGGCTGCCGGGGAACAGCGAAGCGGTGTGGCCGTCCTCACCCATGCCCAGCACCAGCACGTCGATAGCGCCCAGTTCGGCCAGGGCCACATGGGCCAGGCGGGCAGCCTCATCCAGGCTCGGCGCGCTGTGGTAGAGGCCGAGGAAGCGCGCGCTGGCGGCCTCGCCCTTCAACAGATGGTGGCGCACCAGGCCTTCATTGCTGTCGGCGTGGCGGACCGGCACGAAGCGTTCGTCGGCCAGGCTGATGGTGACCTTCGACCAGTCCAGGGTCTGGCCGCAAAGGCGCTCGAAGAAGGTGATCGGGCTGCGCCCGCCGGACACCACCAGCACGGCCGAACCGCGGGCCTCGATGGCCGCGCGCAGCGCGTTGGCAACGGTGATGGCCAGTTCACCGGCCAGTTGTTCGGGGCTACTGAGGCTGAGCCCGGTGACCTGCGTCGGCAGGTCGAGATTAAAGATCGCCATACCAGCTCCTGCCATCACGGGTGATCAATGCAATGGAGGCCGTCGGCCCCCAGGTTCCCGCCGCGTAGGGTCTGGGCGCGTCGCCCTGCTGCCGCCACCCGGCGATCAGCTGGTCGCACCATTTCCAGGCGTATTCGATTTCGTCCTTGCGCACGAAGAGATTCTGGTTGCCCTTCATCACTTCCAGCAGCAGACGCTCGTAGGCGTCTGGAATCCGCGCGCTGCGATAGGTGTTGGAAAAGCTCAGCTGCAGCGGGTCGCTGCGCAGCTGCATGCCCTTGTCCAGGCCCTGTTCCTTGGTCATCACCTGCAGGGAAATGCCTTCGTCCGGCTGGAGACGGATGACCAGGCGATTGCTGATCAACGGCCGCTGCTCGGGGGCGAAGATGTAGTGCGGCGGTTCCTTGAAGTGTATGACGATCTGCGAGAGCTTCTGCGGCATGCGCTTACCGGTACGCAGGTAGAAGGGCACGCCGGACCAGCGCCAGTTGCGGATCTCCGCACGCAGGGCGACGAAGGTCTCGGTGTCGCTGTGGGTATTGGCGTGTTCTTCCTCCAGGTAGCCGGGCACCGTCTTGCCGAGGATGTTGCCGGCCACGTACTGGCCACGCACTACTTGCTGCGCGAGCTGTTCCGGGGCGATGGGCGCCAGGGCTTTCAGCACCTTCACCTTTTCGTCGCGGATGCTGTCGGCGGAGAGGTCGCTGGGCGGGTCCATGGCGATCAGGCAGAGCAGTTGCAGCAGGTGGTTCTGGATCATGTCGCGCAGTTGGCCGGCCTGGTCGAAATAGCCCCAGCGGCCCTCGATGCCCACCTGCTCGGCCACGGTGATTTCCACGTGGGAGATGTGGTGCTGGTTCCACTGCGTCTCGAACAGGCTGTTGGCGAAGCGCAGGGCAATCAGGTTCTGCACCGTCTCCTTGCCCAGGTAGTGGTCGATCCGGTAGGTGCGGTTCTCCGGGAAGTGCGCCGCCACCGCTTCGTTCACCGCGCGGGAGGAATCCAGGTCATGGCCGATGGGTTTTTCCAGCACCACACGGGTGCGCTCGGCCAGTCCCGTGGCGGCGAGCCCCTCGCAAATGGCGCCGTACACGGCGGCCGGCGTGGCGAAGTAGGCGATCAGCCTGGCCACCGGCCCCAGCTTGTCGGCCAGGGCCGGGTAGGCATTGGCGTCGAGGAAGTCCATGGCGAGGTAGTCGAGCCGGGCCAGGAAGCGCTGCATGGCGCCCTCCTCCACCTCCCCGGCCGGCACGTAGCGGCGCAGGTGCTCGCCGATGTCGGCGATATGGGTGGCGGGCTCGCCGCTTTCACGGCCCAGGGCGAGGATGCGCGTATCGGCGGCCAGCAGGCCGGCACGGTCCAGTTGATAGAGCGCGGGGAACAGCTTGCGCAGTGCCAGGTCACCGAGGCCGCCGAACAGGGCCAGAGTGCAGGGTTCGACAGGTTGTGAGGCCATGATATTTGTTCTTCTATCAAACATAAGCTTATGAATACACCCAGTTAGCCGTTACAGCAAGACAAAATGTAGTAATAAAACTACATTTACCGACATACGAGATTACGGTGGCCCAGCCTGGGTGCGCTCAGTACGATAGGCCACCGATTGCAGGCCCCTTCCCAGGAATTCCAATGGACCGCGTGCACAATCTGCTGGAGCAGATCCAGAACCGCCTCGACGAACTCAACAAGGCCGAGCGCAAGGTCGCCGAAGTCATCCTGCGCGACCCGCAGCAGGCCACCCGCTACAGCATCGCGGCCCTGGCCCAGGCGGCTCAGGTCAGCGAGCCGACAGTGAACCGCTTCTGCCGCTCGTTCGGCGTCAACGGCTACCCGGAACTGAAGATGCAGCTGGCGCAAAGCCTGGCCAGCGGTGCCGCCTACGTGAGCCAGGCGGTCGCCGCCGACGATGGTCCCGAGGCCTACACCCGGAAGATCTTCGGCAGCGCCATCGCCTCCCTGGACAGCGCCCTGCAGAGCCTCGACCCGCAATTGATCAGCCGCGCGGTGGACCTGATGATCCAGGCCCGGCAGATCCATTTCTTCGGACTCGGCGCCTCGGCCTCGGTGGCCCTGGACGCCCAGCACAAGTTCTTCCGCTTCAACCTCGCCGTATCCGCCCATTCCGATGTCCTGATGCAGCGGATGCTGGCCTCGGTGGCCCATACGGGCGACCTCTTCGTGATCATTTCCTACACCGGCCGCACCCGCGAACTGGTGGAAGTGGCGCGCCTGGCGCGACAGAACGGCGCCTCGGTGCTCGGCCTTACCGCCGCAGGTTCGCCGCTGGCCAAAGCCAGCACCCTGAGCCTCGACATCCCGCTGCCGGAAGACACCGACATCTACATGCCGATGACCTCGCGCATCATCCAGCTGACCGTGCTCGACGTGCTCGCTACCGGCATGACCCTGCGCCGTGGCGTCGATTTCCAGCCGCACCTGCGCAAGATCAAGGAAAGCCTCAATGCCAGCCGGTATCCGGCGGATGAGGAGCCGTCCTGACGCCCCCTCACCCCCGTCCCCTCTCCCTGAAGAGGAGAGGGTGAAGTGGTCAAGTAAAACTGGACACCGGTTTAGGTCTATCCAGCCAGCGCTTCGCGCTGTGCCGGTGTCTGGTAGCTGTTGTAGCTGTGTGGCCGTCGGTGGTTGTAGTAGTCGGTCAGGTAGCGCAGTACATCAGCCTCTGCTTCGGCTTGGCTGGCGTAACCCGAAGCCGGTATCCATTCGGATTTGAGGCTCCGGAAGAAACGCTCCATCGGGGCGTTGTCCCAGCAATTGCCGCGACGACTCATGCTCTGGCGGATTCGATGCCGCCAGAGCAATTGTCGAAATTCCTGACTGCTGTAGTGGCTGCCCTGGTCGGAGTGAAACAGCACGCCGGCGGGGCAACCGCGAGCCTCATAGGCCACGCGCAAAGCACGTCCGGTAAGCTGCGAGTCCGGACGATCGGACATTGCCCAACCCACAATCCGCCGCGCATACAGGTCCATGATCGCGGCCAAGTAGATCCAGCGCCCGCCGGCCCAGATGTACGTCACGTCACCGCACCACACCTGATTGGGGCCGTGGGTGCGGAATTGCCGGTCCAGTTCGTTCGACGCTTTGGCACTCTCACCCTCAGTTGGGCGGTAACGGTGTCGACGGCGTTGCGAGCTGAACAACTGGGCCTCTTTCATCAGACGGCCGGCCAGGAATCGACCCACTGCCCAGCCTTCCTGGCGCAAAGCCGCCGCGAGCGTCCGGGCGCCTGCCGAACGCCGACTCTGGACATGCAGCTCCACCAAGCGCTGTCGCAACCTGGCGTGCGGCTGATTACCGCGAGCTGCTGACTTAGCGGCGGCATAGACACTGCTGCGATTGATGCCGAACAGCCGGCAAAGCTCTGCCCGTGGATAGTGCTCACCCAATGACTCGACTAAGCGCACTAATCGAGGGCGTCTGACATCAAGAGAGCGGTAGCCTTTTTTAAGATCTCTTTCTCCCGCTCCAGCCGCCGCACCTGGGCCTCCAGCTCCTGGATTCGCCGCTGCTCCGGCGTCATGGCCTTGCTGTGCTCCGGCGTCTTGCCATGGCGCTCCAGGGTCAATTGCTCGACCCAGCGCCGCATGGCAGTTGGGCCTACCCCCATCGCCTTGCAGGCTGCCGGTATGGAATAGCCTTGATCGACCACCAGGCTGGCGGCCTCGAGTTTGAATTCCGGACTGAATGATCTTCTGCTCATGAACACCTCTTGCTTGGGCGCAGCTTAACGCCCTATCGGGGTGTCCAGAATCATTAGGCCACTTCA
>NZ_SSOH01000017.1:20480-25527 GCF_029873155.1 Pseudomonas sp. BN515 | reverse complement strand
TGGGCTTCGCTGCGCTCTGCGCCAACCTACAAGAGCTGAGGCCTTGCTTGTGGGAGCGAATTCATTCGCGATGGCCGCGTAGCGGCCCCTTGGGACACCCAGGGCGAACCTGCGGTCCGTTTTCGCGAATGAATTCGCTCCCACAGATCCTCGGCGTTACCAGAGCGGCAGGGTGTAGCTGAGGATCAGGCGGTTCTCGTCCAGGTCGTTGCCGAAATTGGTCGAGCGCACGGTCGCATTGCGCCATTTGAGGCCGAGGTTCTTCAGCGGGCCGCTTTGCACTACGTAGGCGATGTCGGTGTCGCGCTCCCATTCCTTGCCGTCCTCGCGACCGGCGCCCAGTTCCACGTCGTCGCCGCTGAGGTAGCGGGTCATGAAGGTCAACCCGGGAATCCCCACAGCGGCGAAGTTGTAGTCGTAGCGGGCTTGCCATGAGCGTTCTTCGCGGTTGGCGAAGTCGCTGATTTGCACGAAGTTCACCAGGTAGGCGTCGCTGCCGTTGACGTAGGCAAAGCCGGTGTCGCCGCTCATGCGCTGGTAACCCAGGCCCAGGGCGTGGCCACCGATACCGTAGGTGAACATGGCGCCGAAGGCCTTGTTGTCGACATTGCTGCCGCCTTCGTCTGTGGAACGGGCGAAGCGCAGGTCGCTCTTCAGGCTCTGGCCGTCGCCGAGTGGCAACAGGTGGTTCAGGCTCAGCAGGTGCTGGCGGTAGAAGTCGTCCAGGCGACCGAAGCCGTAGCCGGCGGTGAGGGCGTCATTCCACTTGTAGCTGAGGTTGGCGAAGTCGAAGGCGTCGCTGGTGGTCTGGCGCGCGCGGATGTTCTTCACGCCCACCGTGGTGATGCTCATGTCTTCGTAATCGGAGGAGTCGCGCTGGTTGACCTGGCGCAGGCGGCCGGCGTCGAAGGTCAGGCCGTCGATCTCCAGGGAATTGAGCTGGCCACCCTCGAAGGTCTGCGGCAGCAGGCGCGAGTCGTTGGCCAGCAGAACCGGCAGCTTGGGCATCAGGGTGCCGAGCTTGAGGGTGCTCTTCGAGGCCCGCAGCTTGGCGGTCAGACCCAGCTCACCGTACTCGTCCTGGGCGCGTTTGGGCGCTTCGCGATCACGTTTGAGCAGGCCGGAGCCGGCGCGGTCGGGGCTGGAGTCCAGCTTCACGCCGAGCAGGCCGATGGCGTCCAGGCCGACGCCGATGCTGCCTTCGGTAAAACCCGACTCGTAGCGCAGGAGGAAGCCTTGCGCCCATTCCTCGGCCTTGGCCTGCGGGGCGGCGTGCTGGCGGAAGTCACGGTTGAAGTAGAAGTTGCGCAGTTCCAGGCTGGCCTTGGAGTCCTTGATGAACTCGGCACTGGCGGGGGACGAGAGGAGCATGGCGCCGCCGCTTAGCAGCAGGCTGGAGGTGAGGATGGAGCGTTGCATGGAGGCCTCTTGTAGTTGTAGTGGACGAAGGGTGCCGTACCGGCCAGGCGGCCAGTAACGGAATGGCAATGGGAAAAAGGGCACGCCGCAAAGGAGCGACCGGCGTACCCGGATAACGCGATGGTCAGTGGCTGCTGGCGGCTGCCGCTCCCAGGCCGGTCTGTGCCCGCACGAACTGGTCGGCGTAGGCCGCGCGTTCATGGCTGGCACGGGCGCTGCGGTCGAGGCTCGACACCAGCACAATCACGACAAAGGCCAGGGGCATGGAGAACAGCGCCGGCTGGTCATAGGGGAAGATCGCCTGGGCGTGGCCGAGTACCCCGACCCACACCGCAGGTCCGCAGATCACCAGGGCCAGTGCGCTGACCAGGCCGGTCATCCCGCCCCAGAGCGCGCCACGGGTGGTCAGGCCCTTCCAGTACATGGCCATGATCAGCACCGGGAAGTTGGCCGAAGCGGCCACACCGAAGGTCAGGCCCACCAGGAAGGCGATGTTCATCTGTTCGAAGAGAATGCCCAGGCCGATGGCGATCACACCGATTGCCACGGTGGCGATGCGCGACACACGCATTTCGTCCTTCTCGCTGGCCCCACCTTTCTTCAGCACGGTGGCGTAGAGGTCATGGGAGATGGCCGAGGCACCCGCCAGGGCGAGTCCGGCGACCACCGCGAGGATGGTGGCGAAGGCCACGGCGGAGAGGAAACCGAGGAACAGGTTGCCGCCCACCGCCTGGGCCAGGTGCATGGCGACCATGTTGCCGCCGCCGATCAGTGCGCCGCCGAGCTTGCCGTCGACGAAGAACTGCGGATCGGTGCCGACGATGACGATGGCGGTGTAACCGAGCACGCAGACCACGAGGAAGAAGAAGCCGATGAACAAGGTGGCGAACAGCACCGAGCGACGTGCTTCCTTGGCGTTGGGCACGGTGAAGAAACGCATCAGGATGTGCGGCAGGCCGGCGATGCCGAACACCAGGCCAAGCGACAGGGATACCGCACTGATCGGGTCCGCCAGCAGGGTGCCGGGGCCCATGATCTTGGCGCCGCTGGCGTGTACGGCAACGGCGCGCCCGGCCAGTTCTTCGAAGCTGAAGCCGAATTCGCTCATCGCCATCAGGACCAGTGCGGTGCCGCCGGCGAGCAGCAGCACGGCCTTGGTGATCTGCACCCAGGTGGTGGCGATCATGCCGCCGAAGATCACGTAGATCAGCATCAGCAGGCCTACCACCACTACGGCCAGTTGGTAGTCCAGGCCGAACAGCAGCTTGATCAACTGGCCGGCGCCGACCATCTGCACCACCAGGTAGCAGCAGACGACGGTGAGCGAGCCGAGGGCGGCGAAGCTGCGCACGCGGGTCTGGTCGAGGCGATAGGAGACGATGTCGGCAAAGGTGTAGCGCCCCAGGTTGCGCAGGCGCTCGGCCATCAGGAAGGTGACGATGGGCCAGCCGACGAAGAAGCCGATGATGTAGACGAAGCCGTCATAACCCTTGGCGAATACCAGACTGGAGAGCCCCAGCAAGGTCGCCGCCGACATGTAGTCGCCGGCGATGGCCAGGCCGTTCTGGAAGCCCGAGATACCACCGCCTGCGGTGTAGAAGTCGGAGGTGGAACGGGTGCGGCGGGCGGCCCACCAGGTGATGGCCAGGGTGGCCAGGACGAAGACGAAGAACATGCCGATGGCATGGAGATTGAGTGGCTGCTTTTCGGCGGTGATCGGGTCGGCGAAGCTGGTCAGAGGTGCGAGGGCGAGCAGGGCGATGAGCGCTTTCATGCGAGGTTCTCCTCGAGGATTTCCGCGCTCAGGGCGTCGAAGCGGGTGTTGGCGTGGCGCACGTACCAGGCGGTCAGCAGCCAGGAAAAGATGATGATGGCGGCGCCCAGTGGAATGCCGCGACTGAGGTGGCTGCCCTCGTACAGTGGCAGGTGCAGCCAGCCGGGCACGAAGGCCACCAGCATGATGAACAGGTAATAGATCGCCAGCACCAGGGCGCTGAGGGACCAGGCGAGGATCGCGCGCTGGCGGGCCAGGCGCTGGAACTTGGGGTTGGCCTTGATGCGCTCATAGGCCGGGGAGTGGGTGGTGTGGTGAGGGGTCATTTCGGGCTCCGCTTTAGTTGTTGTTGTCGTGCCTTTGGCTGCCGCCTTTTTCGGGCATGCAGCATTCCCGGCGGCGTCCCGTGGGACGTCGCCAAGTTCGTCGTCGCTGTGCGAGTGGGGAGTGCTATCAGCGACCGCCGGCCCCTCCAGGGGCCAGCAGGTGATGGGTAGCGCTATGGCGTCTGGCCGCCGGCAGACGCGGCGGCACAGGGGAAACGGGAGGGCAGGGCGCAGCAGCGCCGGCACCGGTCGTCCATGATCGGGGCATCGCGCGTCCGGCGATGCTCTGGCAAGGCATGTGCCCGGCACGGAGGCCGGAAATCAGGCATGCACTCATGCTCGTAGCCCTGTGTTCTTGTTGGCTGAGGGGCTGGCCAGGCCGCGAAAAAAATCACTTGGCCGTGGGGCGATGGCTGTGAGTATATGTAGGCATCCATCCACCAATGAACAGACAAAAAATCCTGATGGACATGCAAAAAAGTGCCAGCCTCGACCAGGTGAAATGGGATGACCTGCGATTCTTCCTTGAGGTCGCCCGTACACGTACCGCCACCGGGGCCGCGCGGCGCCTGGGCGTCGACTACACCACCGTATCGCGACGCGTGCGCGCCCTGGAGCAGGCACTCGGTGCGCTGCTGTTCGAAAAATCGCGCGCGGCCGGCTTCGTCCTGACGGTGGAAGGGCAGCGTTTGCTGGGCCATGCCGAAACCCTGGAAAGCACCTTGCAGGCCGCTTGCGAGCAGGTGTCGGGCACGCGTCTGGGGCTCTCCGGCCATGTGCGCATCGGCTGTACCGAGGGCTTTGGTTCCTACTTCGTGACGGCACAGATGAGCCGCTTCCTCGAGCGCTATCCGCACATCTCCGCCGACATCCTGCCGGTGCCGCACTTCGTCAGCCTGTCACGGCGCGAAGCGGATATCGCGATCACCCTGGAGCGGCCCGAACGCGGTCCCTACGTCTGTTCGAAACTGGCCGACTATCGCCTTCGCCTCTACGCCACGCCTGAGTACCTGGCCGGGCATGCACCGATCGAGACCCGCGAGGATCTGGCAGGCCACCCCTTCATCACCTACGTCGAAGACCTGGCGTTCAGCCCCAAGTTGCTCTATCTGAACGACCTGTTGCCGGGGGCCATGAGCCAGCTTCGCAGCACGAGCGTCATCGCCCAGTACCAGGCGGCACTGCAGGGAAGGGCGTTGGCCATCCTGCCGTGCTTCCTGGTCGCCGGTGATCCCCGCTTGCAGGCGGTGCTGCCGGACGAGGTAGAGGTGACCCGGCAATTCTGGATCTACTACAGCGAGGACCTGCGGCGCCTCAAGCGCATAACCCTCGTCGCCGAACATCTCCATCGTTGTGCCGACCTCAATCGCGGATGGCTGATGGGGGAAGAACACCGGTTGCAGATTCCAACGCTGGAGTGATGATCCGGCCCGTGGCGAGGATCATTCATTTGAACTTGGGAAACCACGTCCTGAGGACGTGGTCATGAGTCATCGGCTCTGCCTGTGACGATTCGACTGCTTGGGCT
>NZ_SSOH01000017.1:0-20468 GCF_029873155.1 Pseudomonas sp. BN515 | reverse complement strand
GCGATCGGGTAGGGTGCGCCGTGCGCACCGGCGGTTTGGCCTGGTGCCGAAGCGGGTCCTGAAGTCGGTGCGCACAGCGCACCCTACGGTCCAGACCGGGCGAAAGAGGTCGGCGCTGTGCTCGGTAGTGGATTCGTCCCCTTCCAGGGGGCTACCGCAAGTCCACGTTCTACGAACTTGGATGTTTACTCGCTGCTGCGAGCACCCCGGCACGTCACACGGGAAGAGGAGATGCGCTATGGACCGATTCACCGGCGGTTGCCTGTGCGGCAACGTCCGCTTTGTGGCGTCGGGGCGCCCGTACCGGGTCGGTATCTGCCATTGCCTCGACTGCCGCAAGTTTCATGGGGCGCTGTTTCACGCGTCCGCGGTGTTCCCCCAGGCGGCGGTGACGATTGAGGGCGAAACGCGCGACTACGCCGGGCGGTTTTTCTGTCCCCGTTGCGGCTCGTCCGTCTTCTCGCGCACTGCTGACGAAATCGAAGTGAACCTCGGGTCTCTGGATGCCCCTGACCAGCTGCGGCCAACCTACGAGCTCTGGACCATCCGTCGCGAGTCCTGGTTACCGCCGTTTCCACTCACGCGGCGATACGAGCGCGATCGCGAAAGCACGGGGCGTACTGAGGAATAAGCAGCGCGCATGGCGCGGGATGAGGTCCAGCGAACTCAGACACCCGCTCCGTGCAGGAACATCTGCTCCAGCACATTGGCTGAACTGGAGCTTGCCGCCCGCCCACGGCGCTCGGCATCGACCATGCCGTAGACCATGGTGGTGAACAGCTCGGTGAAGACCGCCGCGCTGATGTCGATACGAAACACACCTTGTTGCTGGCCGCGCAGGAAGAAGGCGTCCAGGGCGTGGATGTAGGACAGCCAGCGCGCGCCACCTCCCTCCGGGGTAAGGAACTCGGGGCTGTACTGGAACATCAGGAAAACCAGCATCTCGCGGTGGGTCAGGTGCCCATCGATCAGGCAACGCAGCGCTGTCAGCGGCTCGGCATGTTCCAGGTCGGCGGCGACGACGATCTGATGGAGCAGCTCCTCGCCGTGGCTCTCCAGCATGTCCACGAGATTGTCGCGTGTGCCGCAGAAGCGGTGCAGCGTCGCCTTGCTCACTCCGGCCGATTCCGCCAATTCCTTCAACGTCGCACGCGGGCGGTCGACAATGGCCACGGCCAGTGCCTTCAGGAGTCGTTCGTCATGGGCAGTCAGGGACATCAGCGGGTCTCGGCTCGGTTTCGGGTTGCGCGCATTGTGCAGAAAAAGTCCAGCACGTCCAAAGGCAATGACACATGCAAACACAAAAGAATCAAATGAGACAATATTGACTCATTTAAAGCTTGAAGCGATCATCTGCGCCGTTTTCAATCTGCCGTGGGTGAATCATGGGTGGTGTACGTGTAGTAGGGATGGTCTGCGCCCTGGTGGCGCTGATGACATTGATCACGCTGGTGGGGTGCAGCCCTGCGCAGGAGCAGGAGGCGCAAGCCGAGGTAGCACGGCCGGTTGCCGTGTTGACCGTGGTCACCGAGCCGCTGGTGTTGACCTCGGAGCTGCCGGGCAGGATCGAGCCCGTGCGTGTCGCCGAGGTGCGTGCGCGGGTGGCTGGCATCGTCCTGGAAAAGCGCTTCGAAGAAGGCGCGGACGTCAAGGCCGGCGACCTGCTGTTCCAGATCGACCCGGCCCCGCTCAAGGCGGCCGTTTCCCGCGCAGAGGGCGAACTGGCCCGCGCCAAGGCCGCGCTGTATGAAGCCCAGGCACGCGTGAAGCGATACGCGCCGCTGGTGGAGATCGAGGCGGTGAGTCGCCAGGATTTCGACAGCGCCATGGCTGACCTCAGCGCCGCGCAGGCGACGACCCGCACGGCCCAGGCTGACCTCGAAACCGCGCGCCTGAACCTGGGCTATGCCTCGGTCAAGGCGCCGATCTCGGGACGCATCGGGCGCGCGATGGTGACCGAGGGCGCATTGGTGGGGCAGGGCGACGCCACTTTGATGGCGCGTATCCAGCAGCTGGACCCTGTCTATGTCGATTTCACTCAGTCGGTGACAGACGCCTTGCGCCTGCGTGAAGCGCTGAAAGCCGGAAATATCTCCGCTGGCGACAGTGGCGCGCTTTCCATCCGCGTCGAGGGCACCGAATACGAGAGCAAGGGTTCGCTGATGTTCACCGACGTGGCGGTGGACCCGAGCACGGGCCAGGTTTCCCTGCGCGGCAAGTTCGCGAATCCGGACGGCGTCCTGCTTCCGGGCATGTATGTGCGCGTGCAGGCCCCCCAGGGCATGGACGCTCGGGCCACCCTGGTACCGCAGCGCGCCGTGCAGCGTACCGCCGACGGCGGTGCCCTGGTGCTGGTGGTCGGCGAGGACAGCCGTGCCGAAGTGCGCACCGTGAAAACCGGTGTCATGCAGGGCGCGCGCTGGCAGATCAGTGAAGGGCTGAAGGGCGGCGACCAGGTCATAGTCGGTGGTCTCGCTGGACTGCAGCCCGGTGCCAGGGTCGCGCCGCAGCAGGCGCAGGACCAGCAGGCGTCGCGCCAATAAGGTCGGCTTCGCCGCGAGGAATTCCCAATGTCTCTGTTCTTCATCAAACGCCCCAACTTCGCCTGGGTGGTGGCGCTGTTCATTTCCCTGGCCGGCCTGCTGGTCATCCCGCTGCTGCCGGTGGCGCAGTATCCCAGCGTGGCACCGCCGCAGATCTCGGTCACCGCCACCTATCCGGGCGCCTCGGCGAAGGTGCTGGTGGAGTCGGTCACCAGCGTCATCGAAGAGTCGCTCAATGGCGCCAAGGGCCTGCTCTATTTCGAGTCCACCAACAACTCCAACGGCATCGCCGAAGTGGTGGTCACCTTCCAGCCCGGCACCGAACCTCAACTGGCCCAGGTGGACGTGCAGAACCGCCTGAAGAAAGCCGAGGCGCGCATGCCGCAGGCCGTGCTCAGCCAGGGGCTCCAGGTGGAGCAGACCAGTGCCGGCTTCCTGCTGATCTACGCGCTCAACTACAAGGACGGCGCCGAGCACGCTGACACCACGGCGCTGGGCGACTTTGCCGCGCGCAACATCAACAACGAGCTGCGCCGTGTACCCGGCGTCGGCAAGCTGCAGTTCTTCTCGTCCGAAGCCGCCATGCGCGTGTGGATCGACCCGCAGAAGCTGGTCGGCTACGGGCTGTCCATCGATGACGTGAGCGCCGCCATTGCCGGGCAGAACGTCCAGGTGCCGGCCGGCAGCTTCGGCAGCTCGCCGGGCAGCACCGAGCAGGAACTGACCGCGACCCTGGCGGTGAAAGGCACCCTGGACAGCCCGGAGGAGTTCGGCCGCATCGTTCTGCGCGCCAATGCCGACGGCTCCACGGTGAAGCTCGCCGACGTCGCGCGCCTGGAAGTGGGCAGCGAGAGCTACAACTTCGACTCGCGCCTGAACGGCAAGCCGGCAGTGGCCGGGGCCATCCAGCTGTCCCCCGGCGCCAACGCGCTGCAGACCGCCGCCCTGGTGAAGGAACGCCTGGCCGAGCTGTCGGTGAACTTCCCCGCAGACGTCGAGTACTCGGTGCCCTACGACACCTCACGCTTCGTCGACGTGGCGATCGAGAAGGTGATCCACACGCTGCTCGAAGCCATGGTGCTGGTGTTCCTGGTGATGTTCCTGTTCCTGCAGAACGTCCGCTACACGCTGATTCCGTCCATCGTGGTGCCGGTGTGCCTGCTGGGGACGCTGGCGGTGATGTACCTGCTGGGCTTCTCGGTGAACATGATGACCATGTTCGGCATGGTGCTGGCCATCGGCATCCTGGTGGACGACGCCATCGTGGTCGTGGAGAACGTCGAGCGGATCATGGCCGAGGAGGGACTGTCCCCGGCGGCGGCCACGGTCAAGGCCATGGGCCAGGTCTCCGGCGCCATCATCGGCATCACCCTGGTGCTATCGGCGGTGTTCCTGCCGTTGGCCTTCATGGCCGGTTCGGTGGGGGTGATCTACCAGCAGTTCTCGCTGTCGCTGGCGGTGTCCATCCTGTTCTCCGGCTTCCTCGCGCTGACCTTCACCCCGGCGCTGTGCGCCACGCTGCTCAAGCCAGTTCCCCATGGGCACCACGAGAAACGCGGGTTCTTCGGCGCCTTCAACCGTACCTTCGATCGCCTGACCGAACGCTACACGGTGCTGAACAACGGCCTGGTGCAGCGTGCCGGGCGCTTCATGCTGGTGTACGTCGGCATCGTTGCGCTGCTGGGCTTCTTCTACCTGCGCCTGCCGGAGTCGTTCGTGCCGGTGGAAGACCAGGGCTACAACATCGTCGACATCCAGCTGCCGCCCGGCGCAACCCGCGCGCGTACCGACGCCACCGCCCGGGAGCTGGAGGCCTTCCTGCAATCCCGCGAGGCGGTCCAGAACTCGTTTCTGGTGACGGGCTTCAGCTTCTCCGGCATGGGCGAGAACGCCGCACTGGCCTTCCCCACCTTCAAGGACTGGTCCCTGCGTGGCCCTGATCAGTCCGCCGAGGCGGAAGCCCTGGCGGTGAACGAGCACTTCGCCGTGCCGGGCGACGGCGCCATCATGGCGGTGACGCCGCCGCCCATCGATGGCCTGGGCAACTCCGGCGGCTTCGCCCTGCGCCTGCAGGACCGTGGCGGCCTGGGACGCGAAGCCTTGCTGGCCGCCCGAGACCAACTGCTTGGCCAGGCCAACGGCAACCCGAAGATCCTCTACGCGATGATGGAGGGCCTGGCGGAAGCCCCGCAGCTGCGGCTTGAGATCGATCGCGACAAGGCGCGCACCCTCGGCGTGAGCTTCGAGTCGATCAACAGTGCGCTGTCCACCGCCTTCGGTTCGGCGGTGATCAACGACTTCACCAATGGTGGTCGCCAGCAGCGCGTGGTGGTGCAGGCGGAGCAAGGCGCGCGGATGACCCCGGAAAGCGTGCTCAAGCTCTATGTGCCCAACACCGGTGGCGAACTGGTGCCGCTGAGTGCCTTCGTCAGCACTCACTGGGAAGAGGGGCCGGTGCAGATCGTGCGTTACGACGGCTACCCGTCCATCCGCATTTCCGGTGATGCCATGTACGGCGTGAGTACGGGTGAAGCCATGGCCGAGATGGAGCGCCTGGCCGCCCAACTGCCGGCGGGCATCAGCTACGAGTGGACCGGCCTGTCCTATCAGGAGAAGGTGGCCAGCGGCCAGGCATCGCAGCTGTTCGCGCTGGCCATCCTGGTGGTCTTCCTGGTGCTGGTGGCGCTCTACGAGAGCTGGTCGATCCCGCTGACGGTGATGCTGATCGTGCCCATCGGTGCGCTGGGCGCCGTGCTGGCGGTGATCGTCGCCGGCATGCCCAATGACGTGTACTTCAAGGTCGGCCTGATCACCATCATCGGCCTGGCGGCGAAGAACGCGATCCTCATCGTCGAGTTCGCCAAGGAGCTCTGGGAACAGGGAAGCAGCCTGCGCGAAGCTGCCATCGAGGCCGCGCGCCTGCGCTTCCGTCCCATCGTGATGACCTCCCTGGCGTTCATCCTCGGCGTGGTGCCGCTGGCCCTGGCCACTGGCGCCGGCGCGGCCAGCCAGCGCGCCATCGGCACCGGCGTGATCGGCGGCATGCTCGGCGCCACGTTGCTGGGGGTGATCTTCGTGCCCATCTGCTTCGTCTGGGTGCTGTCGCTGCTGCGGAGCAAACCCGCCCCCGTTGAACAACCGACCCAGGCCCTGGAGTGATCGCCATGCGCAAATCCGTCTTTACCGTATCGGCGCTGGTGTTCGCCCTGTCCCTTGGCGGCTGTTCCATGGCCCCGACCTACCAGCGCCCTGCAGCGCCCGTCCCACAGGCCTGGAACACCGACAGCAGTCAGTCCGGCGCTGAAGTCGGCGGCCTCGACTGGCAGGCCTTCATCACCGACGCCGAGCTGCGCCGTCTGGTGGGGATCGCCCTGGACAACAACCGTTCCCTGCGCCAGACGCTGCTGGACATCGAGCAGGCCCGCGCGCAGTACCGCATCCAGCGGGCCGACCGGGTGCCGGGGCTCAGCGCCGGCGCCTCGGGCAATCGCCAGCGTGTCCCGGCGGACCTGGCCAGCGAAGGTGTCTCGGACGTTACCAGCAGCTACCAGGTCGGGCTTTCGCTGCCCGAATACGAGCTGGACCTGTTCGGCCGGGTGAAGAGCCTGACCGACTCGGCGCTGGAGCAGTACCTGGCCACCGAAGAGGCGGGCCGTAGTGCGCAGATCGCGCTGGTCGCCGAAGTCAGCCAGGCCTACCTGACCTACGACGGCGCGCAGCGTCGCCTGGAACTGACCCATCGCACCCTGGCCAGCCGCGAGGACTCTTTCGTGCTGATCGAGCAGCGCCGAGCCGCTGGCGCTGCCACCGCGCTGGACTACCAGGAGGCGCTGGGACTGGTGGAACAGTCCCGCGCCGAGCTGGAGCGGAACCAGCGGCAGAAGCAGCAGGCGTTCAACGCCCTGGTGCTGCTGCTCGGTACGCAGGACGCCGCGAAGGAGCTTCCAGCGGTCTCACGGGACGAACTGCGGCTGATCCAGGACATTGCGCCCGGCACCTCGTCCGACCTGATCGAGGGCCGCCCGGACATCCTCGCTGCCGAACGCCGCCTGAAAGCGCGCAATGCCGACATCGGCGCGGCGCGCGCGGCGTTCTTCCCGCGCATCAGCCTGACCGGCAGCTTCGGCACCTCCAGCGCGGAAATGTCCGGCCTGTTCGGTGGCGGTTCGCGGTCCTGGAGCTTCGTGCCGAACTTGTCGCTGCCGCTGTTCGATGCCGGACGCAACAGCGCCAACCTGGATCTGGCCGAAGTCCGCAAGGACGCCGCGGTGGCTGAATACGAAGGCACCATCCAGACGGCGTTCCGCGAGGTGGCAGACGCCCTGGCGGCCACCGACACACTGCGTCGCGAAGAGGTCGCACGGCGTGCCCTGGCCAACACCAGCAACGAAACCCTGAAGCTGGCCAAGGCCCGCTACGAGGGCGGCGTGGACAGCCATCTGCGCTACCTGGATGCCCAGCGCAGCGACTTCCTCAACGAACTGGCGCTCATCGAGACCAGCACCGAGCGGCAGATCGCCCTGGTCGATCTGTTCCGTGCCCTGGGTGGGGGCTGGGCGCACCAGTCCGTCAGCGGTTCGAACGGGGTGTCGGGTGGGTAGTGAGTAGGGTGCGCCGCGCGCACCACCGGTGTTAGGGCCGGGACAATCCTTCACCTGACGCCGATCCGGTGCGCATGGCGGCACCCTACGGGTAGGGCGTGCCAGGAAGTCAGGTCAATTGATTGAGGAATGACGCCGCTGCATGAATGGATTGCGCGCATAAAAAAAGTCGCCACGGTGCGGTCAGCTTACGGGGGGAGGTGGCGACCGTGGCGACTCCAGCTGTCCTCTGCAAGGGGACAAATTTCACGGTAGTCGATGCCAGTAAGACGTGCGTCGATTTCCCGTCGGAACACCGCCGGAGATGTAACGCTTTTTGACAAGGTGCCTTGCCCCCGCAGTCGCAGAGCGATTGCCTTCGCGACAGCGCAGCGGCTGCTATAAGTCTGGAAGGCTCCAGGTGGGGGACTCCGGATGGACATGGCAGCAATCCTCGGCAGGCAGGCATCGGAAGCTGGGGGCGGGGCGAATGCGCCGGTCCAGCAGTTCAACCTGCTGCGCTGGTTCTCGCTGGTCAGCCTGGTGATCATCGGCAGCGTGGCCATCGGTGTTGGCACCGTGTCGACGCGCTTCTTGGTGAGCGAAAGCCTGGAGCGCGACGCCATGCTCTCCGCGCAGTTCATCCAGACCCTGGCCCTCGGCGAGATGCGCCACCATGGGCTGGAAGGCATGGAGATGGGTGACGTACTGGTGCCCCATCACTACGACGGGATGCTCACCCGGTCCACGGCGGAGAGCCGCGAGCGGGCCCGTTCCGAATTCCTCGATCACCTGTCCCATGTGCCGGATTCCCTGCTGGCCACCATCTTCTCCCCAGACCGAACGGTGGTCTGGTCCACCAACCCTGACCTGATCGGGCAGCAGATCGAGGCCGACGAAGCGCTGGACGAGGCCTTCGAGTCCGGCGGCCGCGTGTCCGCCGAGTACAACGAGGTGGAGGAAGGCCGGGTGGAGCAGAAGTTCCTGAGCCCGCCGAAGATGTTCTTCATCGAGAACTACATCCCGCTCACTGATGCCAAGGGCGAGGTGAAGGCGATGGTGGAGATCTACAAGGAGCCAGTGGACCTGATCGACCGGGTCAACCGTGGCTACCGGATGATCTGGCTGGCTACGGCGATCGGCGGCCTGCTGATGTATTTCGGCCTGTACTGGATCGTGCGCCGTGCATCCTTGCTGCTCGCGGCGCAGCAGAACCAGCTGGTGGCCAACAGCACCTACGTGGGGCTGGGGGAAATGTCTTCGGCAGTGGCTCACAGCCTGCGCAATCCGCTGGCCTCGATCCGTTCCAGCGCCGAGCTGGCCCAGGAGATGGAGGGGCCGCAGGCGCGCAAGTGCGTCGACGACATCATCACCCAGGTCGACCGTATGTCTGCCTGGGTGCGCGACCTGCTGCTCTGCCTGCGGCCGTTGCAGGGCGACTCGGAGCAGGTGGACACCCTGGAAGCGGTGCGCGCCACCCTGAGCAATTTCGACCAGCAATTGGCTCGTTCCCGCATCGAAGTGGACTGCAGCGCCGATACCGCGCCCATGGTGGTCAGCCACCAGCTCCTGCTGGCGCAGGTGCTCAACAGTGTGATCGCCAATGCCATCGAGGCCATGCCCAATGGTGGTCGGCTGAGCATCACAGCCACCCCCGACAGCAGCGGCCAGTGGCTCAACCTCACCATCAGCGACACCGGCAAGGGCATGTCGCGGCAGCAGGAGATGATGGCCTTCAAATCCTTCTACACCACCAAGCAGGGCGGGCTGGGCATTGGCCTGATCATGGTCAAGCAGATCATGGAGCGCTTCGGCGGCAAGGCCAGCCTGACCAGCCGCGAAAACGAGGGCACCGCCGTGTGCCTGAGCTTCAAGGTGGCGGAGCGCACCGCCTGAAGCTTCAGATGAGGAGCTGGCGTAGCTCCTCGTTGATGGGCATCGGCCTGAAGGCGCTGACTCGGGTCCGCCCTGTGGTTACTTCAGGGGCGAGGGGCTAGCTCGTGGTGGGCTGAAGCCCACTCTGCGTGAGTGTCTTGTGGGGGCGAATTCATTCGCGAAGGGCAGCGTAGCTGCCCCAGCAAGACCGCAGGGCGCACCTGCGGTCCGCAAGGCGATTGAAATCGCCCCCACATGGGTACTGCCCGCAGACCTAACGCGCGCCGCCTCGCTGTTGCTGGAAATACTGGCGGAAGAACTCCACCGTCACGCGGATCTTGGCCGAGGTGGCAAGGGGCGCGGCGTACACCGCCCAGATGTTCGCCGGCTGCCGATACTCGGGCAGCACCTGCACCAGGCGTCCGTTCTCCAGGCTTTCACCCACGTCCCACCAGGAGCGCAGGGCGATGCCGCGTCCGTCCACGGCCCACTGGTGGACGATCTCGCCGTTATTGGCCGAGAGGGGGCCGGTGACCTTCACGTTTTCTTCTCCGGCCGGTCCGTGCAGGCGCCAGACGCCGAATGGGTGGTCGCGCTCCTTGATCACCAGGCAGTCGTGCCCGGCCAGCTCCGCCAGGCTGGCGGGCACGCCGTGGCGCGCCAGGTAGGAGGGGGCGGCGCAGAGGATGCGGCTGTTCTCGGCCAGTGGCTTGGCGATCAGGTTGGGGGCGATGTTGTCGCCGATGCGGATGTCGAGATCGAAGCCTTCGTCGATCAGGTCCACCAGCCGGTCGAACAGGTCCAGGCGGATATCCAGCGCCGGATACCGCTCCGACAGCTCCGACAACGCCGGAGCCACCAGGCGCCGGCCAAGACCGAAGCTGCTGACGATGCGCAGTTGCCCGCGCGGCTCCTGGTGCAGCTCGGACACTTCGTCAGTCATCCGTTCCACCGCGTCGAAGATGGTCTGCGCCCAGCGGTAGACCCGCTCGCCGTCTTCGCTCACCGCCACGCGACGGGTGGTGCGGTGCAGCAGGCGCACGCCGAGGCTTTCTTCCAGCAGGCGGATGCGCTTGCTGACGAAGGCGGGGGAGGTGCCCATCTCGCTGGCGGCGGCGGCGAAGCTGGAGCGGCGGGCGACGAGGACGAAGACGCGGAGGTCTTCCAGGTTCGGCAGACTATTCACGATTCGTGTCTTATCTATCAATGAAGTGCTGGATTATCTTTGTTGTCGGCCCTTATAGCATGGTCATCACCCCGCCTGAACAGGGCGCCTTCACCAAGGGCACGACCAGATGAACAAGAAGACATTCAAGATCGCCGCCATTCCCGGCGACGGCATCGGCAACGAAGTTCTCCCCGAAGGCCTGCGGGTCGTCGAAGCGGCGGCCCGCAAGTGGGGCCTGGACCTGTCCTTCGAAACCATCGAGTGGGCCAGCTGCGACTACTACCTGCAGCACGGCAAGATGATGCCGGACGACTGGTTCGAGCAGCTCAAAGGCTTCGACGCCCTCTACTTCGGCGCCGTGGGCTGGCCGGACAAGGTGCCCGACCACATCTCCCTCTGGGGCTCGCTGCTGAAGTTCCGCCGCGACTTCGACCAGTACGTGAACATCCGCCCGGTGCGCCTGTTCCCCGGCGTACCGTGCCCGCTTGCCGGCCGTGAGCCCGGCGATATCGACTTCGTGGTGATCCGCGAGAACACCGAGGGCGAGTACTCCTCCCTGGGCGGTCGCATGTTCGAAGGCACCGAGCACGAATTCGTGCTGCAGGAGTCTGTGTTCACCCGTCGTGGTGTAGACCGCATCCTCAAGTACGCCTTCGACCTGGCCCAGACCCGCGAGCGCAAGCAACTGACCGCCGCCACCAAGTCCAACGGCATGGCGGTGAGCATGCCCTACTGGGACGAGCGGGTGGCTGCGATGGCCGCGAAGTACCCGGAAATCAAATGGGACAAGCAGCACATCGACATCCTCTGCGCACGCTTCGTGCTGCAGCCGGATCGCTTCGACGTGGTGGTGGCCTCCAACCTGTTCGGCGACATCCTCTCCGACCTCGGCCCGGCCTGCGCCGGCACCATCGGTATCGCGCCCTCGGCCAACCTCAACCCGGAGCGTAACTTCCCGTCGCTGTTCGAGCCGGTCCACGGTTCGGCCCCGGACATCTACGGCCGCAACATCGCCAACCCCATCGCCATGATCTGGTCCGGCGCGCTGATGCTGGACTTCCTCGGCAACGGCGACGAGCGCTACAAGGCAGCCCACGACGGCATTCTGCAGGCCATTGAGCGAGTGATCGCCGAAGGCCCGGTGACCCCTGACCTGGGCGGCAAGGCCTCGACCCAGGAAGTGGGCAAGGCGATCGCCGACGCCCTGTAAGCCTTAATCCGGCCGCCTTTGAGAAAAGGCGGCCGGCGCTTTTCCGCAGGTGACAGACGGCCTGCAAATTGTCCGACAGGAGTTGCTTTGAAAGCGCATTTCGGACAAGCTGTTAACCAATGGATTAACGTAAACCAATGATTAACAAATAGCGTAGTCCGGCGAACCCCCTGCCTGATGGGGCGCCGGGTTATCCAGTTCCAGGAGACATCGATGTCCAACAACAATAAGAAAGACATGTTCTTGATCACGGCGAGCCTGATCGCCGTGGCGCTGACCGTGATCGGCCTTGCTGCGTTCCCTGCCGAGTCGGAGGCCATGGCCAACCGGCTCTTCGAGATTTCCACCCGCACCTTCGGTACCACTGTGCAGCTGTTCGTGTTCGGCACCGCCCTGGCCGTGCTGTACCTGGCGTTCAGCAAGTACGGCAACATCCGCCTGGGCAACGGCAAGCCCGAGTACACGAACATGACCTGGGTGTTCATGTTCATCTGCGCCGGCATGGGCTCCTCGACCCTCTACTGGGGCGTGATGGAGTGGGCGTACTACTACCAGACCCCCGGCCTGAACATCGCTGCCGGCAGCCGCGAAGCGCTGGACTTCAGCGTCAGCTATTCCTTCTTCCACTGGGGCATCAGCGCCTGGTCGCTCTATGCGCTGTCGTCGCTGGCACTGGCCTATCACTTCCACGTGCGCAAGAAGAGCGGCCTGGGCCTGGCTTCGATCATCGAAGCGGTCACCGGCTTCCGTGCCAACGGCCCGGTGGGTCGACTGGTTGACCTGATCTTCCTGCTCACCATGTTCGGCGCGCTGACCGTTTCCCTGGCGCTCACCGCGTCCACCCTGACCCGTGGCCTGTCCGGCCTCACCGGCATCCCGGATACCTTCGTCACCCAGCTGGTGGTGATCGGCGCCGTGGCGGTGATCTTCTCCCTGAGTTCCTATATCGGCATCGACGGTGGCATGCAGCGCCTGTCGAAGATGGTGTGCGTCGGCGCCCTGGCCTTCGCTGGCGTGGTGTTCCTGGTGGGGCCGACCCAGTTCACCCTGAACAACACCGCCAATGCCATCGGCCTGATGATCCAGAACTACGTGCACATGAGCCTGTTCACCGACCCAGCGGGCGACGGTGCCTTCACCCGTAACTGGACGGTGTTCTACTGGCTCTGGTGGGTGTCCTACGCGCCGGGCGTGGCGATGTTCGTCACCCGCGTATCCAAGGGCCGCAAGATCAAGGAAGTGGTTGCCGCACTGCTGCTCGGCGGTAGCGTGGGCTGCTGGTTCTTCTTCGGCGCGCTGGAAAGCTACAGCATGCACCAGTTCATCACCGGCGCCATCGACGTGCCGCGCATCCTCAGCGAGCAGGGCGGCGAGACCGCCGTGGAAATGCTCCTGACCTCGCTGCCCTTCGGCAAGGTGTTCCTGGCGGTATACCTGTTCATCATGGCGGTGTTCTGCGCCTCCCACATGGACGCGGCGGCCTACGCCGTGGCAGCCACCAGCACCCGCAACCTGAAGGAAGGCCAGGACCCGACTCCGACCCACCGTCTGTTCTGGTGCGTGATGCTGACCCTGATCCCGCTGGCCATGCTGTTCGCCAAGGCATCGCTGTCCACCATGAAGACCGCCGTGGTGCTGACCGCGATCCCCTTCCTGGTGATCCTGCTCACCAAGATCTACGGCTTCTTCAAATGGATGCTGGAGGACTACGGCAGCATGCCGGCCCACCTGATCGAGGAAGAAGCGGTACGCCGCGGCCTGGACGACAGCGTCGAGCCGCCGAAAGCGGAAGAGGGCGTGCGCCTGAAAGCTGCCACCGCGCAATGAGTTGAGTTGTACCTGCACACGGATGTGCAGGAACGGCCAAAAAATTTTGCCCGATCTGTTAACTGACAGATTTGTGTTAACTAAAAGTAAAAAGCTGTGATGGCGCGGCCCCGGCCGATGCCTTTCAAATGCCTGGAGTACATAAGATGAACGATATCCAACGCCTGCCTGCCGACTTCTGCGCCAACGCCGATGAGGCCTACACCATTCCTGCCAGCTACTACACCCGCCCGGAAGTCTTCGATTTCGAGAAGGAAAAGATCTTCGCCAACAGCTGGGTCTGCGTCGGCCATCGCAGCGAAGTCGCCGAGAACAATGCCTACATCACCCGCGAGATCATCGGCGAGAGCATCATCGTCGTACGCGGCCGTGACGCTGAACTGCGCGCCTTCTACAACGTCTGCCCGCACCGTGGCCACCAGCTGCTGCAGGGCGACGGCAAGGCGAAGAACGTCATCACCTGCCCGTACCACGCCTGGACCTTCAAGCTCGACGGCGAGCTGGCCCACGCGCGCAACTGCGACCACGTCGCCAACTTCGACAAGGCCAACTCCAGTCTGGTGCAGCTGCGCGTCGAGGAATACGCCGGCTTCATCTTCGTCAACATGAACAAGGACGCAGGTTCGGTCGAAGAGCAGCTGCCGGGCCTCGAAGCGCGTCTGCGCCAGGCCTGCCCTGTGGTGGACGACCTGCACCTGGCCGCTCGCTTTGTCACCGAGACCCCGGCCAACTGGAAGTCCATCGTCGACAACTACATGGAGTGCTACCACTGCGCCCCGGCCCACCCGGGCTTCTCCGACTCCGTGGACGTCGGCCAGTACACCCACACCATGCACGGCAACTGGTCCCTGCAGTACGGCCTGGCCAAACCGTCGGAGAAGTCCTTCAAGTTCGACGAGTCGGTGAAAGACCCGTCCTTCAGCGGCTTCTGGGTCTGGCCGTGCACCATGTTCAACGCGCCGCCCGGCGGCAACTTCATGACCGTGATCTACGAGTTCCCGGTCAGCGCCGAAGTGACCCTGCAGCACTACGACATCTATTTCCTCAACAAGGACATCACCCCCGAGCAGCAGTCGCTGATCGAGTGGTACCGCGACGTGTTCCGTCCGGAAGACCTGCGCCTGGTGGAAAGCGTGCAGAAGGGCCTGAAGTCCCGTGGCTATCGCGGCCAGGGCCGGATCATGGCCGACAGCCAGCGCAGCGGCCAGAGCGAGCACGGCATCGCCCACTTCCACAACTTGATCGCCGTCGCCCACCTGGACCGTTGATGACCCTGGCCGCCGCCTGCGTGCGGCGGCCTGCGTCACGTGTATGAGGAATTCCCGAGTGAACCTGAAAGACAACGACCTGTTCCGCCAGCAGGCCTTCATCGCCGGTGCCTGGTGCAACGCCGATGACGGCCGCACGGTGGACGTGACTGATCCGGCCAGCGGCGATCTGTTGGGCCGCGTGCCGAACATGGGCGGCAGCGAAACCCTGCGCGCCATCGAAGCCGCCGATGCCGCACTGCCGGCCTGGCGTGCGCGTACCGCCAAGGAACGCGCGCAGATCCTGCGCCGCTGGTTCGAGCTGATGCTCCAGCACGAAGACGACCTGGCGCGCCTGATGACCCTGGAACAGGGCAAACCCCTGACCGAAGCCGTGGGCGAGATTCGCTATGCTGCGTCCTTCATCGAGTGGTTCGCCGAAGAAGGCAAGCGCATCTATGGCGACGTGATCCCTTCGCCGGCCGGCGACAAGCGCCTGGTGGTGATCAAGCAGGGCATCGGCGTCTGCGCTGCCATCACGCCCTGGAACTTCCCCTCGGCCATGATCACCCGCAAGGTGGCGCCGGCCCTGGCGGCGGGCTGCACCATCGTGGTCAAGCCGGCCAACGAGACCCCGTTCTCCGCCCTGGCACTGGCCGAGCTGGCGAAGCGCGCGGGCGTGCCGGACGGCGTGCTCAGCATCGTCACCGGCGACGCGGTTGCCATCGGCGCCCAGCTCACCAGCCACCCGCTGGTGCGCAAGCTGAGCTTCACCGGCTCCACCCCGGTGGGTCGCCTGCTGATGGGCCAGTGCGCGCCCACCATCAAGAAGGTGTCCCTGGAACTGGGCGGCAACGCGCCCTTCATCGTCTTCGACGACGCCGATATCGACGCCGCCGTGGAAGGGGCGTTGGTAGCCAAGTACCGCAACGCTGGCCAGACCTGCGTCTGCGTCAACCGTTTCTACGTGCATGACGCCGTCTACGACGCCTTCGCCGAACGCTTCGCCGCCCGTGTGCGCGACCTGCGCGTCGGCCATGGCCTGGAAGGCGCCACCCAGATCGGCCCGCTGATCACTGGCAAGGCCCTGGACAAGGTGCAGAGCCTGATCGCCGACGCGGTAGAGAAGGGCGCCGACATCCTGGTGGGCGGCGATGGCCACGAACTGGGCGGCAACTTCCTGCAGCCCACGGTGCTGACCGGCGTGGCGCCGGGCATGCAGCTGCTGGACGAGGAAATCTTCGGCCCGGTGGCGCCCCTGGTGCGCTTCTCCTCTGACGAGGAAGTGGTGCGCCTGGCTAACGACACCCTCTACGGCCTGGCGGCCTACTTCTACAGCCGCGACATCGGCCGCGTGTGGAAGATCGCCGAGCAGTTGGAGTACGGCATGGTCGGCATCAACACCGGCCTGATCTCCAACGAGGTGGCCCCGTTCGGTGGCGTCAAGCAGTCCGGCCTCGGCCGCGAAGGCTCGAAGTACGGCATCGAGGATTACCTGGAAATGAAGTACCTGTGCCTCGCCGTCTGACGGCGGGCACCCCGCACCATCAGGGCGGCGCCCGGCGCCGCCCGCAGTCGCAACAGAGGTGAGCGATGGCCAACTCCTACGAAATGATGTCTGCCCGCGTGACCGCGGTGGAGCAGGCAACCCCCCAGATCAAGCGCTTCACCCTGGAGCGCGCCGACGGCCAGCCGCTGCCGGCCTTCACCGGCGGCAGCCACATCATCGTGCAGATGAAGGGCGCCGACGGCCGCCAGTTCAGCAACGCCTACTCGCTGATGAGCGACCCGGCCGATACCGCCAGCTACCAGATCGGCGTGCGCCTGGAAGAGCAGTCCAAGGGCGGTTCGGCCTTCATGCACCAACAGGTCGAGGTGGGCACCGAACTGGTCATCTCCAGCCCCAACAACCTCTTCGCCATCGATCCTGCTGCCGGCAGGCATGTGCTGATCGCCGGCGGTATCGGCATCACGCCGTTCCTCGCCCAGCTCCCCGAGCTGCGCGCCCAGGGCGCCCGCTATGAGCTGCACTACGCCTTCCGCAGCCCGGAACACGGTGCCTTCCAGGGTGAACTGGCCGACGGTCCCCATGCCGGGAACGTGCGCTTCTACGTCGACAGCCTGGGCACCTCGCTGAACCTGGCGGAACTCATTGGTGGCATGGACGCGGATGCCCATGTCTACGTCTGCGGTCCCAAGCCGCTGATCGACGCGGTGATCGCCACCGCCAAGGCCCAGGGCATCCCGGACGCCCGCGTGCACTGGGAACAGTTCGCCGCCGCTCCGGTCACCGGTGGCGCCTTCACCGTGGTGCTGGCCCAGTCCGGCCGCGAGCTGCAGGTGGAGGAGGGCATGACCATCCTCCAGGCCATCGAGAAGTCCAACGCCGCCCAGGTGGAATGCCTGTGCCGCGAGGGCGTTTGCGGCACCTGCGAGACCCGCATCCTCGAAGGTGAAGCCGAGCACTTCGACCAGTACCTCTCCGACGACGAGAAAGCCGCCCAGCAGACCATGATGCTGTGCGTCTCCCGCGCGAAGGGGCCGCGTCTTGTTCTAGACCTGTAAGGCAGCGGGATAGGGCGGAGCTGGCGACGTGTATACTGCGTCGCCTGGCTCAGGGACATGCTCGCCATGATAGAAAACAGCTTCGCCTTCCGCCTCAAAGAACTGCTCGAACACCAGAAACTGACGCTCCAGGCCGTGGCCACCGTGCTCGGTATTTCGCGTACGGCCGTCCACAAGTGGACCCGTGGCGGCGAGATCGACTACGACAACCTGCGCAAGCTGGCCACCTTCCTCAAGGTCAACTGGATCTGGCTGCGCTATGGCGACGAAGCTCTGCAGGATGCCCAGCACGTGGAAGTGCAGGACCTGCCCATGACTGACGTGCGACGCAAGTACACCGCCCAGATCATGGAAAGCGAAGCGCGGATGAAGCTGGCCCAGGAAAGCGCCGGCATCGTCAACTGGGAATGGAACCTGATCACCGACGAAGTCTCCTACTCGGCCAACGTCGAAGCCGTGTACGGCTGGCCGGTGCGCCGCAATGAAGACTTCTGGGTCCATCTGCATCCCGATGATGTTGCCGCGCTGCAGGCCATCTACCGGGATTGCGTGGCCGAGGGCAAAGGCTACGAGTTCGACTTCCGCATCTTCCATCCCAATGGCGAACAACGCTGGATCACCTCCCGCGCCACCTCGCTGCAGGACAGTTCCGGCCGCTCGGTGAAGATGGTCGGCGTGAGCCTGGACAGCACCGAACGCAAACGGGTGGAAGAAGAGTTGCGGCAGAGCGAGGAGCGCTTCCGCGCCATCTTCGAACTGGCCGGCGGCGCCTTGGCCTACATCGGGCTGGACGGCAAATGGCAGCGGGTCAACCAGCCGCTGTGCGAGCTGCTGGGCTACAGCGCCGAGGAACTTGCCGGCCTGACCTTCCAGCAACTCACCCACCCCGACGACCTTCCCGCAAACCTGGCGCAGGTCCAGCGCCTGCTGGGCGGACGGGAAGCGGTCAGCACCATGGAGAAACGTTTCCGCCGCAAGGACGGCAGCACCATCTGGGTGAAGGTCCGCACCTCCGTCCAACGCAACCCCCGCGACGGCAGCCCGGAACACATGATCAGCGTCTACGACGACATCACCGCCACCCGCGCGGAACGCCAGGCGCTGGAAGCGCGTATTGCCGAACTGGAGCAGCGACTGGGCTTGGTGAAGGCCCCACAGTAAAAGCATCGACCTAAGCGGCGTCAGTTCCGCCGCGCATAACTCACCGTCAGCATCTCCCACTGATGCCCATCCGGCTCGTTCCAGTAGACGATGGAACCCCCATGCTCCCTGTCTACCTTGTGGTCCACTGGCCCATGAACGGCGCTGCGGTAGTCGATGCCTGCCGCGCGGATGCGCCCCAGGATCGCCTCGAATTCCTCCGGACTCACCCGGAAGCAGAAGTGAATCAGCGGGAAGGGCTCGCCCCACTGGTCAAAGTCCAGGGTCAGCCCGTCGTTCACATACACCGGCGCGAACGGCCCAATGCCGGTATCCGACCAGGGCACGTCGAGCAGTTCGGCCAGGAGCCTCGCGGAGCGCAGTTTGTCCCGCGCGGGCACCATCAGGTGGTCGAGTTGAATGGCCACGGCAACCTCCTTGCAGGTTTGCGCCTTCCATCCCCGAACTAACTGCAGCGCAGAACCGCTACCCCTGCCAGCCGGACTGACGAGGGGTCAGTGCTGTTCGCCAGCCCGCTTGAGCAGCTTCTTGCAACGCTCGGACAGGTGCACCACGCGCAGGTGCTTGCCGGCCTTGGCGTAGCGTTCGCGCAGGGTCTTCAGTGCGGCGATGGCCGAGTAGTCGACGAAGCTGAGGTGCTGGCAATCCAGGGTCACCTGGGCTGGATCGCCAGCCGGGTCGAACTGATTGAGGAAGGGTGTGGCAGAGGCGAAGAACAGCGTGCCGTGGACGCGATACAGCTTGCTGCCATCGGTCTCGTGGTGGCTGTCGGCGTAGAGCTCGCGGGCGTGGTGCCAGGCGAAGTTTAGCGCGGCGATGATGATGCCACTGAGCACGGCGATGGCCAGGTCAGTGAACACAGTGATGACGGTCACGGCGACTATCACCAGGACGTCGTTCAGCGGCACCTTGCCCGCCACCCTCAGCGAGCCCCAGGCGAAGGTCTGCTGGGCCACCACGAACATCACACCCACCAGTGCCGCCAGCGGAATGCGCTCGATCAGCGGCGAGAGGAACAGTACGAAGAGCAGGACCATCACCCCGGCTACCACGCCGGAAACCCGGCCACGGCCGCCGGAGCTGAGGTTGATGACCGTCTGGCCGATCATGGCGCAACCGCCCATGCCGCCGAAGGCACCCGATACGATGTTGGCTGCGCCCAGGGCCACGCATTCGCGGTCCGGGAAGCCACGGCTCTCGGTGATCTCGTCGGTGAGGTTCAGTGTCAGCAGGGTTTCCAGCAGGCCCACCAGCGCCATCAGTACCGCGTAGGGCGCGATGATCTTCAGGGTCTCCAGGTTCCAGGGAATATCCGGCATGGCCAGCGCGGGCAGGCCGCCGGCGATGTGGGCCATATCGCCCAAGGTGCGGGTGGGCAGGCCCAGCAGGTAGACCAGCAGGCCGACGCCGAGGATCGCCACCAGCGCCGGCGGCACCACGCGGGTCAGGCGCGGCAGGATGTAGACGATGGCCATGGTCAGCGCCACCAGCCCCAGCATCAGGTAAAGCGGTGTGCCGCTGAGCCAGGCTTCGCCTGTCTTGAAATGCTCCAACTGGGCGAGCGCGATGATGATGGCCAGGCCGTTCACGAAGCCGAGCATCACCGGATACGGCACCATCCGCACCAGCTTGCCCAGGCGCAGCAGGCCGAACGCGATCATGATCAGGCCACCCAGCAGCACTGTGGCCAGCAGGTACTGCACCCCGTGCTCCACCACCAACGCGACGATCACCACCGCCATCGAACCCGCCGCCCCGGACACCATCCCTGGCCGGCCGCCGAACAGCGCGGTCAGGGTGCAGATGATGAAGGCGCCGTACAGGCCCATCAGCGGATTGAGGTGGGCGACCAGGGCAAAGGCGATGCATTCGGGGACGAGCGCGAAGGACGTGGTGAGTCCGGCCAGGACATCGGCGCGCAGGCGGGCTGGTTTCATGGTGTACCTGAACTGGGCCAGCGGATCTGGCCAAGGGAGTGGCAAAAAGGGGGGCGGATGTTACGGAATTGGCGCCGACCCGGCCAGTCGACGCATTGGAATCGACGCCCGTCCCGTAGGGTGCGCCGCGCGCACCGGGAAACAATCTCGGTGTCGTACCCATTGCCTCGGTGCGCACAGTGTTCAGCCGGTATACATGGGTAACGCTTGTCGGGAGACATGGGTAACGGGTGGATAGTCATGGCTTGGGTTGCCTGAGATCAATCTGGCGCACGGTCTTGTGGATGAACACCACGTCGAAGACGCCGTCGGTCGCGGTCGGACGGATGGCAACCCGCTCTCCCGCCAGGCCGCC
>NZ_SSOH01000016.1:0-92942 GCF_029873155.1 Pseudomonas sp. BN515 | reverse complement strand
CCGCTTCAACGGCCGGAGCCTGTTTGTCGGAGGCGGCCTGGCGGGAGAGCGGGTTGCCATCCGGCCGACCGCGACCGACGGCATCTTCGACGTGGTGTTCATCCGTAAGACCGTGCGCCAGATTGATCTCAGGCAACCCAAGCCATGACTATCCACCCGTTACCCATGTCTCCCGACAAGCGTTACCCATGTATACCGGCTGAACACGTGGCGCACCCTACGGTTAGACAGGTGCCAGGGGCATACCCCGTATGGCAGTGCAACCACTATCCTGTGCGGTCTCGGCTACTTCAAATTTTCTGGAGCATGATAGCCATGACCACGCGCAACCCGGAACACTGGCTGCACTCCCACCAATTCCACCAGAGCAATCTGTCGGCCGAGCGCAAGACACGCCTGGCGATGTGGATTACCGCGGTGATGATGCTGGCCGAGATTGCCGGGGGCTGGTACTTCAACTCCATGGCGCTGCTGGCCGATGGCTGGCACATGAGCTCCCACGCGCTGGCGCTCGGCCTTTCGCTGTTCGCCTATGCCGCCGCGCGCAAGCTGGCCCACGACCGGCGTTTCGCCTTCGGGACCTGGAAGGTGGAGATATTGGGCGGCTACTCCAGCGCCATCCTGCTGTTGGGGGTGGCGGGCCTGATGGTGTTCCAGTCGGTGGAACGCCTGCTGTCGCCGGGGCCGATCCACTATGACGAAGCCATCGCCATCGCGGTATTGGGGCTGGTGGTGAACCTGCTCTGCGCCTGGCTGCTGCGCGATGACCACGACCACCATCACCACGATCATGGCCACGAGCACGCCCATCACCACCACGACCACCACCATCACCACGACCTCAACCTGCGTTCGGCCTACTTGCACGTGGTCGCCGATGCCGCGACTTCGGTGCTCGCCATCGTTGCCCTGTTGGCCGGCAAGTTCTGGGGTGCGGCCTGGCTCGACCCGGTAATGGGCCTGGTGGGCGCCGTGCTGGTGGCGCGCTGGGCCAAGGGGCTGCTGCGTGATAGCGCGCGAGTGCTGCTGGATGCGGAGATGGACGCACCGGTGGTGGAAGATATCCGCGAGGTGATTGCTGCGTTGCCGACAGCTCCCACCATTACCGACCTGCATGTCTGGCGGGTCAGCAAGGACAGCTACGCCTGTGTCCTCACCCTGGCCACGACGGGGGCGATCGACGCCGACAGCGTGCGGCAGGCACTCGCCATTCATGAGGAGTTGGCCCACGTGACAGTGGAAATCAATCGGCTGGGGGCGTCGATGCCAGCCTGATCCACGGGACTGTGCGGATGAGCACCTCGCAGAATGGGTTGAGCTTGCGAGACACATCGACCTCCGCTGATGGGTTTCGCTTCGCTCTACCGCATCCTACGGGCTCGCACATGGATGGTGGTGTGCCGGTGGACAGGGTGTCGGCAAATCAGTAGCGTCGCCGGGATTGCTTCAAGGCAAGCAAGGATTAAAGGAACGACAGGGACGTAATATGACTTTCCATCGCAATGTGGCGTGCGGCCTGGTACTAATCGGCCGGCAACGATAAGCGCATGTACACGTTACTTGACTTCAAGAACAAGGATTTTGCCGAGTACTTCAACTCGGCATTAAGACGACATGGTCTGGACTCTTACGTTTTCACCGTTGGGCTTAGTCCGGATGGTGAGGAAATATTTTCTGTTGCGTGTCTGAACGCAAGCGAGCTCCAGCAAGCGAGGTATCTGATCTACAGCAGCAGATACTTCCTGAACGACATACATCCTGAAGCCGCAGCAGAGCTCCGAGAAATACGGAAGAGAAATGCCCAGGGCATTCTTGCGCTCGCCACTTCCAGGCCAGTGATCATCTTCTCCGTACTGGCATTGGCTGCCGCCACGCTTGGTTACTTCCTCGATCTGTGAGGCATGACCAGGAGCGAGGCGGATTCATTCTTTCCCGATAGTGTGAGCAAGTGGAAGCATTCGCTCACGTCGGGCGTCGACCGACCTTGGGGATGTATATGAGTTTCTCCGCGAAGCTGGCACTCTTTTGGATCGCCATCCTGCTGGTGCTCGCGTTTATTGCGTTTCGTCCGAGAAGCTTCGTGACCCGCCTGTTGCTGACTTGGCATGGCCCGACTCCCCGTGATGGGGAAAGAAAGAGCCGGTATCAGCTCCGTTGGTGCCTCTATTCATTGATATGCCTGGTCCAGATTGTCCTTGTCTTTGCGATTGGTTACATCGCTTCGGTCGCAATTCCGGAGCTCATGCAATCGATGTTTGTCATGGCGCTCATTATTTTTGTTCTTCCCTTGCTGGGTGGTATGGCGCTTTTGGGGGCACTTGGAGCGCTAGTGGCCTCAATGAAGACGAGGTTTGTCGGCCCGGACCCGGTCTGGTCGCCGGATTCCCCTCAGTAAACCATCGGATGCTGTGTCCGAATAGAGAAACGCCGCACCTTGTGAGTGCGGCGTTTTTGCGAGGGCGGGCTGTTGACCCGCTAAGCGATTGAAATCGCCCCCACAGTGAGCCCGGTCGGGCTCGGTGAAGGCATCAACCCTTGCGCGGCAGTTCCGTGGGCAGGTCTTTCCCCGCCTCGGGCACCTTGGGGTGGATGAGGGCCTGACGGACTTTCTCGTAGTCGTCGTAGGGCAGGCCGGCGCGGCTGAGCATCTCCAGGGCGAATTGCTTCACCTCGGCATCGGTGTAGGGGCGTTGCTCGGGTTCCGGTTGGCTGGCACAGCCGGCGAGGATCAGCGCCAATACGGACAGCGCAAGGATGTGTGCGTGTTTCATGGGTGTCCCCGGTGTGTATTGGTGAGTGCGTGCAGGCTACCAACCGACCGGGAGGGGGAAAAATCATCCCCGTAGATAATGACTATTGCCTCAACCGCAAGGATGCCGCGATTGCAGGGAGATAGTGAGCAGGCTAACCTTTTCCTTCTCAAATTCATCGGATGATTGGATGTTTGCCATGTCCGCTCCCGCCCTCAAGCGCTCCCTGGTGGATATCGCCCTGGAGCAGATCCGTCAGCGCATCGACAACGGCACCTGGCCCCTGGGCCAGCGACTGCCACCCGAACCCGAACTGGCCGAGATCATCGGCATCAGCCGCAACACCGTGCGCGAGGCGGTGCGGGTGCTGACCTTCTCCGGCGTGCTGGAAGTGCGCCAGGGCGACGGCACTTACGTGCGCGCCTGTGCCGATCCCCTGGCCACCATGCAGGCGCTGGCCCGCAGTTCGGTGGAGCAGGCGCTGGAAGCCCGGGGGATGATCGAGATCGAGGCCTCGCGCCTGGCCGCCCTGCGTCGTACCGAGGATGACCTCGCGGACCTGCGCGTGGCCCTGGCCGCATCCGCCGCGCGTTCCGGCTACGAGGACCTGGAGGACTACATAGTCCACGACCTGGCCTTCCACCAGCGGGTGGTGGACAGCGCCCACAACCCGGTGCTGAGCCAGCTGTATCGCTACTTCTCCCAGGTGATTCGCGTTGGCCTGGAGCGCACCATCTCCGACCCCGAACGGCCGCAGCCGAGTTTCGACCTGCACCGTGACCTGCTCGATGCCATCGAACGACAAGACGCGGACGCCGCCGCAGCGGCCAACCGTGCGTTGCTGATCTGACCTTGCCCCCTTATTGGAGCTGCCTTGCATGAACGCCCCGAACCCCATGGATGACCCCAAGCCGGCCTGCCCGCCGGAAGAGCTGCTGATCGACGCCGAAGCCGACGATGAACCCCAACCCCACGTGCTGCGAGGCAGTTCCTGGCTGCTGCTGGTGGGATTGGTGATGGTGGCCCTGAACCTGCGCCCGGCGCTGTCCAGCCTGGCGCCGATGCTGAACATGGTGCGTGAGGCCACGGGCCTGTCGGCCACCGGCGCCGGCCTGCTGACCACCTTGCCGGTGCTCTGCCTCGGCCTGTTCGCGCCGCTGGCACCCATCCTGGCGCGGCGCCTGGGCAGCGAGCGCACGGTGCTGCTGATCCTCCTCACCCTGGCCGGCGGCATCGTGCTGCGCAGCTTGTTCCCGGTGGCGGGGCTGTTCCTTGGCAGCCTGGTGGCGGGGGCGAGCATCGGCATCATTGGCGTGCTGCTGCCGGGCATCGTCAAACGGGACTTCCCCCATATCGCCGGGCTGATGACCGGCGTCTACACCATGGCCCTGTGCCTGGGCGCGGCGCTGGCCGCCGGCGCCACGGTGCCACTGGCCGAGCTGATGGACCGTGCCTGGCAGCCGGCGCTGGCCTTCTGGGCATTGCCGGCCATCCTCGCCGCGCTGATCTGGCTGCCCCAGACCCGCCAGACCCAGCACGCCCACCGCCAGGTCTACAAGGTGACCGGCCTGTGGCGCGACCCGCTGGCCTGGCAGGTGACCCTCTACATGGGCCTGCAATCGTCCCTGGCCTACATCGTGTTTGGTTGGTTGCCGTCGATCCTGATCGACCGTGGGCTGAGTGCAGTGCAGGCGGGGCTGGTGCTGTCCGGGTCGGTGATGGTGCAGCTGATCAGCGCCCTCGGCGCGCCCTGGCTGGCCACCCGCGGCCGCGACCAGCGCGCCGCGGTGGTGCTGGTGATGGGCCTTACCCTGGCTGGCCTGCTGGGCATGCTCTATGCGCCGCTGTCCGGTATCTGGGGCTGGGCCGTGGTGCTCGGCCTGGGGCAGGGCGGCACCTTCAGCATTGCCCTGGCCCTGATCGTGCTGCGCTCGCGGGATGCCCACGTGGCCGCCAACCTTTCCGGCATGGCCCAGGGCGTGGGTTACACCCTGGCCGCCATGGGCCCGTTGATGGTGGGCGTGGTGCACGACCTGACCGAGGGTTGGAGCGCGGTGGGAATCATCTTCGTGGTGATCAGCCTGGCCGCCACGGCGTTCGGCCTAGGCGCCGGACGCAACCTGTATGTGGCGGCGCGCAGCGAGCATCTCTGAAGCTCTGGCGTGGCGCGTTGGTGGAAGTGAAAAGCGACTTCCACCCTTGTCCGGCTGAGGCATTTGTAGGATGTGGTAGAGCGAAGCGAAACCCATCAGCGCCGATCGATGGGTTTCGCAGGCTCTACCCATCCTACGAAGAAGTGCCCGCTTGCGGCTCAGGGGCGCCAGTTGGCGTTGAATTTTTCCGCCAGCTTCTGTTCGCGGAAGCGTTCGACGATGAAGTCGATGAACACGCGGGTCTTGGCCGGCAGCAGCTTCTGCGCGCTGAAGTAGAGGGACAGGCTGCCGGTCTCCACGTACCAGTCCGGCAGCACCCGCTCCAGCGTTCCGCGTTGCAGGTGGGGCAGGGCGTGCACGGTGCTGACCAGGGTCACGCCCAGCCCCTGCATCGCCGCATGGCAAGCCGCTTCCGGGTCGCTCATGGTCATGCGCAGCTTCAGTTCCAGGGTGGCCTGGCGGTCGTCGCGGGTGCGCAGTGGCCAGTTGCGCACACGGCCGGTCTGGGGGGAGCGGATGAGGATGCCATCGTGCCGGATCAGGTCTTCCGGTGATTCGATGGTCGGGTGCTGGGCCAGGTAGTCCTTCGAGGCCAGCAACACCCGATGGCCCGGCGCCAGTTGGCGGGCGATCACTCCGGGCGGCAGCTCGAAACCGCCGCCGATGGCCGCGTCGAAGCCTTCTCCGATCAGGTCCACTTGGCGGTTGTCGAAGTGCCAGTCGGGGACTATCGCCGGGTAACGGGCGAGGAAGTCGGACAGGTGCGGCAGGATGTAATCGCGGCCGAAGGCCACGCCCATGCTCACCTTGAGGGTGCCCGCCGGCTGGCCCTGGCTGGTGGCCAGACTGGCCACGGCGCCCTGGATGGTCGCCAGGCCGCCACTCACCTCCGCCAGGAAGCGCTCTCCCGCTTCGGTCAGGGTCAGGCGTCGGGTGCTGCGCAGGAACAGGCGCACACCCAGGCCGGACTCCAGCCGGGCCACGTTCTTGCCCACCGCTGCGGGCGTCAGGCCCAGGCGGCGCGCAGCTTCGGCGAAGCTTCCAGCCTCGGCGGCGCGCACGAAGCACTCGATGCTGCTGAGGGTTTCCATGGGCTCTCCATAAACCTTTGGTATCGACTGAATATAGCGATTGCCAGCTTATCGGTTGCGAATGCGAGGTGAATACTGGGGCCGTCTTCCACCCACTTCCCCGTTTCAGGAGACCTCAAATGAGCACCAGCAAAACCCTCGAAGGCAAAGTCGCATTCATCCAGGGCGGTTCCCGTGGCATCGGTGCCGCCGTTGCCCTGCGCCTGGCCCGTGACGGCGCATCCGTCGCCCTGACCTACGTCGCTTCCGCCGCTGGCGCGCTGGAAGTGGTACAGACCATCGAAGCGGCAGGCGGTCGCGCCATCGCGATCCAGGCCGACAGCCGCGACGAGCACGCCATCCGTGCTGCCATTCGCCATACCGTGGATACCTTCGGCCGTCTCGACATCCTGGTGAACAACGCCGGCGTACTGGCCGTGGCGCCCATCGAAGAGTTCCGGATCGAAGACCTGGATCGCACGCTGGACGTGAACGTACGCAGCGTGGTGATCGCCAGCCAGGAAGCCGCCCGTGTGATGGGCGAGGGTGGCCGGATCATCACCATCGGCAGCACCAATGCCGAACGCATGCCCTTCGCCGGTGGTTCGGTCTATGCCCTGAGCAAGGCGGCGGTGGCCGGTTTCACCAAGGGCCTGGCCCGCGACCTCGGCCCGCGCGGCATCACGGTCAACAACGTGCAGCCCGGCCCGGTGGATACCGACATGAACCCGGAGGATGGCGATTTCGCCGACTCCCTCAAGCAGCTCATGGCCCTGCCGCGCTATGGCAAGGCGGAGGAAATCGCCAGCTTCGTGGCCTACCTGGCCGGCCCGGAATCGGGCTACATCACCGGCGCGAACCTGACGATCGATGGCGGGTTCTCGGCCTGACGACGGGCAGATGGTCGCCCGTAGGATGGCGTGTAGGAGCGAGCTTGCTCGCGAACGGTCTGTGCGAAGTTTCGCGAGCAGAGCTCGCTCCTACGATAGCGGTGGAAATGAAGAGCGATTTCCACCCTACAAAAGGCGGATCAACCTGTCCCGCAGCGCCTGATCCGGCTCCTTCCCCCGTCCTGCCTGGAGGTTGTCCAGCATGTGACGGGGGTTTCCCGTTCCGGGGATCACGCAGGTCACCGCCGGATGGCTCAGGCAGAATTTCAGCAGCAGTTGCGACCAGCTCGTGCAGCTGTAGTCGCCGGCCCACTCCGGCAGCGGTTGCTGCAACAGGTTGCGCAGCAGGTTGCCGCCGTCGAAGGGACGGTTGATCAGCACCGCCACACCGCGCTCCTGCGCCAGGGGCAGGATGCGTTCCTCGGCATCGCGGTCGTTGAGGGCGTAGTCGATCTGCAGGAAGTCCAGCTTTTCGGCGCGCAGCACCCGTTCCAGTTCGTCATAGGCACTGGAGGTGTAGTGGGTGACGCCGAGATAACGGATGCGGCCTTCCTCCTTCCATTGCCGCAGGGTCGTGAGGTGTTCCTGCCAGTCCACCAGGTTGTGCACTTGCATCAGGTCGATGCGCTGGCGCCGCAGCAGGCGCATGGAATGCTGCATCTGCTCGACGCCGTGCTGGCGACCCTGGGTCCACACCTTGGTGGCAACGAAGGCCCGGTCCTGGGCCTTGAGTTCGCTCAGCAGGCCACCCACCACTTCTTCCGCCTGGCCATACATGGGTGAGCTGTCGATCACCGAACCACCGGCAGCGAAGAGTGCTTCCAGCACCTTGCGACAATCTGCCCAGGCCGCGCTGGCGTCGTGGGAGATATCGAAACCCCGGTAGGTGCCGACGCCGATCACTGGCACCTGCTCGCCGGTGGAGGGAATGGCGCGACGGAGCACCGGCTGTTGCCCCATGTCGGCGCCGAGGCCGAAGGGGCTCATGGCCAGGAGCGCCGTGCCAGCACTCAGGCGAAGGAATTCGGCGCGGGTGATGCCGGTTCTCATGGCTCGGTCTCCTGTGATGGGGACGAAGATTCAGTGTGCTCGTGCCGGCGGCCGAGGCGCCACCCCAGTGCGGACCAGGCCAGGGCTACAGCCGCGCCCACCAGCGCCACCGCGGCGGAGGCCAGGCCGAAGCCGGTAAGCAGCGCATTGAGCCAGGCGCTCAGGGCGTCACCTCCGCGATAGACAACGGTATCGATGAAGTTCTTCGCTCGATATTTCTCCTGGGCGCCGAGTGGTACGAAGAGCATTTCCCGGCCCGGCCGCACGAAGGCGTACTCACCGACCCGGCGCAGCACCATCACCGAGGCCAGTACGGAGAATTGCGGCAGCATTGCCAGGCCGATAAAGCCCAGGGCCACCAGCAGCGGCACCACCGCCAGCAGCGCGCCGACGCCAAAGCGCTGTGCCACGCGTCCGGCGATGAACAGCTGGCAGGCGAGGGACAGGGCCTGCACGGTGAAGTCGATCAGGGCGAAGACGCGTACTTGCTGGTGACTGTCCGGATACAACGCCGCCACCAGCCGCGCCTGCTCGAAGTAGAGGAAGGTGCTGGTGCAGGAGAGCAGCAGGACGAAAGCGCAGATGCCCAGCAGGTAGCGCGAGCCCAGCACCTGGCTGATACCGGCGAAGGGGTTGCCGGGTACCGGCCGTTCCGGCGGTTCGCTTTCCGCTCCGGGCCGCCCGGCACCGCCGGTTCCTCGCCAGTCCATCAGCACACGGCGCATGGCCAGGGTGGGCAGCAGGAGGAGGGCGGCCAGCACCAGCAATCCGGTGGTTCCCAGATCGCTCACCAGCAGGCCGCCCGCGAGCGGCCCGATCAGCCCGCCGAGGCTGGCGCCGGCAGCGATGGAGGGGAACAGCCGTTTGGCCTGGCGGCGGTCGAACACGTCGGCCAGCAGGCTCCAGGCCAGGGACACCACGAACAGGTTGTAGACCGACAGCCAGACGTAGAAGGCCCGCGCCGTCCACAGCGGGTCCGGCGTGCGCCACAGCAGCCAGGCGAAGCCCAGCAGGTTGCTGGCGAAGAACAGGTAGACGCAGTCGAGGAAGATCCGCCGGGGCACCCGTGCGTTCAGCCAGCCGTAGGCCGGCACTGCCAGCAGCATGGCGATGAACGTGGCGCTGAACAGCCATTGCAGGTTCTCCACACCACCGGCGATGCCCATGGTTTCGCGCACCGGACGCAGCATGAAGTAGCCGCCGAACAGGCACAGCAGCAGGGCGAAGGCGGCCAGGGCCGGAGCCAGTTCACCGGGCCTGGCATGGATGGCGCGGTGGAGGAGGGACATGGTGGTGGTTCGTGTGGGGTGGTCTGGTGGTTTTAGACCATGGGGAGGCGGGGTGCTGGTATTGGCGGTCGCAGGGTGTTGGGGGCGGTATTTATTGTGGGAGCGAATTCATTCGCGAAGGGCCGCGCAGCGGCCTGTTGGTTTGCATCGCGAATGAATTCGCTCCCACATGGGAAAGCAGGTCCGGTGGCTACAGCCCGTACTTCTTCACCTTGTCGAACAGCGTGGTCTTGGCCATGCCCAGCGCAATGCAGGCCTGGCTGAGGTTGCCGCCGTGGCGTTCGAGGGCGGCGCTGAGGAGGGATTTTTCGAAGGCTTCCACCGCCTCGGCAAAGCGCGGTTCGTTGCCGTCCGGGGTCTGGCCGCTCTTCTTGAACACCGGCAGGCCGAGGGCGAAGCGTTCTGCCACGTTGCGCAGTTCGCGAACGTTGCCGGGCCAGTCGTGGGCCATCAGGGCGGAGACGGTGGCGTTGTCCAGCTCCGGCGCGGCGCGGTCGAAGCGCAGGGAGGCCAGCTGCAGGAAGTGCTCGAACAGCAGCAGGATGTCTTCGCGGCGGTCGCGCAGTGGCGGCAATTCCAGGGTGACCACGTTGAGGCGGTAGTAAAGGTCGCTGCGGAAGCGCCCGGACTTGCCTTCCTCGTTCAGGTCGAACTTGGTGGCGGCGATCACCCGGCAGTCCACCGGAATCGGCTGGTTGGAGCCCAGGCGCTCCAGGGTCTGCTCCTGCAGCACGCGGAGGAACTTGATCTGCAGGTTGATCGGCATGCTCTCGATTTCGTCGAGGAACAGAGTGCCCTGGTGGGCGTGCTCGATCTTGCCGATGCGTCGCTTGCCGGCGCCGGTGAAGGCGTGGGCTTCATGGCCGAAGATTTCGCTGTCGAACAGGTTCTCCGGCAGGCCGCCGCAGTTGAGGGCGACGAATTCGCGCGTGTGGCGCCGGCTGGAATCGTGCAGGCAGCGGGCGACCAGTTCCTTGCCGGTGCCGGTCTCGCCTTCGATCAGCACGTTGGCCGAGGTGTCGGCGACGTTGGCGATCAGCTCGCGCAGGGCCTGGATGGCCGGTGAGCGGCCGATGATGCGTTGCTCAAGGGATTGGCGGCTGGCCAGTTGGCGGCGCAGGCTGCTGACTTCGCGGTCCAGGCGGCGCTTCTCCAGGGCGCGGCGGGTGACGTCCACCAGACGCTCGGGGGAGAAGGGCTTTTCCATGAAGTCGTAGGCGCCGCTGCGCATGGCACCCACCGCCATGCTGATGTCGCCGTGGCCGGTGATCAGCACTACCGGCAATTGGCGGTCGCGGGCCTTGAGGCGTTCCAGCAGGGTCAGGCCGTCCATGCCCGGCAGGCGGATGTCGCTGATGACGATACCGGCGAAGTCCTCGCCCACCGTTGCCAGGGCTTCTTCGGCACTGCCGACACCGATGCTGGGGATGTCTTCCAGGGCCAGGGCCTGCTGGCAACCGAGCAGGACGTGGGGATCGTCTTCGACGATGAGGACGTTGAGCGGCTCGGTCATGGTCGGGGGCTCGCGTTCGAATCGGGGCTGTCCAGCAGCGGCAGGCTGAGCTCGAAGGCAGTGCCGCCGCTGTCGGGGTGGTGCGCCGCGAGGCTGCCGCCGGCGGCGGTGGCAAGGCTGGCGGAGAGGGTCAGGCCCAGGCCGAGCCCGTGCTCGCCGGGCTTGGTGGTGAAGAAGGGCTCGAACAGGTGCACGCGGTTTTCCGGGTCGATGCCGGGGCCGTTGTCGCGTACCTGCATGCGGTAGAGGCCGCCGTCGGCCCGGCCGCTGAGCCAGAGCTGGCAGTCGGTCTGGCCACTCATGGCGTCCAGCGCATTGGTGATGAGGTTGACCAGGATCTGCTCCAGGCGGGTCTGGTCGATGGCCAGGAGCACGTCGTCCACGTCCCGGTGCAGCGCCAGCGGTGAGCGCTCCAGACGGGCGTTCAGCAGGAACAGGGCCGCGTCCACCGCCTTGCCCAGGCGAGCCTGCCCGTGGTCGTCGGAACGCCGGGCGAAGGCCCGCAGGCTGGCGGTGATGCGGCCCATGCGGTCCACCAGTTCGTTGATGGCGGAAAGATTGGTGGTGACGGTGTCCAGGGCGCCGCGCTCGAGGAAGCGCATGGCGTTGCCGGACAGGGTGCGCAGGGCGGCCAGGGGCTGGTTGAGCTCGTGGGCGATGCTGGTGGACATCTGCCCGATCACCGCCAGCTTGCCGGCCTGGACCAAGCGGTCCTGGGCTTTGCGCAGGTTGTCTTCGGTCTGCTTGCGTTCGCGGATTTCCGCCAGCAGGCGGCTGTTGCTGGCGCGCAGGTCCTGGGTGCGTTCGGCGATCTTGCGTTCCAGCTCGTTGTTGGCCGCCAGCAGCGCTTCACGGGCAGCCAGGCGGGTGGCGATGACCTTGCGGCGCTCGTTCCAGGCGATCAGCAGGAAGGCCAGCAGGGCGAAGCCGACGGCAGCGAGCATGCCCTGGATCACCGCTTCGCGGCGCAGGTCGGCCAGCGGCGAGAGCAGGGTGAAGTGCCAGGGTGTGTCGTTGAGGGTGCGGGTCTGCGCCAGGTAGGCGACGTCGCCTTCCGCCTCGCCCTGCGGGCCGCTGGCGGCGAAGCTGATGGCTTCCAGGCCTTCGCCCAGCACCTCGCGGGTGCGTGGCTCCCATTCGTTCAGCGCCCACCAGTAGTACTGCAGGCTGCGGGCCAGGCGCTCCTTGTCTTCGGCGGAAAGCGGACGCACCGCCTTCATGCGCAGGGCCGGGTCGCTGGAGAGGATGATGATGCCGTTCTCGTCACTGACGAAGGCTTGCAGGCGGGCCTTCTCCCAGCGCTCCTGAAGGGCTTCGAGCTTCACCTTGACCACCGCGACGCCGATGATCCGGCCCTGGTAGCGCAGGCCGTGGGCCAGGTAGTAACCCGCTTCGCCGGTGGTGCTGCCGATGCCGTAGAAGCGGCCGGGGCGACCCTGCACGGCTTCCTGGAAGTAGGCGCGGAAGGCCAGGTCTTCGCCCAGGTAGCTGTCGGCATCGCGCCAGTTGCTGGTGGCCAGCACGCGGCCATTGGTGTCCAGCAGGTAGATGGCGCGGGCGCCGCTGCGGCGGTTCAGGCCTTCGAGGTAGTCGTTGACCAGATTGCGCCGGTAAGGCGTGGGATTGAGCAGCAGGTGGCTGACGCTGGATTCCAGCTCCAGCAGGCTGGGCAGGTAGGTGTAGCGGTTGATCTCGCTTTCCACGGCGCGAGCGTGGAGTTCCAGCTGGCGCTCGCCGTTGACCTGCAGCTGGCGGATGCCGGCTTCCTCACTCAGGTGAAAGCCGATGTAGCCGAAGCCCGCCATGCACAGGAGCAGCAGCAGGAACAGCAGCAGGTGGCGGGAAAGACGCGGTTTCACGGTCAGGGCTGGCGGCATGGCGCGGAAGCTGGCGGTGGGGCATTGCATCATAGACATCCGGGCCATGCCAGTCGCCGCCCGGCGCGGGGACCGAGCGGTGGAGTGGGAATGTAGGAGCCAGCTTGCTGGCGAAGCGCTCGGCCATTCGCGAGCAAGCTCGCTCCTACAGGTGCATCAGTGCTGCAGGATCTTGGCGAGGAACTGCTGGGCGCGGTCGGAACGGGCGTTGACGTCACCGAAGAACTCGTCCTTGGCGCAGTCTTCGACGATCTGTCCGCGGTCCATGAAGATCACCCGGTCGGCGACCTTGCGGGCGAAGCCCATTTCGTGGGTCACGCACATCATGGTCATGCCTTCCTGGGCCAGCTCGACCATCACGTCCAGCACTTCGTTGACCATTTCCGGGTCCAGTGCGGAGGTGGGTTCGTCGAACAGCATCACCACCGGGTCCATGGCCAGGGCGCGGGCGATGGCAACGCGCTGCTGCTGGCCGCCGGAGAGCTGGCCGGGGTGCTTGTGGGCATGGGCCTTGAGGCCGACGCGGTCGAGCAGCTTGAGGCCTTTCTCCAGGGCTTCGTCCTTGTTGCGGCCGAGCACCTTGGTCTGGGCGATGGTCAGGTTCTCGGTGATGGACAGATGCGGGAACAGCTCGAAGTGCTGGAACACCATGCCAACGCGAGAACGCAGCTTGGGCAGGTTGGTGGCCTTGTCGGCGATAGAGGTGCCATCGACCACGATGTCGCCTTTCTGGAAAGGCTCCAGGGCGTTCACGCACTTGATCAGGGTGGACTTGCCCGAGCCCGACGGGCCGCACACCACCACCACTTCACCTTTCTTCACCTCGGTGCTGCAGTCGGTCAGCACCTGGAAGTCCCCGTACCACTTGTTGACGTTCTTGATGGAAATCATACGGCTAACCTTTTCTGCAGGAGTTTGACCAGCTGGGAAGCGATGAAGCTGACGCTGAAGTAGACCAGGCCGGCGAAGATCAGGAACTCGTGGGGCTGGCCGATGATGTCGCCACGGGAACGGGCGGCGTTGAGGAAGTCCATCAGGCCCACGGTGTAAACCAGCGAGGTGTCCTGGAACAGGATGATGCTTTGCTGCAGCAGCAGCGGGGTCATCTTGCGGAAGGCCTGGGGCAGGATGATCAGGCGCATGCTCTGGCCGTAGGTCATGCCGAGGGCCGAGGCCGCACCCATCTGGCCTTTCGGGATGGCCTGGATGCCGGCGCGGACGATTTCGCAGAAATACGCCGCCTCGAACATCATGAAGGCCACCAGGCACGAGGTGAACGCGCCCACCGGCGTGTCTTCACCGGTGATCGCCCGCAGCAGGAAGGGCACTGCGAAGTAGAACCAGGTGATCACCAGCAGCAGCGGGATGGAGCGGAAGTAGTTGACGTACAGCCCGGCGATCTTCGACAGCATCGGGTTGTGCGACAGGCGCATCAAGGCCAGGACGGTGCCCAGCGCCACGCCACCGACGACGCCCAGCACCATCAGCTGGAAGGTCATCAGCAGGCCGTCGGCCAGGCCCGGCAGGGCGGGAATGATTGCGGAGAAATCCATCACTTACCCCCTACGGAGATCAGGCCGGGCACCGCGACTTTCTTCTCCACCAGGCGCATGAACAGCATCAGGCTCATGTTCAGGGTGAAGTAGATCAGGGTGGCCAGGGTGAAGGCTTCGAACAGGTTCGCGGAGAACTCGGCGGTCTGCTTGGTCTGCGCCAGCAGCTCCATCAGGCCGATCAGCGACGCCACGGAGGAGTTCTTGAAGATGTTGAGGAACTCGCTGGTGAGCGGCGGAATGATGATGCGGAAGGCCTGGGGCAGCAGCACGTAGCGGTAGATCTGCGGCAGGCGGAAGCCCATGGCGCGGGCGGCGCCGAGCTGGCCTTTGGGCAGAGCCTGGATACCGGTGCGCACCTGCTCGCAGACGCGGGAGGCGGTGAACAGGCCGAGGCATACCACGACGCTCAGGTAAGCCGAGGTGGCCGGGTTGAGGTCCTGCTTGAACCAGATTTCCAGCGGTTCGGGCAACAGGTCCGGCACCAGGAAGTACCAGAGGAACAGCTGCACCAGCAGCGGCACGTTGCGGAAGATTTCCACATAGACGGTGGCGAAGCCGGAAACCCAGCGGTTCGGTACGGTGCGCATCACGCCGAGCAGCGAGCCCAGCAGCAAGGCGATGATCCAGCCCGCCAGGGCGATGGCGATGGTCCAGCCCAGGCCGGTGACGAACCAGTCCAGGTAGATTTCGCTGCCGATCCCGGTGGACTTGAAGAACACGCCCCAGTCCCAGTTGTAATTCATCAGGGTTGTCCCCTATCAGGTCGATCTGTCTGCGGTTGAAGGCAGTGGAAGGGGAGAAGACTCCCTCTCCCTCTGGGAGAGGGCTGGGGTGAGGGCTGCATGACATTGCACGGAGCCCACCACCCTCACCCCCGGCCCCTCTCCCAAGGGGAGAGGGGAGAAGAGCGGCCCATCTCCCGCCGGGAGATGGGCGCGACAGGTCAGATTTCTTCAGCCGACTTGTCGGAGGGGTTGGCGACCAGCTTCTTCAGCTCTTCGCTCATGGGGAAGTTCAGGTTCAGGCCCTTCGGCGGGATGGGCTGGGTGAACCACTTGTCGTATATGCCGTTGATTTCGCCGGAGGCGAAGGTGTCGGCGATGGCCTTGTCGACCACTTTCTTGAAGGCTTCGTCGTCCTTGCGAACCATGCAGCCATAGATTTCGAAGGACTGCGGCTTGCCGGTCACGACCCAGTCATCGGGCTTCTTGGCCTTGGCCATTTCGCCGTAGAGCAGGGCGTCGTCCATCATGAAGGCCACGGCGCGGCCGGATTCGAGCATCAGGAAGGACTCGCCGTGGTCCTTGGCCGAGATGATGTTCATGCCCATCTGCTTCTCGGCGTTCATGGACTTGAGCAGACGCTCGGACGTGGTGCCGGCGGTGGTCACGACGTTCTTGCCTTTCAGGTCGTCGAACTCGTTGATGTTGGCGCTCTTCTTGGACAGCAGGCGGGTGCCCACTTCGAAGATGCCCACGGAGAAGCCGACCTGCTTCTGGCGCTCCAGGTTGTTGGTGGTGGAGCCGCACTCGATGTCGACGGTGCCGTTCTGCACCAGCGGGATACGGGTCTGGGAGGTCACCAGGTTGTAGCGGACCTTAAGTTCCGGCATGCCCAGTTCCTGCTTGATGGCCTCGACCACTTTCAGCTGGAGGTCATGGGAGTAGCCGATGGGCTTGCCCGGCTCGGTGCCGAGGTAGGAGAAGGGGATGGAAGCGTCACGGTGACCGAGGGTGATGGTGCCGGTCTCCTTGATCTTCTTCAGGGTACCGGTCAGCTCGGCGGCAAAAGCCGGAGCGGAGATCAGGGTTGCTGCGATAGCGGTGGCCAGAACCTTGGGGAGCATACGCATGAACGACAGTCCTCGATGTTGTTTGTTCTTATCGGCGCGAGTAGGAAGTCGCGTCCGTCGGGATCTGTATTGGCAGAATGCGTGCCAGCTGTATGGTGGTCTGAAATTTTACTTAAGTTGTTGATATTTAATAGTTTTATATCGATAGGGGGCTATCTGGATTTGGGGTGTGTCCGGGCTTCCGAATATGCGCGCCGAATGTCGTTCGGGTTTCCGAACGGGTGACTTTGCGGTCATGTCTGGAGGGGGTGGTGCCGAGGCACAAAAAGCCCCCTCTCCCTCTGGGGTGAATCGGCATGGTTTTGGAAGCACTGCTTCCGTTGCCGATGAACGCCTGAGCGCGAAGCACTCAGGCTGGGGCGCAGAGCGGGGTTGGGGTGAGGGAGGCGGCAGCTCGCTGGACGTTCCAGGGCAGACCTTCGGCCTGCTTGGCGAATGAATTCACCCCTACAAGGAAAGGCAGGTCCGTGTTTTGTGGGAGCGAATTCATTCGCGAAAGGGCTGCGAAGCAGCCCCTTGGCTTACTCAACCGCCTTGGGCACCTCGCTCCCCCTCGGCTTCGGCGCGAACTTCGCAGCCAGGCGCATGGAGGTGGTGACCAGGCGCTGGTAGAGGGTCGGCAGCAGGCGCTGCATGCTATCCAGGGCCCAGGCATCGGCACCGATCAGGATGCGTCGACTGTCGCGCAGCACGCCGCGCAGGATCACCTCGGCGGCCTTGTCCGGGCTGGTGCGCAGCAACTGGTCGTTGAACTGCTGGCGGGCGCGGCTGGAGTCCTGGCCGGTGACCTTGGCCAGGCTGTCGTTCATTCGCGCGGTCTTGGCGATATTGGTGCGGATGCCACCGGGGTGAACGCAGCTGGCGGAAACGCCGCTGCCTTCCATGTCCAGTTCCTGGCGCAGCGACTCGGTGAAACCGCGCACGGCGAACTTGGTGGCGTTGTAGGCGCTCATGCCGGGCTGGGCGAACAGGCCGAATACGCTGGAGACATTGACCACATGGCCTTCGCCGCTGGCCTTGAGGTGCGGCAGGAAGGCCTTGGTGCCGTACACCACGCCCCAGAAGTTGATGTTCATGATCCACTCGTATTCCGAGTAGTCGCTGCCATCCACCGTGCCGGCATGGGCGACGCCGGCGTTGTTGAAGATCAGGTTGACCCGGCCATGGTCCAGCACCACCTGTTCGGCCCAGGCGTGCACGGCATCACGGTTGGCGACGTCGACGCGGGTTTCGGTGACCTGCACGCCCAGCTTGCGGGCCATGGCGGCGGTTTCCGCCAGACCGTCGGTGTTCACGTCGGCCAGGGCCAGGTGGCAGCCCTGGCGGGCGAGGGCACAGGCCAGGGCGCGGCCGATGCCGGAGCCGGCACCGGTGACTGCAGCGACTTTGTTCTCGAAGGATTTCATGCTGGTACCTCTTGATTAGCCATTAGCAGCGGGCCCTGGGCGGCGTGCACCGGCAGGCTGCGGCTGAATTGATAGGCCGCCGGGTCGAAGTTGCGGGTCAGCAGGCGGAAGCGCCAGGTGAAGCCGGGCCAGACGGTGCAGTTACGGCCGCTTACCGGGTGCAGGTACCAGCTCATGCAACCGCCGGCATTCCACACGGTATTGCCCAGGCTGCCCTGGAGCTTGCCGTTGAACTTGTCCTGCACGTCGCGCTTGACCTCCAGGCTGCGCAGGCGGCGGGAGTCGAGCAGATCGAGGGCGCCGAGCACGTAATGGATCTGCGATTCGATCATGTAGACCATGGAGTTGTGGCCCAGGCCCGTGTTCGGCCCCATGAGGAAGAACAGGTTGGGGAAACCGGCGGTGAGGGTGCCTTTGTAGGCTTCCGGGCCTTGCGGCCAGGTGTCCAGCAGGTCGACACCGTTGCGGCCGAAGACCACGCCACGGGGCAGCGGGTCGCTGGGGGTGAAGCCGGTGCCGAAGATGATGGCGTCGACTTCGCGTTCCGTGCCGTCGGCGGTGACGATGCTGTTCTTGCGGATTTCCTGGATGCCGTCAGTGATCACGTCGACGTTGGACTGGGTCAGCGCCGGGTAGTAGTCGTTGGAGATCAGCACCCGCTTGCAGCCCATGGTGTAGTCGGGCGTGACCTTGGCGCGCAGGACCGGGTCCTTGATCTTGCGCTTGATGTAACCCCTGGCGACCCATTCGGCGAGCTTCATCACCTTCGGCGTCAGGGCGAAGCCAATCACGCGGCTTTCGAGGATGGCGTAGATGGCGCCGCGCCAGAGCTGCTGCAGGAAGGGGAAGCGCTTGAAGCGGGAGCGCTCGCCCTCGCTGATGGCGCGGTCCGGCTTGGGCATGATCCAGGGCGCGGTGCGCTGGTAGAGGTCGAGCTGGGCGACCTGCTTCTGGATCTGCGGCACGAACTGGATGCTGGAGGCACCGGTGCCGACCACGGCGACGCGTTTGCCGGTGAGGTCGTAGTCGTGGTTCCACTGCTGGGAGTGGAAAGTCTCGCCCTTGAAGTTCTTCAGGCCGTTCAGCGCCGGGATCGACGGGGTGGACAGGGCGCCCATGCCGGAGACCACGAACTGCGCGCTGTAGTGGTTGCCGGCGGCGTCTTCGATCTGCCACAGCTCGTCCACGTCGTTCCAGGCCAGGCGGGTGATCTCGGTGCCCAGCAGCGTCTTGTCCTGCAGCCGGTACTTTTCCCAGCAGCCTTCCAGGTAGGACTTGATCTCTTCCTGCTTGGCGAACATCCGCGTCCAGTTCGGGTTCGGCTCGAAGGAGAAGGAATACAGGTGCGATTGCACGTCGCAGCCGCAGCCCGGGTAGTTGTTCACTCGCCAGGTACCGCCGATGCCGGGTTCCTTCTCGAACATCAGGAAATCGTTCTCGCCTTTCTGCTTCAGGCGGATCGCCATGCCGAGGCCGGAGAAACCGGAACCTATGATGGCGATCTTGCAATGGCGGGCAGAGGGTCGGGGTGACGCAGTCATTGGCCGGGCTCCTGTTCTTATTAATTGCGGCGTATACAGCTGTATACCAAGGTAGACATCTGTATACTCGCCGGCAATCCAGCGTCGTCACAACCAACCTTAGGTAGGGCCAGAGATGAATTCCGCCAGCGGCGACGAGCTCCAGTCGCCAGAACGAGCTCCCGATGCCCCCGGCAAGCGCCTGCTCATGGAAGCTGCGCTGCGCCTGGGTTCCCAGAGCCGCAGCCTGGGCAGCCTGGGGCTGCGCGAACTGGCGCGGGAGGCCGGGCTGAACCCCAATACCTTCTACCGCCACTTCAAGGATGTGGACGACCTGGGACTGGCCATCATCCGCAACATTTCCACCCAATTGCGCCAGCCCCTGCGTGACCTGCGCCGGGAAGCGGCGGCGCGCGCCGTGCAGGGCGACGGCGGTGTGTTGCCGAAGCTGATGGGCATCGACCTGGGCCGTGGGCGGCGCGTCTGCCACGAGACCGTGCAGCTTTTCTTCGACTTCGTCGATGGCAATGCCGAGGCCTTCATCATCGGCGTGCGCGAGCTGCATGGCGCTTCCCCGGTGTTGCGTGAGGCGCTTCAGGAAGTGATGGAGGGCTTTGCCGCCGACATGGCCGAAGACGTCCGCGAATACAAACTGCTGCCGGCGTTGGTGTCGGAACCGGTGGTGCGCCGCGTGTCACGGCTGATCAGCCGCAACCTGTTCCAGATGTCCCTGGACTACATCGGTGAACCTGAGCGCCGCGAGGCGATTCGTGCCGAGGCGGTGGAACAGGTGTTGTTCCTGTTCACCGGTGCGAGCGTGTTGCAAGCGGTGGGAGCGGTGTAGGCCGCTTTTTCTGTGGGAGCGAATTCATTCGCGAATGAATTCGCTCCCACAGGGCAGACCTTCGGCCTGCTTGGCGAATGAATTCGCCCCTACAAAGGAATGGCCGTCACCGTCACTCCTCATCCTGTTCCACCGCCGCATTCTCTTCCTTCGCCTTGGCCATGCTGTGGTGGAGGAACGCCTGGGCGATCACGGTGCGGAGCTGTTCGTCGTCCCAGGGCTTGGTGAGGAATTTGTAGATGGCGCCCTGGTTGATGGCATCGGTGACGGATTTGAGGTCGGTGTAGCCGGACAACACGATGCGGATGGTGTCCGGGTAGAGGTCCTTGACCCGGCTGAGGAACTCGGTGCCGTTCATTTCCGGCATGCGCTGGTCGGAGAGGATCACCTGGATGTCGTGCTTGGCCAGTTGCGCGAAGGCGTCCTGGGCGCGGCTGGCGGTGAGGATCTGGTAGCCGTCGCGGCGCAGCACGCGGGTCAGGGCGCGGATGATGTTTTCCTCGTCGTCGAGCAGCAGCAGGGTCTGGGTATTGCTGGGACCGGCGCGGGTATCCAGGTAGGCCGCCGGGCTCTTGTGATGTTCGTGGAGGAACTGGTCGAGTTGCTCGAAGGGCATGGGCCGGGCGAAGTAATAGCCCTGGAACTCGTCGCAGTGGCTCTTCTTCAGGAAGGCGAACTGGGACTCGCTTTCCACCCCTTCGGCGATCACCCGCAGGCGCAGGTGATGGGCCATGGAGATGATGCCCTGGGTGATCGCGGCGTCGTGGCGGTCGCTGATGATTTCCTGGACGAAGGCGCGGTCGATCTTCACCTTGTCGATGGGCAGGCGCTTCAGGTAGTTGAGGCTGGAGAAGCCGGTACCGAAGTCGTCGATGGACAGGCGTACCCCCAGGGCTTTCAGCGCCTGCAGGGTGGCGATGGCGCGTTCGGCGTTGTCCAGCAGTACGGTTTCGGTGATCTCCAGTTCCAGCAGCTCGGCGGGTAGCCGGGTTTCTTCAAGCACGCGTCGCACGCTGTCGACGAAGATGTTGCGCTGGAAGTGCACTGCCGAGATGTTCACCGCCACCACGGTTCCGGTCATGCCCCGGTCGAGCAGTTCGCGGCAGGCGCGGCAGGCGGTGGCCAGCACCCATTCGCTCAACGGGATGATCTGCCCGGTGTCCTCGGCCACCGGCACGAACTGCGCCGGCGAGATGAACCCGAGCAGCGGATGCTGCCAGCGCAGCAGGGCCTCGAAGCCGGTGACGCGGCCATTGCGGCCGTCGATCTGCGGCTGGTAGTAGAGCATGAAGGCGTTGGCTTCCAGGGCCTTCTGCAGTTCGTTGCGCAGGGTCACGCGCTCGCTGACCTTCTGCTCCAGGTCGGTGGTGTACCACTGGTAGCAATTTCGCCCCTGCTGCTTGGCCTTGTACATCGCCAGGTCCGCCTGCTGGATCAGTTGCATGGGCTGCTGCATGCCTTGCTCGCTCATGGCGATGCCCAGGCTGGCGGTGATGTGCAGCTCGCTGCCGGCGATGGGATAGGGGCGGGCGATGCAGTCGATGACCCGCTCGGCCACTTGCAGCACGTCTTCCTCACGGGCCAGGTCCGGCAGGATCAGGATGAACTCGTCGCCCCCGAGCCGCGCCACGGTGTCGCCGGGGCGCACCTGCTGGGTCAGGCGCCGTGCCACTTCCACGAGGATCTGGTCGCCGATGCCGTGGCCCATGGAGTCGTTGATCGGCTTGAAACCGTCGAGGTCGATGAACATCACCGCCAGCTTGCGCTGGTAGCGCTGGCTGATCTGGCAGCCCTGGCGCAGGCGGTCTTCCAGGAGGGAGCGGTTGGGCAGGCCGGTGAGCACGTCGTGGCTGGCGTTGTAGGCCAGCTCGGACTCCACCCGTTTCTGCTCGGAGATGTCGTTCTGCACGCCGATGAAGTGGGTGATCTCGCCGTGTTCGTTGGGCACCGGGGCGATGTAGAGATCGTTCCAGAAGGGCGTGCCGTCCTTGCGGAAGTTGCGCAGCACCACGTGGACTTCGCGCTTCTCCGACAGCGCGTGGCGGATTTCGGCGATGCCCGCCTGCTCCCGGTCGGCACCCTGGAGGAAGCGGCAGTTGCGCCCCATGGCCTCGGCGGCGCTGTAGCCGGTGATGCGCTCGAAGGCCGGGTTGACGTAGACCACCGGCAGGTTTTCGTCGGTGGCATCGCAGATCATCGCACCGTTGTAGCTGGCCTCGATGCTGCGCTGGAGGATGCGCAGCTGTTTCTCCGATTCCTTGGCGCGGCTGATGTCGCGGAAGGCGATGACCCAGCCGCCGAGGGTTTGTGCGTGCAGCAGTGGCGCGCAGTCGTAGGCGATATGCAGTTCGCCGTCCAGGCTGACCTCGCCATGGCGGCTGCCGGTGGCCGGGGCACTGTAGAGGTCCAGCGGCAGGTGCGCCGCCAGGGGCTGGCCGAGCAGGATTTCGACACTCTGGCCGAGCAGTTCGGCGGCGGCCGGGTTGACGAAGTTCAGCCGGCCTTGCCGATCCACCGCCAGCAGGCCTTCGCCGACGCTGTTGGTGATGGCAGAGGTGAAGTCCAGCTGTTCCTGCAGGCGCTGTTCGCCGGAGAGCACCTGCTGCACCAGACGGATATTCTCCAGTGCCGCCACCGCCATCTGGGCGAACTGCTGGGCGATGGCCAGGTCGTCCTGGTTGAAGTTGCCGTCGAACTTGTCGGATAGCTGGATCAGGCCGAGGTGGCGTCCGCCGTGGTCGATCAGCGGCACCGCCAGCCAGCCTTGCAGCGGCAGCTGGCCGGAACCCTCGTCGCCGCTGGCGTCCAGCTCTTCGCGGGTCAGCAGGACTGGCAGATTCCCGGCACAGGCGCGGGCATAGAGTGCGAGGCCTTCGGCGGGCAACTGCGGCGCTCGCCAGGCCTGGTACTTGGCGGAAAGCGAGAAGGCCTCCAGACCCTGGCCGTCGGTCAGGTTGAGCAGCGACTGGTGCGCTCCCACCAGCAGGCGCAGTTGTTCGCACATGAAATCCAGCAGCGCGCGGGTATCGAGGATGCCGCCGATGCGCAGTGCGGTATCGCTGAGGCCGCGCAGCAGCAGGGCCTTGCGTTCGGATTGGGTCAGGGTTTCCTGCAATTCGCGGGTCATGCGGTTGCGCCCGCCGATGTCCTTGGCGATGCCGAACACGCCGACGATCCGGCCTTCGACAACGATGGGCAGGTGGGTGATGTCCAGTTCCAGCAGCCCGCCGGCGCGGTTGCGACAGCGGACTTCGAAGCGTTGCGCCTGACCGTCGAGGGCGGCCCGGAAGTGCTGGAGGCCATGCTCGACGTCATCCTCCTGCACCAGGTCGGAGAAGGGCTGGCCGAGCAGTTCGGTGGCGCTGTAGTCGATGAGTTCGCAGCCGGCCTGGTTGAGGCTGAGGAAGCGCCCATCGCGGTCCAGGGAAAACACCGTGTCGGGGTTGAAGATGAACAGGGAGCGGTAGCGCTGTTCGCTTTCCTGCAGGCGCAGGCGGTCGTGCTGGCGCTCGATGGCGATGGCCGCCAGCTGCCCGGCAGTGCCAATCAGTTGCAAGGCCTCGTCATCCGGAGCGCAGGGCTGGCACAGGTACACGGCGAATGTGCCGAGCACATCGCCGTGGTGGGAAATCAGCGGGATCGCCCAGCAGGCGAGCAGACCGTGGCGCAGGGCCTGCTCGCGGTGCTCATGCCAGAGGGGGTCTTCGCTGATGTTTTCACTGACCACCATCTGCCGGCGGAACACGGCGGTGCCACAGGCGCCCGCCAGGGGACCGATGGGCAGGCCGTCCAGCGCCTGGTTGAAAGCGTCCGGCAGGCTCGGCGCCGCGCCCAGGCGCAGGCGCTTGTGCTCGGCATCCACCAGCAGCACCGAGCACAGGGCGGTCGGGTCCAGGGTTTCGCTCATCAGGCAGATGGCCTTGAGGATTTCCGGCAGCGGCTGGTCGGTGGAGATCATGCTGAGGATGTCGCGCTGGTCCTCGGCATAGGCTTCGTGGCGCACCAGGCTGGTGATGTCGTGGGCGACGGCGAACAGGGTGCGTTCGCTGTCCGACCAGCCGGCGGACCAGAGCAGGTGCACTACGCTGCCGTCTTTTCGCTTGCAGCGGTTGCGCACCGCGTCCCAGGACTCGCCGCGGATGATGGCCTGGACCTCGGCGCGGGTGCGATCGCGGTCTTCGACCAGGACGAAGTCGGTATAGGGGCGACCGATCATCTCGTCAGGGCGATAGCCGAGCACGCTGTGGCAGGAGGGGCTGACCTGGATGAAGCGCTCCTCCGCGTCGACGGAGCAGAGCACGTCCATGGAGTGATCCATGATCCGCTGGTTCTGTGCCTGCAATCGGGCCTGGTGTTGCAGGCTCTGCTCCAGTTCGAGGTTGCTTTCGCGCAGTCGCTTGCTGCGTTCGATGGCCAGGCGCGAGAAGCTCTGGCTGACCATCAGCAGAAAGGTGAAGCCGAGCCCGAAGAGCATGAACAGCGGTGGCAGGTAGACGGCGGCATTGTCCCTGCCTGGCAGGGCCTGGTAGGTGCGCATGCGCCAGCGCCCTTCGGGGCCGAGTTCGCTGCGCTGCTCACCCACCGGGAACAGGCTGTGACCATCGATGCCGGTGCCGGATTGGTAAATGCGCTTCTGGCCTTCGAAGACTTCCAGGGCGAAGCCGTCCAGGTCCCGGCCGAGCTGACGGTCCAGGGTTGCGCCGATATCCAGGCTGGCCACCAGCAGTGCGGTGCCTTGCCCGTCGACGCGCAGCGGCGTGGCCACCAGGGTGCTGATGTTGTCGGCGCTGAAGTTCTGGGCCGGGCTCATTTGCGCCTCGCTGCCCTGGCGAACCTGCTGCAGCCAGTCGCGCAGCTCGGATTGGGACAGGAAGCGCTCCAGCCAGCGGTCGGCCTGGCGATTGCGGGAGTGCTGGCGGACGAGCTTGAGGTCTGCGTCCAGCACGGCGATCAGATTGAGGTTGGGGAAGTCACGCAGGTAGCTGTCGACCTCCTGCTGCCAGAGGCTCTCTGGTGGCATGCCGTGCAGGCTCTGCCAGCGTTCGGCCATGCGCTGGACCAGTTGCCGGCGCACGGTGACAGTGTTTTCGATGGACGACTGGGCGCGCAGCAGCAGCTGGTGGCTATGGGCGCCGAGGGTGGAGACTTCGTTCAGGCTGAGCAGGTACCAGCCGATGCAGGTGGTGACTGCGCCCATCACACCGGTGGCCATGCTGCGCCGATCGAGCAGGCGCCTGTGTTCTTCGGGCAGCGCACAGAGCATCAGCACCGCAGCGCCGAGCAGGGCGATGAACAGATTGGCGACGTGCCCGGATTCCGGCCGGAAGGCGAAGCGCGGCAGGCCGTACTCGGCGCCTAGCAGGGAGAGCTGCGAGAGCAGGGCCAGGCCGAACAGGGTGAGGCCGCAGACCTGGCTGAGCCATCGCCCACCCTGGCGCGTGACCGCCAGGAGCATGGCCAGGCCGAACAGGCAGGCGACTATGGCCAGCTCGCTGCGAATCCGAAAGTAGCCACTGACCAGCGAGCGGCCCTGGTCGCTGCCGCCGGCCAGCACGTTGTGCCCGAGGCTGTAACCGGCCAGGGCGATCAGCGCCAGGCCCGCCAGCAGTGAGGTGCGGCGCAGGCTACGGGTGGCGCCCAGCAGCGCGATACCGGCGAACAGGGTGATCAGGGCGCTATCGGGCAGCAGCACCAGTTCATGGCGTGCGGGGCTGGTGTTGGCCAGGAAGGCGCCCAGGCTGATGACGCCCAGCGCCATGAGGGCGAAGGCCAGGCAATGCAGGTAGGCCTGGTAGCCGAGGTCGCGGTTGTTGTTGGCCATGGTGTCGTGCCGGTCCGTTGGCTGGGGCTGTCCTGGCTGACGGTGGTCAGTCATCCAGGTCATAGCCCTCCAGCAGCACGGCGCCGTCGGCATCGCGGCGCACGCGGGTCAGACCCGGATGCTCGGTCTCCAGGCGCAGCAGTTCGCGGCGCTGGCGGTCGAGGGTGTTCTGCTGGCCGCTTACCTGTTCCAGCAGTCGGCGATTCTCGTCGCGCAATTGATAGAGGTCGACGGCGGCCTGCAGGGCGCTTTCGATTTCGTAGTTCTCCCAGGGTTTGGAAAGGAAGCGATAGACCTCGGCGCGATTGATCGCCTGCATCAGCGTGGCGCGGTCACCGTGGGCGCTGAGCAGCATGCGCAGGGCTTCGGGCTGGCGCTGACGGGCGAACTGCAGGTAGGTCAGGCCGTCCAGTTGCGGCATGTTGAGGTCGCAGACGATGACGGCGTAGCGGTGCTCGGCCAGTGCCGACAGCGCGGCCTCGGGGTTGTCGAAGGGGTGCAGGACCCAGCCCTGTGGCCGCAGAAGACGTTGCAGGGCGCTGAGGATATGGGGCTCGTCGTCCACCAGCTGGATCTTGATCATTGGGGCTGCTCCTTGGCCGGGATCGCGTCAGCCTCGGGCTGGCGGACGTGGAGGGTGTAGCGCGCGCCTTCGCTGGCCTCGAAGGCGATGAGCTTGTCGATCAGGGTGCGGCTGAGCTGCTTGCCGGCGTTGAGCAGGAGCATGCCGCTGTCGGCCTGGAGGTTGCGGGCCAGGACCATGCCCGGTTCCAGCCGGCGGGTGTCCACCGCGAGAATGCTGGGGTCGGTCTCCAGGAGGTCCGGCGCGCAACGGGTGCAAAGGTCGATGAATTGCTTGCACAGCTCCGGGTCATAGAGGCGTCCGGAATAGCGGGCAAGGAATTGCAGGGCTTCCTGGCGCGGCAGCGGACGTTGCAGTACCTGGCCGCATTGCAGCTCGACGAAGTCCACCGCGAGCTTCAGCAGGCGGGCACCGAAGGGGATGGCCTCGCCGTGCAACTGGTCGGGGAAGCCGGTGCCGTTCCAGCGTTCCTGGTGATGGCGGATCAGCCGCCCGGCATCGTGTAGCGGCTCCAGGGCCATCAGCAGGCTTTCCCCCTGCAGCGGATAGCGGCAGTAACGCTCGCGCTCCTCGCGGTGCAGCAGGTCACTGGGGCGGTTGAGCAGGTGGTCGTCCCAGGTCAGCTTGCCGAGGTTGTAGAGCGCGGCGGCCATGGCCAGGTCGCGGCTTTCCGTCTCCGCCAGCTGGTGTTCGCCGGCGAAGGCGCGCACCAGGGCGATGACCTGTGCATTGCCTTGCTTGTCGCCCGGCAGGCGCTGGGTGAGCAGGGAAGAAAAGACTTCGGTGGCGGTCACGTAGCTGCGCCGCAACTCGTCGTAGGCCAGGTCGAGCATGTCGGCGGTCTGTTGCAGCTCGGCGGTGCGGTCGCGGACCCGCTGCTCCAGGCTGGCGTTGAGTTCCTGCAGGCGGTGGTTCTGTTCCAGGGTGAGGCGTTCCAGGCGCTGGTGCTCGCGCTCGGCATGCTGGTGGGCCAGGGCCTGGCGCAGGGTGAAACGCAGCTCGTCGTCATTCCAGGGTTTGCCCAGGTAGCGGTAGATCTGCCCCTGGTTGATGGCGCGGATGCTGGTGTCCAGGTCGGTGGCACCGGTGAGCATCAGGCGCAGGGTGCCCGGCCAGCGCTGCTGCACTTCGGCCAGCAGGGCGGGGCCGTCGAGGCCGGGCATGCGGGCGTCGGAAACCACCAGGTCGACGTCATTCGCGGCCAGCACGGCGAGGGCCTCATTGCCGCCGGTGGCGGTGAGCAGTTCATAGGGTTCGCCACGCAGGACGCGGCGCAGGGCGCTGAGAATGTGCTCTTCGTCGTCCACCAGCAGCAGGGTGGGGCGGCGCTGGGCTTCGCTCATGCCTGCACCCCGCTGGCTTGGGGCTGGTGCCGGGGCAGCCAGACGCGGAAGCGGGTGCCATGGCCGGGATGGCTGACGACCTCAATGCGCCCGTTGTGCTTCTGCACGATGTTGTAGGAGAGCGCGAGGCCGAGCCCCGTGCCTTTGCCTACCGGCTTGGTGGTGAAGAAGGGTTCGTAGATGCGGTTGAGGATGCTCGGGTCGATGCCCTTGCCGTTGTCTTCCACCTCCAGCCAGATCCAGTCGCCCTGGTGGCCGCTGCGCAGGGTGATGCGGCCGAAGCTCTCGATGGCGTGGGCGGCGTTGATCAGCAGGTTCATCACCACCTGGTTGATTTGCGAGGGGATGCATTCCACCAGCGGCAGTTCGCCGTACTCGCGCACCACTTCGGCCTTGTACTTGAGCTCGTTGTTGACCAGGTTGAGGGTGCTGTCGAAGCCCTTGTGCAGGTCGGCGGCGTGGAATTCCTCTTCCTCGATGTGGGAGAAGTCCTTGAGGGCGGTGATGATCTTCTTGACCCGCTCGATGCCGTCTTCGGATTCGTGGATCAGGGCTTCGACGTCGTTGCGGATGTAGTCGTATTCCAGGCTGCGCTTGAGCTGTTGCAGTTCTTCCAGGCTGCCGACGCCGTCAACCGCGTCGACGATGCGCAGCAGGTCGTTGACGTAGCCGCTGAGGGTCTTGAGGTTGGAGAAGACGTAGCCGATGGGGTTGTTGATCTCGTGGGCGACACCGGCCGCGAGTTGGCCGATGGCGGCGAGCTTCTCCGATTGCAGCAGTTGGGCGTTGGCCTTCTCCAGCTTGTGGATCAGTTGTTCCTGCTCCAGCTGCTTGCTGCCCAGGGCGTTGAGGGCGGCGGCCAGTTGCTCGTTGGAACGGGCAAACTCGGTGGTGTCGTATAGCAGCAGGCCGAAGCAGCGTTCACCCTGGCAGTCGAAGGGAAAGAGCAGGGTGCTCTGCAGGCGTAGCGGCGTCACCTGGCCTTCGGGGCTGTAGGGCAGCTGGATCAGGTAAGGGTCTTCGCGCCAGTGGGTGTACGCATGCAGGCCCTGATCGCGAGCCTTGGCCACCATCTGGGCGAGTCGAGGTGTATCCGCTTCCGGGAAGACGTAGGTCAGGAGCTGCCCTACGGCAGGGCCGAGGGCCTTGCCGCTGCGCTGACTGACGAATTCGTTCCAGTGAAGGACGTGCAGACCTGGGTCGAGGACGATGACGCCCACCTCGATCTGTTCAACCAGGGCTCCGGCAAGATCCAAAGGGCTGCTTTCCATGATGTCGCCCGCTTTTTTTGCTGTGGAACGGTTGGCAGGGTTGAATTCCGGCTCGTGTCCTACTTTGTTGTACGAAGTGTATGACAGATTTTGGGCGTCTGAATCCTGTCGAAAAACGTGTGGGACGGCGCCGACATTTCCCTTCAACAGGAAGGCAAGGGTAGACCATGGGGCTGGAGCCGAGGGCTGATGAACGGGTGCGCTACGAGTTCGGCTTTCCGGATGGCCGCCTCTGGGTTCACGAGGTGGACCTGGCAGGCACGAGCGGCCGCGTGGAGACCGGACCGGAATGGGCGCTGCTGGGTTTCCAGCAGTGCAGCCATTGCCCGCTGAACGCTGCAGAGGTGCGCGACTGCCCCTTTGCATTGGCACTGGCGCGGCCGGTGGCGGTGCTGGCGCGCTCACTCTCCTATGAGGAAGTGCAGATGGCGGTGTTCTGGCGGGGGCGGGAGATTCGCCAGCAGACCACGTTGCAGAGGGCCCTGGGTTCGCTGCTGGGGCTGCTCGGGGCGACCAGCGGTTGCCCCCATACCCGGATGCTGCGGGCGATGGCGTGGTTCCACTGGCCGTTCAGCACCTCGGCGGAAACCCTGTATCGCTCGCTGGGCACTTACCTGCTGGGCCAGCATCTGCGCCGCCAGCGTGGGCTGGAGCCCGACTGGGACATGGACGGGCTGCGCGAGCTGTACCGCAACCTGCGCCTGGTCAACCTGGGAATGGCCGGGCGCCTGCGCGCCGCCGCTGAGGAGGATTCCAGCCTCAACGGGCTGATCCTGCTGGATCTGCTTGCAGCCGACACCCTGTACTCGCTGGATAGCTACGAGGGCGAGCTGGACGGGTTCTTCGCGGAGTATTTCGAGGAGGGGTGAAGCGCTTTTGGGCGATCCCTGTGGGAGCGAATTCATTCGCGAATGAATTCGCTCCCACAGGGAGGATTGCGCGATTCAGCCGTTGAAGCCCAGGCGTTCCTTCCAGCGTTTCTCCAGCGCCTTGGTTTCGTGGTCGAAGGGGTGGAACCCGGGGCGGTAGTAGTCCAGGTACGGCTTGATCATCTTCGGGAAGTAGCCATTGCGCGGGCCGAGCAGGGTCTTGAGGCCGCGGGCCCAGCTGCGCCAATTGAAGAGCTGGCCGTCCTTGCGCATCAGATGGACCTGGAAGGTCATGATCACGCCGAAGAACAGGAAGGTAGTCAGTGCCATGGTGATGGTACGGATCAGGTAGCCGCCGCCGATGGCGTTGTACGCGTCGTAGCAGACCGCCTTGTGCTCGTTTTCCTCGATGGCGTGCCACATCCACAGCTTGTACATCTTCGGGTCGTCCATCTGGGTGTTGATGTCTTCCCGGCGCAGCAGTTGCTCGGCCATGGTGGCGGTGAAGTGTTCCAGGGCGCAGGTGGCCGCCAGGCGTTGCTTCCGGGTAGTGAAGCGGGTGACCCATTCCAGCAGCACCTTGATGCGCAGTTCCAGGCGCTCCAGGTCGATGCCGTGTTCGGCGGCGTAGTCGTTGTAGGTCGCGTGTTCCTTGGAGTGCATGGCTTCCTGGCCGATGAAGGCACTGATGTCCTTCTGCAGCTGCGGATCGCTGACCTGGTCACGTACGGCGCGCACGCTGTCGACGAAGAACTTCTCGCCGTAGGGGAAGAGCGAGGAGAGGTTGTTCATGAAGTGGGTCATGAAAGGGTCGCCGCTCCACCAGTACTTCTGGGTCGACGCGAAGCTGAAGTCCATGCGGCGAACGGGGAAGTTGGCCTTGGGCAGGGGAGCGCTGGCGCTGGCTGTCATGCGGGGATCCTCTCGGGCTCTGCGAGCCATCCATTTGTTGTTATCGGTGGGCACGACGACCGTGCCATCAGTCGATGTAACTATTGAGGATCACAGGGGCAGGCGCGAGGGCCTGGGCGCCAACTTTCGGCGGGTGATTGCGGCGGGAGTTGGGGAGAGGAGTAACGCCGGGCGGCAGGGATGTAACCCGGGCAGGGTGGCCGTGCTTCAGTTGGGGCGGGTCCGCCGGTGCGGACCCGCGCGCCGATCAACGCTCGTCGAGGGCGAAAGCAGTGAGGGCGAAGGTGGGGATGCCGGCGTCGGCCAGGCGCTCGGAACCGCCCAGTTCGGGCAGGTCGATGATAGCGGCGGCTTCGTACACGCTGGCGCCCATGCGGCGAACCAGGCGGGCGGCGGCCAGCAGGGTGCCGCCGGTGGCGATCAGGTCATCGAAGATCAGCACTTTGTCGCCGTCGCACAGGCTGTCGCTGTGCACTTCGAGGAAAGCTTCGCCGTACTCGGTCTGGTAGGGCTCGGAAAGCACGTCGGCCGGCAGCTTGCCCTGTTTGCGGAACAGAACCAGGGGTTTGTTGAGTTCGTAGGCGATGATCGAGCCGATCAGGAATCCACGGGCGTCCATGGCGCCGATGTGGCTGAAGTCGGCCTCGACGTAACGCTGGATGAAACTGTCGGCCACCAGACGCAGGGCTCGGGGCGACTGGAACAGCGGAGTGATGTCGCGGAATACCACGCCGGGCTTGGGGAAGTCCGGGACAGGGCGGATCAGTGTCTTGATGGAGAAGTCGTCGAAGATCATCAATGATGCCTGCGAAAAAGGGCGGGATGGAACGGGCGAGCCCACCAGGACGGTGGGCTCGCGAGGGTCAGCTTTCGATGCTCCCGCCAGCCATGGCACAGAGTTCGATGGGGTCGAGGATGTGCACTTCCTTGCCTTCGGCGGCGATCAGGTTGGCCTGTTGGAAGCGGGTGAACACGCGGGAAACGGTTTCCACCGCCAGCCCCAGGTAGTTGCCGATTTCGTTGCGCGACATGGCCAGGCGGAACTGGTTGGCGGAGAAGCCACGGGCGCGGAAGCGCGCAGAGAGGTTGACCAGGAAGGTGGCGATACGCTCGTCGGCGGTCTTCTTGGACAAGAGCAGCATCATCTGCTGGTCATCACGGATCTCGCGGCTCATCACGCGCATCAGCTGGCGGCGCAGCTGCGGCAGCTGGACCGAAAGCTCATCGAGGCGCTCGAAGGGGATTTCGCACACCGAAGTGGTTTCCAGGGCTTGGGCGGAGACCGGGTAGAGCTCGGTATCCATGCCGGAAAGGCCCACCAGTTCGCTGGGCAGGTGGAAGCCGGTGATCTGTTCTTCGCCCGTGTCGGTGACGGTGAAGGTCTTGAGGGCGCCAGAGCGCACAGCGAAGACGGAGCCGAAGGCATCACCCTGGCGGAACAGGAGTTCGCCCTTCTTCAGCGGGCGGCCGCGTTTGACGATATCGTCCAGCGCGTCCATGTCCTCCATGTTCAGGGACAGGGGGAGGCAAAGGGCGGCCAGGCTGCAGTCCTTGCAGTGGGCCTGGGGTACGTTGCGCACCTTGATGATTTCGGACATGGGCAATTCCTTGCAAGACATACACACAATGCTCGTAAGGGTAACGCAGGGTGTATGCAACGGCCAGAAAAAGCCTACCTGACTTGTTGCTCAAGTTTCGCCGGCACGGGCCGATATCGGGGGCGAAATTCAGGCAAGGAGCAGCCTATGTTGCGCTTGGACACCAACCGCATGATTTCCAATGTGGCCGAGGCGGTGCGGCGACAGGTCGCACGCCGGGAAGGTGAGCCGGTGGACGCCGATGCCGTGCGTCAGGGCATACGCGTCAGCCTGTCGGATCTGGGCAAACCCAGCGGAGCTCAGAAGAATGACGACATCGAGAAAAGTAGCCTGCCGGACGGTATCAAGGAGCTGCTGAAGATGATCCGCGAGCTCAAGGCACAGATTGCGGAGCGTCGGGCGGAGCTGGAGGCCATCGCAAGCGACCAGAGCCTCGATGACGAAACCCGCACCCAGCGCATGGAGGCCCTGCGTAGTCAGCTCACGTCGCTGCAGAGCGCCCTGAGCAGCGCCAACCTCAACCTGGCGAAGCTGGTCCGTGAATCCGACCTCAGCGACGAGCAGGCGGTAGAGCTCGGCCAGTTGCTCGCCGCCTGAGGCGGCTCAGATGACGCGGGAGAAGCGCTGCTGGTTCTGCCCCGCGAGGTGGACGTCGAACAGCATGCACAGCGAGCGAACCAGCAGGCGGCCGGCAGGCAGTACGTCTATCCGGCCGTCACTGAGGTCGATCAGTCGATCCTGGTGCATTTGCTGGAGTTGAGGCCAGATTTCGTCGAAATAGCCTCTGAATTCGATGTTGAAGCGGGATTCGATGCTGCTGAAATCCAGTTCGAACTCGCAGATCAATTGCTGGATGACTGCACGCCGGATGCGGTCATCCTCGTCGCAGACCAGCCCCCGGTTGGTGGCCAGCAGGTTCTGCTCCAGGGCGTTCTGGTAGTCGTTTAGCTGCACGGTGTTCTGGCAGTAGAGGTCGCCGATCTGGCTGATGGCGGACACCCCTAGACCGATCAGGTCGCAATGGCCGTGTGTGGTGTAGCCCTGGAAATTGCGCTGCAGGCGGCCGTCTTCCTGGGCGATGGCCAGTTCGTCGTCCGGCAGGGCGAAGTGGTCCATGCCGATGTAGCGATAACCGGCGGCGCTCAACTGCTCGATGCTGCGCTGGAGCATTTCCAGCTTCTGTCCGGGGCTGGGCAGGTCCTCACTGCGAATCCTCCGTTGCGGCAGGAAGCGCTCTGGCAGGTGCGCATAGTTGAACACCGAGAGTCGGTCCGGCTGCAGGGCGATCACCTCGTCAACGGTGCGGGCGAAGCTGTCCGGGGTCTGCTTGGGCAGTCCGTAGATCAGGTCCAGGTTCAATGAACGGTATTGCAGGGTGCGCGCGGCTTCGACGATGGCGCGGGTCTCTTCGAGGCTCTGCATGCGGTTGACGGCGCGCTGCACGGCAGGGTCGAGGTCCTGCACGCCGAGACTGACGCGGTTGAAACCCAGATCACGGAGCAGGCCCATGGTGGACCAGTCGGCTTCGCGCGGGTCGATCTCGATACCGTAGTCGCCGGAGTCGTCGTCCAGCAGATTGAAGTGTTTGCGCAGATGGCCCATGAGCCGGCGCAGCTCATCGTGGCTCAGGAAGGTCGGGGTGCCGCCGCCGAAATGGAGTTGCTCGACTCTTTGTTGCGGATCGAGGTGGCACGCGATGAGCTCGATTTCCCGCTCCAGGCGCTCAAGGTAGGGCAGGGCGCGGCCGCGGTCCTTGGTGATGACCTTGTTACAGGCGCAGTAGTAGCAGATGTTCGCGCAGAACGGCACGTGAACGTACAGCGACAGTGCCCGGCGGGCCTTGCGGCTATCGCGCAGGGCATGGAGCAGGTCGAAGGAGCCCACCTTGTGGTTGAACTGCACGGCGGTGGGGTAGGAGGTATAGCGGGGGCCTGGGGTGTCGTAGCGGCGGATCAGGCCGGCGTCCCAGCGAATGTTGTCGAGCATGCGGGGGTCCCCGGTTTGGCTGTCAGTGCCAGGGAGTCTAGGGGGCCCCCGTCAGGGCGATCTTGATTTGTATCAAGACCATTCAATGGCTGTGCTGGTGCCCGCTGCTGGCGGAGCTGCCGTGGCTGCCGTGTCCCATCAACCAGGTCTGGTGCGGGCCGGGCAGTGTCCAGAGGCCGAAGAGGATCACCAGAAGGCCGCCGGCGATTCGCACGCCGCGTTTGCGCAGCAGGGCGGTCAGGCGTTCGGCGGCCAGGCCGGTGGCGATCAGAACTGGCAGCGTGCCAATGCCGAAGGCGAGCATCAGCAGTGCGCTGTCGGTCGCCGACCCCTGGCTGGCGGACCAGAGCAGGGTGCTGTAGACCAGGCCACAGGGCAGCCAGCCCCAGAGTCCGCCCAGCAGCAGTGCGCGGGGCAGGGTGGATACCGGCAGCAGCTTGCGCGCCGCAGGCTGGATGTGGCGCCAGAGGCCGCGGCCAAGGGCTTCGATGCGGGTCAGGCCGCTCCACCAGCCGGCCAGGTAGAGGCCCATGCAGATCAGCAGCAGGGCTGCCACTACCCGCAGGGCCATGGCGGCCGGACTGCTGGCGATGGCCCAGCCGGCGAGGCCGATGAGCAGGCCTGCGATGGCATAGCTGAGGATGCGGCCAAGGTTGTAGGCCAGCAGCAGGCGCAGGCGGCGGGCGCGCTGTTCCGGCGGAATGGCCAGGGTGAGGGCGCCCATCAGGCCGCCGCACATGCCCAGGCAGTGGCCGCCGCCAAGGAGGCCGAGGATGAGCGCGGAGAGCAGCAGGGGAGCGAGTTCAGCCACGGGGCTTGTCCTGCTTGTCCGTCTTGTCCTTATTGCTGCCCTCGGCTTCGGCGATACCGGCCTGGTGCTTGGGGTCTTCGTCGTCGAAGAGGATGCTATGGGCCGGGCCGTCCAGGTCGTCGTACTGGCCGCTGTCCACGGCCCAGAAGAACAGCCAGATGGCGAAACCGACCAGGCCGATGGCGACCGGGATCAGTACGTAAAGCGCTGGCATCAGGGACTCCGATTGATTTGCGTGGGTCAGGTGCGGGCCAGGCGCAGGGCGTTGACCACCACCAGCAGCGAGCTGACCGACATGCCGAATGCTGCCCAGAGCGGGGTGATCCAACCCAGGGCGGCGAAAGGCAGCACCAGGCCATTGTACAGGGTCGCCCAGGCCAGGTTCTCGATGATGATGCGGCGGGTCCGGCGGGCCAGGGAGAACGCCTGTACCAGGCTGTCCAGTCGATTGGACAGCAGCACGGCATCGGCGCTGGTCTTGGCCAGGTCGGTAGCGCTGCCCATCGCGACGCTGATGTCCGCGCCGGCCAGGACCGGCACGTCGTTGACCCCGTCACCCAGCATCAGCACCTTGTGGCCCTGCTGATGGAGTTGATGCAGGACTTCCAGCTTGGCATCTGGCGTCAGACCGCCCCGGGCATCGTCGATGCCCAACTGCTGGGCGATGCCGCTCACCATGGGCGAACTGTCGCCGGACAGCAGCAGGATTTTCCAGCCTTGTGCACGGCAGGCATCCAGCAGCGCGGGGGCATCGTCCCGCAGACGGTCGTCGAGGACGAACCAGGCCAGGAGCCCCTGTTCATCTCCCAGCAGTAGCCACTGACCCTGGTCGCCGGGGATATCGGGTGCCGTCATGCCGCAGAGTTCGGCGACGAAGCTGGGTTGGCCAATACGCAGGCGTCGTTCGCCAACACGACCCTCCAACCCTCGACCGGGCACGCTTTCCACCAGATCGGCTGCTTGCGGTGCTCGGCCAAAAGCACGGGCGATGGGGTGTTCCGAACGGTTCTCGAGGGCCGCGGCCAGCCCCAGGCAGGTATCGCGATCCAGCGCGCCCAGCGGGTGGATGGCGCTCAGGGTCAAGCGGCCTTCAGTCAGGGTGCCGGTTTTGTCGAAGATCACCGTGTCGATCTGCTTCAGACCCTCCAGTACGTGGCCACGGGTCAGTAGCAGGCCGAGTTTGTGCAAGCTCCCCGTGGCGGTTGTGAGTGCGGTCGGGGTGGCCAGGGCGAGGGCGCAGGGGCAGGTGGCCACCAGCAGGGAAAGTACGACCCAGAAGGCACGATCCGGATCGATCTCCCACCAGGCGATGCCGACGATGGCGGCTGCCGCAAGGATGAAGATCAGGAACCACTGGGCGACCTTGTCGGCTACTTCGGCCAGTCGAGGCTTGTCTGCCTGGGCGCGCTCCAGCAGGCGGACGATGGCGGAAAGGCGGGTATCGTCGCCCAGGGCCTGGACGTCGATGGTCAGCGGACCTTCGACGTTGAGTGTGCCGGCGGTGACGGTATCGCCTTCACCGCGAGCATGGGGCAGGTATTCACCGGTGAGCAGCGATTCGTCGACGCTGGACTGGCCGGAAAGGATCGTTCCGTCTGCCGGAAGCAACGAGCCCGGTGGTACCAGGACGCGGTCGCCGACTTTCAGCTCGCTGAGCAGGATGCGTTCGCTATGTCCTTTGGCGTCCAGGCGCAGGCAGGATGCCGGCAACAGGTTGACCAGTTGCGCAGTGGCTGCAGCGGTGCGCTCCCGGGCGCGACGTTCCAGGTAGCGGCCCGCCAGCAGGAACAGGGCGAACATGCCGACGGCGTCGAAGTACAGCTCGCCGACGCCGGTCACCGTGGACCAGATACCGGCGACGTAGGCACCGCCGATGGCCAGGGAGACGGAGACATCCATGGTCAGGTGGCGGGTGCGCAGGTCGCGCAGGGCACCCCGGAAGAACTGCCCGCAGCAGTAGAAGACGATGGGGGTGGTGAGGAACAGGCTGACCCAGCGCAGGATGGTATCCAGCTCGGGGGATAGGTCGATGTTGAACTCCGGCCAGGTGGCCATGGCGGCCATCATCACCTGCATCCAGAGCAGGCCGGCGACGCCAAGCTGGCGCATGGCGCGGCGATTCTCGTTGGCCAGGCGTTCGGCGGCTTCATCCGCCTTGTAGGGGTGGCCGGCGTAACCGATCTTGCGCAGCTCCTTGAGCAACTGGCTCAACGGAATCTGGCTGTCGGACCAGCGCACTTGCAGGCGATGGTTGGACAGGTTGAGGCTGGCGTCGGCAATACCCGGCAGGGTCTTCAGGTGTTTCTCGATCAGCCAGCCGCAGGCGGCGCAGTTGATGCCTTCGATCAGCAGGCAGGTTTCGCTCAGCTCGCCCTGATGCTGGACGAAGGGCTGCTGGACTTCGGCGCGGTCGTAAAGCGCCAGCTCGTCGGGCAGTTCGCGGGGCAGGGCGTCGGGGTTGGGGGCGGTGTCGCTGCGGTGGCGGTAGTAGTTCTCCAGGCCGCCGTCGACGATGGCTTCGGCCACGGCCTGGCATCCCGGACAGCACATGGCCCGCGTCTCTCCCAGCACGCGGGCCTCGAAACGGCTGCCGGCCGGAACCGGCAAACCACAGTGGTAGCAGGGAAGCGGTGCACTCATGCGCTTATTCGCCGAGGCGGATAACGCTGCCCTTGTCGAGGGTTTCTTCCTCGAACAGACGCCAATCCTGCCCGTGCTCCTGGCCGATCAGTTCGACGAAACGGCGGCCGCTGACGGGGTCCTGCAGATGACCACGGTAACGACCGTCGGCCTGGGGCTGGAGGACGACGCGACGGTCCTTTTCCGGCTGGGTAGGGGAGAGCAGGCTCAGCACCAGTTGCTGCGGGCGGCTTTCACCCACCAGATCCAGGTCGACTTCGCCATTGGCTTCATTCACTTGCAGGCTGGCCTGCATGCCGAGTTGTTTGGCGAGGTTCTCGCGTTCCAGCGAGGTGTTGATGCCTTTGCCGACTTCGTAATAGTTGTCGGAGACCAGGCTTGGCGGGTTCTTGGTGGCAATCACCAGCATGGTGGTGCCCAGCACCACGGAGGTGCCGAGGATGCCGAGGATGAACCAGGGCCAGGGTTGCTTGTACCAGGGGCTGGGAGTTTCGGACTGCATGGGTCTTCCGTTTGCTAGCGGACGCTGGGGCCGATGAAGCGGCTGTCAGCGTCGGTCTTGATACTCGGGTCATCCGCACTGTGGACGCGGAAGAGGATCTTGTTGGTGCTGGACGGCAACTGGTCGGGCTCGATGGACAGTTCCACCGGCACCGAAAGCACTTCGCCAGCGTCGGCGCGCACTTCGCGCTTGCCTTCGTAGACCAGGCCGTCGAGGCCTTCAGCGTCGATGACGAAGGTCTGGTCCGCCTGGGACTTGTTCATGATTTTCAGGGTGTAGACGTTCTCGATCCGGCCCTGTTCGTTTTCACGGAACAGCACGCGGTCCTTGATCACGTCCAGCTCCACCAGGGAACGGATGGCCACGGCATAAGCGAAGAGGCCGATCATGGCGACGAGGGCGATAGCGTAACCGATCAGGCGCGGGCGCATCAGGTGAGTCGTCTGACCGTTGAGGTTGTGCTCGGTGGTGTAGCTGATCAGGCCTTTCGGGTAGTTCATCTTCTCCATGATGCTGTCGCAGGCGTCGATGCAGGCGGCGCAACCGATGCATTCGATCTGCAGGCCGTCACGGATGTCGATGCCGGTGGGGCAGACCTGGACGCACATGGTGCAGTCGATGCAGTCACCGAGGCCCTGGGCCTTGTAGTCGATGCCTTTCTTGCGCGGGCCACGGGACTCGCCGCGGCGCGGGTCATAGGAGACGATCAGGGTGTCCTTGTCGAACATCACGCTCTGGAAGCGGGCGTAGGGGCACATGTAGATGCACACCTGCTCGCGCAGCCAGCCGGCGTTGCCGTAGGTCGCCAGGGTGAAGAATCCGACCCAGAAGTAGGCCCAGCCACTGGCGTTGCCGGTGAAGAATTCGATGACCAGTTCGCGGACCGGGGTGAAGTAGCCGACGAAGGTCATGCCGGTAGCGAAGCCGATCAACAGCCAGAGGCCATGCTTGGCGGACTTGCGCAGGATTTTCTGGCCGCTCATTGGGGCCTTGTCGAGCTTCATGCGCTGGTTGCGGTCACCCTCGGTGACCTTTTCGCACCACATGAAGATCCAGGTCCAGACGCTCTGCGGGCAGGTGTAGCCGCACCAGACACGTCCAGCGAATACGGTAATGAAGAACAGGCCGAAGGCGCAGATGATCAGCAACCAGGAGAGTAGGACGAAATCCTGGGGCCAGAAGGTGGCGCCGAAGATGTAGAACTTGCGCTCGGGGAGGTTCCACCAGACAGCCTGGCGATCGTTCCAGTTGAGCCACACGGTGCCGAAATAGAGCAGGAAGAGAAAGGCGCCGCCGGTCATCCGCAGGTTGCGGAACAGCCCAGTGAAGGCTCGGGTGTAGATCTTTTCGCGGCTGGCGTAGAGGTCGGTGGATTCACCGCCCTTGGCAGGGGGAGGGGTGACGTTCTTGACGGGAATCTGTTCGCTCATCGTTCTCATACCACGGCGGTTTCAGGTGCTCTGACCAGTGCATTGCCGGTCCGAGTCTCTCTAGTCCGCTATATATGGTACGCCTGATAGCGGCCTGCCATGTGCGACAGTGCGTCGCGCATGGCAGGCGAGGGTATTACTTGGCTTCAGCTTCTGCAGCAGGTTTCTGCGACAGGCTGTAAACGTAGGCAGCCAGCAGGTGCACCTTGTCGTTGCCGAGGACTTGCTCCTGGGCAGGCATGGTGCCTTGGCGACCGTAGCGGATGGTCTGTTGCAGCTGAGCGTAGCTGCTGCCGTAGATGAAGGCGTTCGGGTGGGTCAGGTTCGGCGCACCCATAGCCGGGGTGCCCTTGGCTTCCGCACCGTGGCAAGCCACGCAGTTGGCAGCGAAGATGGCCTTGCCAGCTTCCGGATCAGCCTTCACGTCCTTCGGCAACTCGCGACCGTGCAGGGTCACGCGCAGGAAGGCGGCAACGTCGCGTACGCCCTGGTCGCCGATGACTTCGCCCCAAGCCGGCATCACGCCGTGACGGCCACCCAGGATGGTGGTCTTGATGGTGGCGGCTTCGCCACCCCAGCGCCAGTCGTGGTCGGTCAGGTTCGGGAAGCCGTAGGCGCCCTTGGCGTCGGAGCCGTGGCACACGGAGCAGTAGGACGCGAACATGCGGCCGCCCATTTTCAGGGCTTTCGGGTCCTGGGCCACTTCCTCGATCGGCATGGCAGCGTACTTGGCGAAGATCGGACCGTATTCCTTATCGGCCTTGTCCATCTCCTTTTCCCACTGGTGCACGCCGGTCCAGCCGCTCTGGCCGTTAGCGAACGGCTTGCCTTCGGTCACTTCGCCGTAGCCGGGGAAAATGCCCTTCCAGTTGCCCATGCCCGGGTACATGACCAGGTAGCCGACGGCGAAGATCAGGGTGATGACGAACAGCATGAACCACCACTTGGGCAGCGGGTTGTCATATTCCTCGATGCCGTCGAAGGCATGGCCGACAGTTTCTTCGGTGCTTTCCTGACGCTGGCCCTTGCGGGTGGCGAAGATCAGCCAGGTCAGCGCCACCAGCGTAGCGCTGGTGAGCAGGGTTACGTACCAACTCCAGAACGAAGTCATTCTTTGTTACTCCTAGAAGCTTGCTCGTCGCGCTCGGAGGATTTGGGCGGCTCATCCGCGAAGGGCAGATTGGCCGCTTCGTCGAAGCTGCTTTTGCGCTTGCTGCTATAGGCCCAGAGCACGACGCCGATGAAGGCGACGAAAACGATGAAGGTACCTATGCCGCGGAGAGTCCCGATGTCCATCTTGCGTTACCGTTTGTTCTTGATAGCGGTGCCCAGACCTTGCAGGTATGCCACGACGGCATCCATTTCGGTCTTGCCTTTGACTGCTGCCTTGGCGCCGGCGATGTCTTCGTCGGTGTAGGGCACGCCCAGCTTGCGCAGAGCTTCCATCTTGTCGCCGGTGTGCTTGCCGTCGAGCTTGTTCTCAACCAGCCACGGATAAGCCGGCATCTTCGACTCCGGCACTACGTTGCGCGGGTTGTACAGGTGCGCACGGTGCCAGTCGTCGGAGTAGCGGCCGCCAACGCGGGCCAGGTCCGGACCGGTACGCTTGGAGCCCCACAGGAAGGGGTGGTCCCAGACGCTTTCGCCGGCGACGGAGTAGTGGCCGTAACGTTCGGTTTCGGCACGGAACGGACGGACCATCTGCGAGTGGCAGCCTACGCAGCCTTCGCGGATGTAGATGTCACGGCCTTCGAGTTCCAGTGCGGTACGCGGCTTCATGCCTTCGACCGGAGTGTTAGTCACGTCCTGGAAGAACAGCGGCACGATCTGCACCAGGCCACCGATGCTCACGGCGATCACCATGAACAGGGCCAGCAGGCCGATGTTCTTCTCGACTAATTCGTGTTGCTTCATTAGTGAGCTCCTTGCGGGATCTGCGCAGCGGCGTCGTATTCAGCCGGCTTGGCAGCACGTACGGTGCGGTAGGTGTTGTAGGCCATCAGCAGCATGCCGGTCACGAAGAAGGCGCCGCCGATCATGCGCACCAGGTAACCCGGGTGGCTGGCTTCCAGGGCTTCCACGAAGGAGTAGGTGAGGGTGCCGTCTTCGTTGACTGCGCGCCACATCAGGCCCTGGGTGATGCCGTTCACCCACATGGAGGCGATGTACAGCACGGTACCGATGGTGGCCAGCCAGAAGTGGGCGTTGATCAGGCCGACGCTGTGCATCTGCTCACGAGCGAACACCTTCGGAATCAGGTGGTACAGGGAGCCGATGGAGATCATCGCTACCCAGCCGAGAGCGCCGGCGTGTACGTGGCCGATGGTCCAGTCGGTGTAGTGGGAGAGGGCGTTGACGGTCTTGATGGCCATCATCGGGCCTTCGAAGGTGGACATGCCGTAGAAGGCCAGGGAAACCACCAGGAAGCGCAGGATGGGGTCGGAACGCAGCTTATGCCAGGCGCCGGACAGGCTCATCATGCCGTTGATCATGCCACCCCAGCTCGGAGCCAGCAGAATCAGGGACATGGCCATGCCGAGGGACTGGGCCCAATCCGGCAGGGCGGTGTAGTGCAGGTGGTGCGGACCGGCCCAGATGTACAGGGTGATCAGCGCCCAGAAGTGCACGATGGACAGGCGATAGGAGTAGATCGGACGCTCGGCCTGCTTCGGAACGAAGTAGTACATCATCCCCAGGAAGCCGGTGGTCAGGAAGAAGCCCACGGCATTGTGGCCGTACCACCACTGGATCATGGCGTCGGTAGCGCCGGCGTACATGGAGTACGACTTGAAGGCGTAAACCGGCATTTCCATGCTGTTGACGATGTGCAGCATGGCGGTAACCAGGATGAAGGCGCCGAAGAACCAGTTGCCCACATAGATGTGCTTGGTCTTGCGCTTCATGATGGTGCCGAAGAAGACGACGGCGTAGGTGATCCAGACGATACCCAGGAGGATATCGATCGGCCACTCGAGCTCGGCGTATTCCTTGGAGGAGGTGTAACCCAGCGGCAGGGTGATGACTGCCAGCACGATCACGGCTTGCCAACCCCAGAAGGTGAAGGCGGCCAGACTGTCGGATACCAGGCGAGCCTGGCAGGTGCGCTGCACCACGTAGTAGGAAGTGGCGAACAGTGCGCATCCGCCGAAGGCGAAGATCACCGCGTTGGTATGCAGGGGACGCAGGCGGCCGAACGAGGTCCAAGGCAGGTTCAGGTTGAGTTCCGGCCACACGAGTTGTGCGGCGATGAACACGCCTAGACCCATCCCTATGACCCCCCAGATCACCGTCATAATGGCGAACTGGCGGACCACCTTATAGTTATAAGCAGTCTGACTGATTGCTGTGCTCATGCTAGGGGTTCCACGGTTAATGGAGTTTTTTGGGGACAAAAAATCGGCGGCAAGTATGGAGAAAGAGGGTAGCCATTGCAACGACACAAGCCGACACAATCCAGGCTGGGAGGCCCACTGGACAAGGATTTGCGGCTGTGCTGGCGGCTCTCTTCGGTGCGCCGTCGAAGCCTGATGTGTCGCGTGACTGGAAGGATCGCCTTGGAGTTGTGACAAGTGGCGACTGGAAAGCAGCTTAGCCCATGTCAAAGCGAGGAGGGTGCAACTGGTCGGAGAGGTGCGACACTGAGTCGCACTATATAAAAGGAGGGGTGGACACTTCCCTGTGTCCTGGGCACCCGGCTCAGGGTGCCATTTTGCGCGGCTTGCAGTTCGGCTCGAGAGCCTGGCTGCCAGGTTGGAGCTGCGCTTCCCTGCGCCGCTCCGACTTTGTGGTTATTTGACGGCCAGCTCCTGATCCTTGCGGGAGAGGTTGTAGATGTACGCAGCCAGGACATGGACCTTGTCCTGACCCAGGTATTCCTGCTGGGCTGGCATCTGGCCGTTTCGGCCATGGCGGATGGTCTGTTGCAGCTGGGCAAGGCTGGAGCCGTAGATCCACCCGGCTGGATGGGTCAGGTCCGGTGCGCCCATGAGGGCCGTGCCCTTGCCTTCGGCACCGTGGCAGGCAACGCAGGTAGTGGCGAATAGCGACTTACCGGCTTCCACGTCGGCCTTGGCGTCTTCCGGCAGCTTCAGGCCGGCCAGATCCTGGCGCACATAGGCGGCGACGTTTTTCACGCCTGCGTCACCCAGTACTTCACCCCAGGCCGGCATGGCGGCCATCCGGCCGTGAAGGATGGTGGTCTTGATGGTTTCCGGCTCTCCGCCCCAACGCCAGTTGCTGTCGGTGAGGTTGGGGAAGCCCAGGGCGCCCTTGGCGTCCGAGCCATGGCAGATGGAGCAATAGGTGGCGAACAGGCGGCCGCCCATTTTCATGGCCTGCGGGTCCTTGGCCACTTCTTCGATGGACATGGCGGAGTAGCGGGCGAAGATCGGTCCGTACTGCTGCTCTGCCTTGCTGACTTCGCGCTGCCACTGGGATACCTGGTTCCAACCGTCGGCATAGCCGGGGAAGAGGCCTTTCCAGTTGCCGAGGCCAGGATAGAGCACCAGGTAGCCTGCAGCGAAGATCAAGGTGCCGATGAACAGCCAGAACCACCATTTGGGCAGCGGGTTGTCATATTCCTCGATGCCGTCGAAGGCGTGGCCCATGGTCTGGTCGGTAGTGCCTTTCGACTCGCCGCTGCGGGTGGCGAAGATCAGCCAGGTCAGTGCCAGCAGGGTGAAGATGGTGAGCAGGGAGATGTACCAGCTCCAGAATGTGGTCATGCGCGGTTGCTCCTAGATTCGTTCCGGTCGTCATCGGCGAAGGGCAGATTCGCCGCTTCGTCGAAGCTCGCCTTGCGCTTGCCGCTGTAGGCCCAGCAGATCACTCCGAGGGTGGCGATCAGCACCAGCAGGGTGCCGAGGCCTCGCAGGGTTCCGATGTCCATGGCCCTACCTCTTGTTCTTCAGGCTGGTGCCCAGCACCTGCAGGTAGGCGACCACGGCATCCATCTCGGTCTTGCCTTTCACCGCTGCCTGGGCGCCCGCGACGTCCTCGTCGGTGTAGGGCACGCCGAGGGTCTGCATGGCGCGGAGCTTCGCGGCGGTGTCCTTGCCGTCCAGGGTGTTCTCCACCAGCCAGGGGTAGGCGGGCATCTTCGACTCCGGCACTACGTTGCGCGGGTTGTACAGGTGCGCACGGTGCCAGTCATCGGAGTAGCGGCCGCCAACGCGGGCCAAGTCCGGGCCGGTACGCTTGGAGCCCCACAGGAAGGGGTGGTCCCAGACGCTTTCGCCGGCGACAGAGTAGTGGCCGTAACGCTCGGTTTCGGCACGGAACGGACGGATCATCTGCGAGTGGCAGCCTACGCAGCCTTCTCGGATGTAGATGTCGCGGCCTTCCAGTTGCAGGGCGGTATAGGGCTTCATGCCGTCGACCGGGGTGTTAGTCACGTCCTGGAAGAACAGCGGCACGATCTGCACCAGGCCGCCGATGCTGACGGCGAGCACCATGAACAGCGCCAGCAGGCCGACGTTCTTCTCGAGTTTCTCGTGCTGTTTCATCAGTGGGCTCCTTGCGGGATCTGCGCAGCGGCGTCGTATTCAGCGGGCTTGGAGGCCTTGGCGGTGCGCCAGGTGTTCCAGGCCATCAGCAGCATGCCGCTGAAGAAGATCGCGCCGCCGATAACGCGCACTACGAAGCCGGGGTGGCTGGCTTCCAGCGCTTCGACGAAGGAGTAAGTCAGGGTGCCGTCCTCGTTCACCGCGCGCCACATCAGGCCCTGGGTAATGCCGTTGACCCACATGGAGGCGATGTAGAGCACGGTACCGATGGTAGCCAGCCAGAAGTGGGTGTTGATCAGGCCGACGCTGTGCATCTGCTCGCGGCCGAACACTTTAGGGATCAGGTGGTACAGGGAGCCGATCGACACCATGGCAACCCAGCCGAGGGCGCCGGCGTGCACGTGGCCGATGGTCCAGTCGGTGTAGTGGGAGAGGGCGTTGACGGTCTTGATGGCCATCATCGGGCCTTCGAAGGTGGACATGCCGTAGAAGGCGAGCGACACCACCAGGAAGCGCAGGATGGGGTCGGAGCGCAGCTTATGCCAGGCGCCGGACAGGGTCATCATGCCGTTGATCATGCCGCCCCAGCTGGGAGCCAGCAGTACCAGAGACATCACCATGCCGAGGGACTGGGCCCAGTCGGGCAGGGCGGTGTAGTGCAGGTGGTGTGGACCGGCCCAGATGTAGAGGGTGATCAGCGCCCAGAAGTGCACGATGGACAGCCGATACGAGTACACCGGACGCTCGGCCTGCTTCGGAACGAAGTAATACATCATCCCCAGGAAGCCGGCGGTGAGGAAGAAACCGACCGCGTTGTGGCCGTACCACCATTGGATCATGGCGTCGGTGGCGCCGGAGTAGAGGGAATAGGACTTGGTCAGGGTGACCGGGATTTCCAGGTTGTTCACCAGGTGGAGGATCGCCACGGTCAGGATGAAGCCACCGAAGAACCAGTTGCCCACATAGATGTGCTTGGTCTTGCGCTTGGCCACTGTCCCGAAGAAGACAACAGCGTAGCTGACCCAGACAATGGTGATCAGGATATCGATCGGCCATTCCAGCTCGGCGTATTCTTTCGAACTGGTCCAGCCCATCGGCAGGCTGATCGCAGCCAGCACGATGACCAGTTGCCAACCCCAGAAGGTGAAGGCTGCGAGCTTGTCGGAGATCAGGCGGGTCTGGCAGGTGCGCTGCACCGCGTAGTAGCTGGTGGCGAACAGCGCGCATCCGCCGAAGGCGAAGATCACTGCGTTGGTGTGCAGCGGGCGTAGTCGACCGAAGCTCGTCCAGGGAAGGTTGAAGTTGAGTTCCGGCCAGGCCAGTTGTGCGGCAATGAGAACGCCGAGCCCCATCCCGACGATTCCCCACACCACCGTCATGATGGCGAACTGGCGGACCACCTTGTAGTTATAGGCGGTACTGCTTGCTGTGCTCATGTTATGGGCTTCCGTCCACGGTTTTTAGATAGCGCGGCAAGCATGGTGAAAGCCCATTTGGCGGCTATTGATCTGGATCAATCGCCCCCTATCGACGGAGAAGTCTGAATGCTGCTGTGGAGCAGGCCTGTAGGCCCGGTTTCGTACACCCTCATCCTCGCCCATGGTGCGGGTGCGCCGATGGATAGCCCCTTCATGGACGACATCGCGCAAAGGCTCGCCGCTCGTGGCATTGCCGTGGCTCGTTTCGAGTTCCCTTACATGGCTGCCCGTCGGGAGGATGGTCGTCGCCGCCCACCCAATCCCCAAGCCCAGTTGCTGGGCTGCTGGCGGGAGATTCATGCCCTGGTGCGACAGCAGGTCACAGGGCCGTTGGCCATCGGTGGCAAGTCCATGGGCGGGCGCATGGCCAGCCTGCTGGCCGATGAGCTGGGTGCCGATGCGCTGGTGTGCCTGGGATATCCCTTCCACGCCGTGGGCAAGGCGGACAAGCCTCGGGTCGCTCACCTGGCGGACCTGAAGACACCGACCCTGATCGTCCAGGGCGAGCGCGATCCCATGGGGGACCGCCTGACGGTGGCGGGTTACAGCCTGTCGGATGCCATTCGCGTGCAATGGCTGGTGGCGGGGGACCACGACCTGAAACCGCTCAAGGCATCAGGTTTCAGCCATGAACAGCACCTGGATGCCGCAGCGGACGCCGTGGCCGTATTTCTGGCGGGCTGATTCATGCCTACTTGCGGGCTACGAGCAGGTCCAGCACCCCACCGCCGTCCTTGATGGTCTGCAGGATGATCTCGGAGCGGATATCGGTGACGCCATTGGCGCGGTTCAGCCGGTTCACGATGAAATCGGAGAACTGCTTCAGGTTGCGAACCTGCACGCGCAGTACGTAGTTGCTGTGGCCGGTGACGATGTAGGCGGCAATCACTTCGGGCCAGCCCTGTACCTTCTGGACGAAGCGCTCGTGCCAGCCTTCCTCGTCTTGACGCATGGAAACATGGACCAGGGCTTCCAGTTCGACACCCAGGCGCTCGGCATCCAGTACCGGGCGGTAGCCGCGGATGATGCCTTCGTCCTCCAGGTTGCGTAGCCGGCGCAGGCAGGCCGAAGGCGATAGCGCGACCTTCTCTGCAAGCTCCTGATTGCTGATGCGCCCGTTCTGTTGCAGGCAGAGCAGAATGCGCAGGTCGGTGGTGTCCAGGTTCAATTGAAGAATCTTCTATTGCTAATGGTTTTTGCAGAATTATCTGCGAATAAATGGTGTGAGTGGCGCAAAGATAGCACGAAAATTCGATAGACCTTGCAGCATGATTTTCTCGCTTGATGAGGAGGATGAACATGCACGATGGCAAGGTCCTGTGGGACATCAGCCCGCCGCTGGACAGCAATACCCCGACCTGGCCGGGTGACACGCCTTTCCAGGAGGAGCGCTGCTGGCGGATCGACGAACACTGCCCGGTCAATGTCGGGCGTATCACCTTGTCGCCCCACACCGGCGCCCATGCCGACGCGCCGCTGCACTACGACGCTTCGGGTGCGGCCATCGGAGCCGTGGATCTCGAGGTTTACCTCGGTCCCTGCCGGGTCATCCATTGCCTGGATGCCGGGCCGTACGTGCGGCCCGAACAGCTGGCAGTGCACCTTGACGGAGTGCCGCCCCGAGTATTGATCCGCACCTGGCGCCAGTCGCCCCTGGATGCCTGGCCTGAGCACTTCGCCGCCATCCACCCCGACTGCATCGAGCTCCTGGCCCATCACGGCGTGATGCTGGTGGGCACTGACACGCCCTCCCTGGACCCGCAGGACAGCAAGAGCCTCGACGCTCACCGCGCGGTGGCACGTCAGCGCATGGCCATCCTCGAAGGCCTGTTGCTGGATGAGGTGCCACCCGGCGACTACGAACTGATCGCCCTCCCTCTCAAGTTCACCCATCTCGATGCCAGCCCGGTTCGTGCCGTGCTGCGTCGTCACTCGAATTAGGAAATGACCATGACAACAAGAGAAGACTGCCTGGCCCTCGATGCCCGCGATCCGCTGGCCGCGTTGCGCGAGGGTTTCGCCCTGCCCGAGGAGGTGATCTACCTGGATGGCAACTCCCTTGGCGCTCGGCCGGTGGCGGCCCTGGAGCGCGCCCGGCAAGTGTTGGCGCAAGAGTGGGGTGAAGACCTGATCGGTAGTTGGAACAGCGCCGGCTGGCGTGGCTTGCCAGAGCGCCTGGGCAACAAGCTTGCTCCGTTGATCGGCGCCGGCGAGGACGAAGTGGTGATCACCGATACCACGTCCATCAACCTCTTCAAGGTGCTGGTAGCCGCCCTGCGCGTGCAGGCCGGACGCGATCCGTCGCGCAAGGTGATCGTCACCGAGACCAGCAACTTCCCGACCGACATCTACATGGTCGAAGGCCTGGCCGACATGCTGCAGCAGGGTTACAGCCTGCGTCTGGTGGACCGTCCGGAGGACCTGCCGGCGGCCATCGGCAATGACACCGCCGTGGTGATGATCACCCAGGTGAACTACAAGACCGGCTACCTGCACGACATGGCCGCGCTCACCGCACTGGCCCACGAGTGCGGCGCGCTGACCATCTGGGACCTCTGCCACTCTGCCGGCGCGGTGCCGGTGGACCTCAAGGCCGCAGGTGCCGACTACGCCATCGGCTGTACCTACAAATACCTGAACGGCGGTCCCGGATCACCGGCATTCGTCTGGGTTTCCCCGTCGCTGCGGGAGCTTGTCTGGCAGCCGCTTTCCGGCTGGTGGGGGCATGCCCGCCAGTTCGGCATGGAGCCCCGTTACGAGCCGGCGCCCGGTATCGGCCGCTACCTTTGCGGGACCCAGCCCGTCACGTCCCTGGCCCTGGTCGAGTGCGGCCTGGATAGCTTCGCCAAGACCGATATGGCTGCCCTGAGGCGGAAGTCCCTGGCCCTGACCGATCTCTTCATCGAGCGAGTCCAGGCCCGCTGTGCAGGGCATCCGCTGACCCTGGTGACACCGCTGGAGCATGCCCGTCGCGGCAGCCACGTGAGCTTCGAGCACCCCGAAGGCTACGCGGTCATCCAGGCGCTGATCGACCGGGGCGTCATCGGTGACTACCGCGAGCCGCGAATCATGCGCTTCGGCTTCACGCCGCTCTACACCCGCTTCGTCGATGTCTGGGATGCCGCTGAAGTCCTCGGCGAAGTACTCGACAGTGGCGTCTGGCGCGAAGAGCGCTTCATGACCCGCAAACAAGTGACCTGATCCAGAACCACAAGCCCCTTGCCCGGGCGCCATCCCCAGGGATGGCGCCCAGCCTCGACCCCATAAACACAAAAAGAGGTTGAATCCATGAAGCTGAATCCGTCGTCGGCGTGCCTGCTGTTGCTCGGTGCCTTTAGCCCCCACCTGATGGCCGGGGAGGCCGAAGGTGGCTTTTTCGACGACAGTCGCCTGGTCCTTACCCAGCGCAACTTCTACTTCCATCGCAACATCCTGAATAACCCGGGTGGGCAGAACTACCGTGAGGAGTGGGCCCACGGCATGATCCTGGACTACAGCTCCGGCTTTACCCAGGGCACCGTCGGTTTCGGCGTCGATGCCTACGCGAACCTCGGTTTGAAGCTCGACAGCAGCCGCGCTCGCACCGGTACCGATCTGCTCCCGGTCGATTCGGAGGGGCGGCCCGAGGATGAGTATTCGGAAGTGGGCGCCGCGGTGAAAGTTCGCGTCTCACGCAGCGAACTGAAGTACGGCAGCCAGGCCCCCATGAACCCGGTGTTCGGTACGGGCAACGCGCGTTTGTTCACCCCCATGGCCATCGGTTTCTCCCTCAACAGTCGGGAGGTCGATGATCTGCTGGTGGATGCCGGCCACTTCACCGCGGGCAATGACGGCAATTCCACCAACTCCGATGGGGCGCTCAAGGCGCTCTATGCCCAGGTGGAAACGCGTCGGGTCGATTACGCGGGGCTCAACTGGACGCCCTCCAATGGCACCAGCTTCTCCGCCTATGCCTCGCGCTTCGAGGACATCTGGCGGCAGTACTACGCCAGTGCCAGTCAGCGCCTGGACCTCGACCAGGGCCGGGCTCTGACGTTCGACCTGAATCTCTACCGCACCCTCGACCAGGGACAGCAGCGGGCGGGTGAGATCGACAACACCACCTGGTCCCTGTCCGGACGCTACAGCCACGGCCCCCACGCATTGACCCTGGCCTACCAGCGGGTGCAGGGCGACGAGCCATTCGACTACCTGGGCTTCGACCGCCAGCCGGGCACCTCGATCTTCCTTGCCAACTCGGTGCAGGTGCTGGACTTCAACGCTCCCAACGAGCGCTCCTGGCAGTTGCGCTATGACCTGGACCTGGCAGCCTTCGGCGTGCCCGGCCTCAGCTTCATGACCCGTTACATCAGTGGCGACCACATTGACGACGGCCATTACCGGGGCGGCCCGAACGGCGCCTATGGTCGCTATGGCGACGATGGCAAGCGCTGGGAGCGCGATATCGAGATGCGCTATGTGGTGCAGTCCGGTCCGGCGAAAGACCTCTCGCTCCGCCTGCGCCAGGCCAGCATCCGTTCCACCGAAGAGGTGGCCCGTGCCGATACTGCGGACAACAACGAAGTGCGGGTGATAGTCGAGTACCCGCTGCAATTGCTCTGACGCCTGCCACAACGACAAGACATACGAGGCACACATGACCAACAAGACTGGATTCGCCGCGATCGCGGCTCGTGAGCAGGGGCTCAAGCGCCAGCTCACTTCGGCGCAGATGAGCATGATCGCCATCGGTGGCGCCATCGGCACCGGGCTCTTCATGGGCAGCAGCTTCGCCATCGGCTTCGCCGGCCCGGGCGTGCTCATCAGCTATTCCATCGGTGCGCTTATCGCGTTGTTGCTGATGGGCTGCCTGGCGGAAATGACCGTGGCCCATCCCACCTCCGGCTCATTCGGCGCCTACGCCGAGTACTACGTCGGCCCGATGGCCGGCTTCCTGGTGCGCTATGCCTACTGGGCGGCCATCGTCCTGGCGGTAGGCACCGAAGTCACCGCCATCGCCCTGTACATGAAGTACTGGTTCCCCGAGGTGGCGGGCTGGGTGTGGATCCTGCTGTTCTCCTCGGTGCTGATCCTGACCAATGCCATCAGCGTCAAGGCGTTCGGCCATTTCGAGTACTGGTTCTCGGCGATCAAGATCAGCGCCATCCTCGCCTTCATCCTGCTGGGCGCCTGGCTGGTGTTCGGTGGCCAGCACCCCGAATACGGATTCCACCATTACGTCGAACATGGCGGCTTCCTGCCCCATGGCCTATCGGGTGTCTGGATTGCCGTGATCATCGCCATCTTCAGTTACCTCAGCATCGAGATGATCGCGGTGGCGGCCGGCGAGGCGGAGCAACCGGAGGTGGCGGTGAAGAATGCCTTCCGTGTGACCATGGTGAGGCTGGTGGTGTTCTACATCTTCACCCTGGCTCTGATCCTTGCCATGGTGCCCTGGGACCAGTCGGGGAAGGGCGCCCAGAGTCCCTTCGTCATCGTGATGGAGCAGGTGGGCATCCCTGGCGCCACGGGCCTGATCAACTTCGTGATCCTGGTGGCGGCGCTCTCGGCGATGAACAGCCAGCTCTACACCACGACGCGGATGATGTTCAGCCTCTCCCGTGCGGGGCACGCGCCAAAGGCCATGGGCCGGCTGAGCAGTGCTGGCGTGCCGCTGAACGCCCTGGCGATGTCCTGCACCGGCATCGCCCTGGCAACCCTGGTCAACCTGGCGTTCCCTGAAGAGTCCTTCATGCTGATGATGGCCATTTCCATCTTCGGTGCGCTCTTCGCCTGGATGATGATCTTCTTTACCCACTATCGTTTCCGCCGCTACCACGAACGTCGCGGCAGTGCGCGACTGTCCTTCCGCATGTGGGGCTTCCCCTGGGCGACCCTGTTGGGCCTCGGGTTGATGCTGGCGATTCTGGTGACCACCGCCTTCGTACCGGCCTTCCGCATGACCCTGGTGTTCGGCGTGCCTTTCCTTGCACTGCTGGCGCTGGCCTACCAGCTGTATTTTCGCCAGGGCTCGGAGGTAGTCCGGGAAGGGCAGGAGGCGTAAAGGTCGTTGTGATCTACACGCAAGAAGAAAAAAGGGCGCCTTTCGGCGCCCTTTTTCATGGGTGGAGTCAGCGGTTGAACCGGTCCACCAGGGAATATTGCCCCTGAGCGGTGTGGGTCAGTTCTTCGCTGAGCAGTGCCGTGCGCTGGGCTTCGCCAGACGTCTGGTCAGCCAGGTGGGCAATGCTGCTGATGCTCTGGTTGATCTGCTCGGCCACCGCGCTCTGTTCTTCGGTTGCGGCGGCGATCTGGTCAGCCATGTCGGCGATGTTGGCCACCGCTTCGCTGATGCCCACCAGCGCCTGGTCGGCTTGGAGAACGCGCTCGACGCCTTCATCCGCCTGGCGACGACCATGCTCCATGGTGTGCACGGCTTCCTCTGCAGTCTTCTGCAGTTGGGCGATCAACTGATGGATCTGCCCGGTGGATTCGGCCGTACGCTGGGCGAGCTGGCGCACTTCGTCGGCGACCACGGCAAAGCCTCGGCCCATCTCACCGGCGCGGGCGGCCTCGATCGCAGCGTTGAGTGCCAGCAGGTTGGTCTGGTCGGCGATGCCTTTGATGACATCCACCACGCCGCCGATCTCGTTGCTGTCCTGGGCCAGGCGCGTGACGGTTTCGCCGGTCTCACCCACGGACTGGGAAAGGCGCTGGATGGCTTCGCGGGTTTCGGCAGCGATGTTGCGGCCCTGGCTAGTCAGGCGGTTGGCTTCCTGGGTGGCATCGGCAGTGCGCTGCACGTTGTTGGCCACTTCCTGGGTCGTGGCGGCCATCTGGTTCACCGCGGCAGCCACCTGTTCGGTTTCCACGCGTTGGCGCTCCAGGCCGTCGGAGCTGTTATGGGCCAGTACATCGGCCTGACGGGCCTGCTGGGTAAGGTGCTCAGCGGTGTCCTGCAGACGGGTCAGGCAGGTCTTCAGCCGCGCTTCCTGGCTGAGCATGGCCATTTCCAGGCGTGCCTGCACACCACGGCTGTCGGTGTACATCTGCGCGATAAGCGGGTCGGAGGTGGTCTGCTCGGCCAGTCGCAGCAAGCGTTTGATGCCACGGTTCTGCCAGGCCAGGCCGGTCAGTCCGAGTGGCACGGAAAGCAGGGCGGCAAGGAGGAAGCCCCAGTGGGAGTTCAGCCAGGCACCAATGAGGAAACCGACCTGGCTGATGAGAATGAACGGCAGCCAGTCCTGCAGTACCGGCAGCCACTTGTCGCGGCTGGGGATGGCGGCCTTGCCGGCATTGATGCGCTGGTACAGGGCCTCGGCGCGGCGGATCTGCTCGGCGGTCGGCTTGATCCGCACCGACTCGTAGCCGGTGACCTGGCTGCCTTCGAAGATGGGCGTGACGTAGGCATTCACCCAGTAATGGTCGCCGTTCTTGCAACGGTTCTTCACCACGCCCATCCAAGCGCGGCCCTTCTTCAGGGTCGACCACATGTGGGCGAACACCGCGGGCGGCACGTCAGGGTGGCGGACCAGATTGTGGGGCGAACGAACCAGCTCGTCGCGGCTGTAGCCGCTGATGTCGATGAAGGCTTCGTTGGCGTAGGTGATGACGCCTTTGCTGTCCGTGGTGGAGATCAGGCGTTGCTCGGCGGGGAAGCTACGCTCCCGCTGGGTGACAGGTTGGTTGTTTCTCATTGGTATCCATCCGCAAGGCTTACAGCATCTATCGGCATCCAGGCGCCAAGGTTGAGCCTTTTTTTGGGGGCGCCAGTGTACTCGGATTTCAGCCTTGTCCGTTCGATAGCCCGCAGTGGAGTGGTTCGATTACCGCCCCGGGCCCTGTGGGCGAGGGGAGCGGGCGACGGCCTGCAACGCCCGGAGCTTCAAGACTCTCCAGGACATTGCAGGCACGGTGCGCGCCGGGTGCGCTTTAGCCGGCCAGCAACTGCCGCAGCACGTAGTGGAGGATACCGCCGGCCTTGAAGTACTCGACCTCGTTCAGGGTGTCGATGCGGCACAGCAGTTCGGCCTTGTCCTTCGAGCCATCCTCGCGGGTGATTTCCAGGTGCAGGGTCATCTGCGGACGCAGGCTGGCGCCATCCAGGCCAAGGATGCCCAGGGTTTCCCGGCCGGTCAGGTTGAGGCTCTTGCGGTCTTCGCCGTCCTTGAACTGCAGCGGCAGCACGCCCATGCCGACCAGGTTGGAACGGTGGATGCGCTCGAAACTTTCGGCGATTACCGCCTTGACCCCCAGCAGGTTGGTGCCCTTGGCCGCCCAGTCGCGGGACGAGCCGGTGCCGTATTCCTTGCCGGCGATCACCACCAGCGGGGTGCCCTCGGCCTGGTAGCGCATGGCGGCGTCGTAGATGGCCAGTTTCTCGCCGCTGGGCACATGCAGCGTATTGCCGCCTTCCTCGCCGCCGAGCATCTCGTTGCGGATGCGGATGTTGGCGAAGGTGCCGCGCATCATCACTTCATGGTTGCCCCGCCGCGAGCCGTAGGAGTTGAAGTCCGCCGGGGCCACGCCATGTTCGCGCAGGTAGCGCCCGGCGGGGCTGTCGGCCTTGATGTTGCCGGCCGGGGAGATGTGGTCGGTGGTCACCGAATCACCCAGCAGGGCCAGGATGCGCGCCCGGCGCACGTCCTCGACCTTGGGTGGGGCGCCGGTGATGTTCGCGAAGAAGGGCGGATGCTGGATATAGGTGGAGTCCGCCTGCCACTCATAGGTGTCCGATTCGGGCACCTTGATCGCTCGCCATTTCTCGTCGCCCGCGAAGACTTCGGCGTATTCCTTGCGGAACATGGCGGTGTCCACCTTCTGGATAGCCGCTGCGATTTCCTGCTGGCTCGGCCAGATGTCCTTGAGATAGACCGGCTGGCCATCCTTGCCCTGGCCCAGGGGCTGGCTGCCGAGGTCCAGGCGCACGCTGCCGGCCAGGGCGTAGGCGACTACCAGGGGAGGGGATGCAAGCCAGTTGGCCTTGACCAGCGGATGCACCCGGCCTTCGAAATTGCGGTTGCCGGAGAGCACCGAGGCCACCGTCAGGTCCGCTTGCTGGATGGCTTTCTCGATGGGGTCGAGCAGGGGGCCGGAATTGCCGATGCAGGTGGTGCAGCCGTAGCCCACGAGGTTGAAGCCGAGCTGGTCCAGATAGGGCGTCAGTCCCGCCGCACGGAAGTACTCGGTCACCACCTTGGAGCCGGGCGCGAGGGAGGATTTAACCCAGGGCTTGCGGGTCAGGCCCTTTTCCACCGCTTTCTTCGCCAGCAGGCCGGCGGCCATCATCACGCTGGGGTTGGAAGTGTTGGTGCAGGAGGTGATGGCGGCGATGACCACGGCGCCTTCATCGAGCTCGAAGCTCGCGCCGTCGTCCAGCTTCACAGCGGCACTGGTGGCGTTCGTCGTGCCGGCAGATTTGAGCTGCAAGCCCAGCAGGTCGTCGAAGGCCTTGGGCACCTGGGGCAGTGGCACGCGGTCCTGTGGGCGGCGAGGGCCGGCCAGGCTGGCTTCGACGCTGCCGAGGTCCAGGGAGAGGGTGTCGGTGAACACCGGCTCATGGCCGGGTTCGCGCCACAGGCCCTGGACCTTGCTGTAGGCCTCCACCAGTTGCACGGTCTCGTCCGGGCGGCCGGAAAGGCGCAGGTAGCCCAGGGTGATGTCGTCCACCGGGAAGAAGCCGCAGGTAGCACCGTATTCCGGGGCCATATTGGCAATGGTGGCGCGGTCGGCCAGCGGCAGGTCGGCCAGGCCGTCGCCGTAGAACTCGACGAATTTCCCCACCACGCCTTTCTTGCGCAGCATCTGGGTGACGGTCAGCACCAGGTCGGTGGCGGTAATGCCTTCGCGCAACTTGCCGGTGAGCTTGAAGCCGATGACCTCGGGAATCAGCATCGACACCGGCTGGCCGAGCATGGCGGCCTCCGCTTCGATACCGCCCACGCCCCAGCCAAGTACGCCGAGGCCGTTGATCATGGTGGTGTGGGAGTCGGTACCCACCAGGGTGTCGGGGAAGGCATAGGTCAGGCCGTCTTCCTCGCGGGTCCAGACGGTGCGGCCCAGGTATTCCAGGTTCACCTGGTGGCAGATTCCGGTGCCCGGCGGCACCACGCTGAAGTTGTCGAAGGCCCGCTGGCCCCAGCGCAGGAAGGCGTAGCGCTCGCCATTGCGCTGCATCTCGATTTCGACGTTCTGTTCGAAGGCGGATTGGGAGGCGAAGCGATCCACCATCACCGAGTGGTCGATCACCAGGTCCACCGGGGACAGCGGGTTGATCCGCTGCGGGTCGCCGCCGGCTGCCGCGACGGCCGCGCGCATGGCGGCCAGGTCGACCACTGCCGGCACACCGGTGAAGTCCTGCATCAGCACACGGGCGGGCCGGTACTGGATTTCGCGATCCGACCGGCGTGGGCCGAGCCAGTCAGCCACGGCCTTGAGGTCGGCGGCGCTGACGGTCTTGTTGTCCTCCCAGCGCAGCAGGTTCTCCAGCAGCACTTTCATCGACATGGGCAGTTTGTCGATCTCGCCCAGCCGCTTGGCGGCTTCGGGCAGGCTGAAGTAGTGGTAGGTGTTGCCGGCGACTTCGAGGCTGCGTCGGCAGTTCAGGCTATCCAGGGAAGGCATCGGGATTTCTCCTTGAGGCCCACACGGCATGGGCCGGCTGCTCGTACGGAAACTGAAAAGCTAGCTCTGGATGGAAGGTCTCGCCATTTCAACCGACCGGCAGGGTGGCGCCGGGTTCCCCTTTTCATGGTGTCCGGCTGTAGGAAATTCCCTTCCAAGCTGTGTGAAAACGGGCGTCGCGCAACTATAGTGCGCGCCCAGGAGGAGCCCATCCGATGAACACCATGCTGTTGCACTGCCGCCCCGGTTTCGAGGGGGAGGTCTGTGCCGAGATTTCCGACCTTGCTGCCCACCTCGATGTGGCCGGCTATGCCAAGGCCAGGCCGAACAGTGCCTGTGCCGAGTTCATTTGCAGCGAGCCCGGCGGCGCCGAGCGGATGATGCGCAAGCTGCGTTTCAACCAGTTGATCTTCCCGCGCCAGTGGGCTCGTGGCGAGTACGTGGAATTGCCGGAAACCGACCGCATTGGCGTGCTGCTGGAGGCGCTGGCCGACTATCCGGTGTGCGGCAGCCTCTGGCTGGAGGTGCTGGACACCAACGAAGGCAAGGAACTCTCCACCTTCTGCCGCAAGTTCGAAAAGCCCCTGCGCGCTGCCCTGATCAAGGCCGGCAAGCTCAAGGACGACCCCAAGCTGCCGCGCTTGCTGCTGACCTTCCGCAGTGGCCGCGAGGCGTTCGTCGGCCTGGCCGAGTCGAACAACTCGGCGCTCTGGCCCATGGGCATCCCGCGCCTGAAGTTTCCCCGCGAAGCACCAAGCCGTTCCACCCTCAAGCTGGAGGAGGCCTGGCACCACTTCATTCCGCGGGCCGACTGGGACAAGCGCCTGGCACCGGGTATGACCGCCGTGGACCTGGGCGCCGCGCCGGGCGGCTGGACCTGGCAGCTGGTGCAGCGGGAGATCAAGGTCACCGCCGTCGACAACGGCCCGATGGCCGAGAGCCTGATGTACTCCGGCTTCGTCGAGCACCAGCGCGCCGATGGCTTCACCTTCAAACCGCGCCGGCCGGTGAACTGGATGGTCTGCGACATCGTCGAGAAGCCTGCGCGTACTGCCGCGATGATCGAAACCTGGCTGGGCGAGGGCTGGTGTCAGGAAGCGGTGGTCAACCTCAAGCTGCCGATGAAGCAGCGCCATGCCGAGGTGCAGAAGCTGCTGGCGCGTATCGATGCAGGGTTGAAGGCCAGGGGACTGAAGGTCTCCATCGCCTGCAAGCAGCTCTACCACGACCGTGAGGAAGTGACCTGCCACCTGCGCAGGTTGTAATCGCGGGAGCTGCGGATCGTTTTCTTGTAGGGGCGAATTCATTCGCCAAGCAGGCCGCAGGTCTGCCCTTCAAGGCCTGATAGGGCAGCTGCGCTGCCCTTGGCGAACGAATTCGCCCCTACAGCGACATCCTCTCCACCCAATAGCTCTGCTTGTGCCCCCGTGCCTGATACTCCGCCATCAGGCGTTCGGCTTCATCGCGGGTCAGCCGATCCCGCAGGACGAATACGTTTCCGTTGTCATCCAGCCGCTTGACGCACCAGTGCTGCACAGGGGAATCCGGCATGCCTTGCCCTCCGGGAAAGCCCATGCTGCGCCGCATTTCACTGGCTGGCGAGCGGTGCCTCCAGTGGCAGCAACGACGGCAGGCTGACCTGGCCCTTGAGTGTCGTCGAGCGCGGACTCCAGGAGCTGTTGAACAGGTACTGGCCACTGAATCCGCTGACCTGCAGGCCCAGTTCATCGCCGGGCTGGAGCAGGGCGCTGGCGGTGGCCAGGTCCACCTGGCGAGTGTTCAGCGGCGTGCTCTGCTCGCTGAGCACCTCGATGCCACCATTGGCGCGGCGTACCGCCAGCGAGGCGAACAGCAGTGGCGCATCCTGATCACGGTCCAACTCAAGGCGCGTGCTGCCGACCAGGCCGCTGGCCGCTTCGACTTTGCGCAGGGGGATGAAGCTGGACGGGCTGAGCCAGCCGCTGGTGAGCGGGCGGACGCGGGTTTCCGGCAGGGGCTGGGGTGCATCGTCCTGTGGCGGCTGCTGCAGTGCCAAACCGTGGTCCAGATCGAGGCTGAGGCAGAGGTCAGGCACGCTGTCGGCGGCACCGGGTCGGCCGCGAAGCTTATCTTCATACCAGGCGACCACCGCCTGGTAGAGGTTGATGGCACGGTCGCCGCAATGCAGCACCGGCTCGTTGTTGAACGGCGGCAGGCCGCTCCAACGCTGCAGCGGCGGCGGCAGGATGTGCCCGCCCTGCATGCCCAGCAGGCGGACGTCGGCATCGCCCTGATCGAGGCAATCGCGGATGGCCAGGCCCTGGTCGAGGGGGAACAGGGTGTCGCGCAGGCCCTGGATCAGCAGGGCGTCGGCATGGGGCCGCTGTCCGCGCTGGCAGTAGCTGGCGAGGCTGTGGGCCTTGAGTTCGGCCTGTACTTCCGGCGTCATCTCGCCGCCCGCGCTCTTCAGGTAGGGCGCCTGGGTGAACTTGCCCAGGTCATAGCCGGTGGCGAGCCCCAGGCCCAGCAACACGCCGGTCCAGCCCACTTTCATGCGTCCGCCCGGTGCCAGGGCTTCGGACAGGTCGTACCAGGTGGCAATGGGCACGATGGCATCGATGCGCGGGTCTTCGGCCGAGGCCATCAACTGCACGGCGCCGCCGTAGCTCTCGCCGAGCATGCCGACGCGCGGATCGCCAGGGCCGTCCATGGTCAGGCGAGGCAGGTGTTCGCCGGCCCAATCGATCACCGCCAAGGCGTCCTGCACTTCGTAGCGCGGGTCCATCATTTCGATATCGCCGTCGCTGCCGCCCCAACCGCGCTGGTCGTAGCTGATTACCCAGAAGCCGGCACGCCAGGCCTTGAGCGCGGCTCGTCCTGACATCATCTGCTGGCCGTAGAAGCCGTTCGGGCCGGTCACCCGCCAACCGCCCCAGCCGTGGGTGTGGACCACCAGTGGTGCCTGTTCGCCGGGCTTGAGCGCCGGCTGGAAGACGGTGGCGGAAAGCCGCGTGCCGTCGCGCGCGGTGATCACTGTTTCGAAGTGAGTGGCGGGTAGCTCGTGGCCAGCGAGGGTGCTGTAGTCGGGCAACTGTTCGCGGGCGGCGCAGCCACCGAGCAGGAGGAGGGCGAGGACCAGGTTGGCGAGGCGCATCGGGGTTCCGCTGACGGGGATGATCCGTGCAGCATGCCCGAGTGCGGCGGCCGATCGTGCCCATCCAAGGTTGTGCGCCGCTGTGGCCGGACGTCGCAGCGAGGGCGACAAGGCTGGGCGTCTACCCGGCTTTGCGCCACAATAGCCGGCAGTTTTCGGAGTGCCCCATGTCCCAACAGCCTGATGCCATCCTCGACGCCACCGGCCTGAATTGCCCCGAACCGGTGATGATGCTCCACAACAAGGTGCGCGACCTGCCGGCCGGCGGCCTGCTCAAGGTGATCGCCACCGACCCCTCCACGCGCCGCGACATCCCCAAGTTCTGCGTCTTCCTCGGTCATGAACTGCTGGACCAGTCGGAAGAGGCGGGTACCTACTTCTACTGGATTCGCAAGAAGGCCGACTGATGTCCTTCTACTTTGCTTATGGGTCGAACATGAACCCGGCGCGCATGCGCAGTCGTGGTCTGGTGTTCAGCGAAGCGATGGCGGGGCGGCTGGAGGGTTACGCCCTGTGCTTCAACAAGCGCGCCCACGACCGTCCCGGCCGCTCATACGCCAACATCCGCTACCAGCGGGACGGTGTGGTGGAAGGCGTGCTCTATCGCCTGGCCCATGAAGACGAGATCTGGAAGATGGACCCCTTCGAGGGCACGCCCATCTTCTATAGCCGGGAGCGCATGCCAGTGTTGACCGCGCAGGGCGTGCAGCCGGCCTGGGTCTATGTCGCCAATCCGGCTATGCGCGAGGAGGGCCTGTGGCCCACCCGTGGTTACCTGGAGCACCTGTTGGCCGGCCGTGAGTTCCTTTCTTCTGCCTATTGGGAATCCCTGGCGGCAGTGCCCGCCCACGCAGACGAATGAAGCGCAGACCTCGCCAATGAAAAGGGCCGCATCCAGCGGCCCTTTTCCGTTACATCCTGATTCTCGCCCGTGCACTGCGCGTCAGGCGCACGCTGAGCAGCACCGCGGCGCAGGTCAGACCCACCACCAGGCCCTGCCAGAGCCCCTTGGGGCCGCTCGGTTCGCCCAGCCAGTTGGAGAGGCCCAGGGCGTAGCCCACTGGCAGACCGATGCCCCAGTAGGCGAAGAGCGTGATGATCATGGTCGCGCGGGTGTCCTGGTAGCCACGCAGGGCGCCGGCGGCGGCGACCTGGATGGCGTCGGAGAACTGGAACAGCGCCGAATAGACGATCAGCATGGCAGCCACGGCAATCACCGCAGGATCTGGCGAATACATCTTCGCGATCAGCTCACGGCACAGCAGCATCAGGCTGGCGGACAGGCAGGCATAGGCCAGTGCCACGCCGATACCGACACCGGCCGCGAAGCGTGCCGCGCGGGGCTCGCTACGTCCGAGGGCCTGACCAACGCGCACGGTGACGGCCATCGCCAGGGCGTAGGGGATCATGAACACCAGCGCGCTGAAGTTCAGGGCGATCTGGTGGCCGGCGACCACGGTGGCACCGAGGCCGCCGATCAGCAGGGCGATCACGGCGAAGATGCTCGACTCGGCAAACACCGCGATGCCAATGGGGCCGCCCACCGAGAGCAAACGCTTGATCATCGGTAGTTGGGGCTTGTCGAAGCGCTCGAACAGCTTGCTCGCCTTGTAGGCCGGAGCACGGGACACCCAACTCAGCATGCCCAGCAGCATGAACCACATCACTGTGCCACTGGCCCAGCCGCAGCCCACGCCACCCATGGCGGGCATGCCCAGGTGGCCGTAGATCAGGATGTAGTTCAGCGGAATGTTCAGCAGCAGGCCGCAGATGCCCAGCACCATGCTCGGCCGGGTGCGGCCCAGGCCATCGCTGAAGCAGCGCAGCACGTAGTAGAGCGCCACGGCGGGGAAGCCGAAGGCGATGCCCTGCAGGTAGCCCATGGCCGGATCGATGAGTTCCGGGTCGACGCCCATCAGCTGCAAAACCGGTCGTGCATTGAGCAGTACCAGCGCGCCGGCCAGGCCCACGACCAGGGCGAGCCACAGGGCCTGGCGAACCAGCGGGCCGATCTCTTCCTGACGGTTGCCGCCGAAGCGCTCGGCCACCTTGGCGGTGGTGGCCAGCAGGGTGCCGGTCATCAGCAGGAATACCGGAATCCAGATGGAGTTGCCGAGCGCTACGGCAGCCAGGTCGCGCGGGCTCACGCGGCCGGCCATCACGGCGTCGACGAATCCCATGGCGGTGTTGGAGAGCTGGGCGACCATGATGGGCATCGCCAGCTTGAGCAGTGCGCGCAGTTCCGCGCTGGCTCGGCTGAAACGGGATTGAGCGTGGGACACTGAAAGTTCCATATCGATAAGTCATCCTCCGGGCGTACCGGTGGTGTCCATGCAAGAGGTGGCAGAAAGGAATTTGGGGCATTGCCTGGTCGCGACGGGCTCGCGACGGTGCACTGTCCCCGCCTTTGCAGAAGAGGCTGCCGGCGGAACGGGACGTGGAGGCTGAGGGATGGCTAGTCTACGCCCTGACGTAACGGTCAGAAAAGAGGGCGACGGCCCCGTGATGCGGGCGCCCGACGGGGGGATTGCGTAGAATGGCGGTCTCTCTGCTGGAGCCTGCCATGCGAATAGTTGCCGACGAAAACATTCCCCTGGTCGATGCCTTTTTTGGCGGCCTGGGCGACATCCGCCGCCTGCCGGGACGCGCCATCGACGCTGCCTCCGTGGCCGACGCCGACCTGCTGCTGGTGCGCTCGGTGACCCGTGTCGATAGCACTCTCCTGGCGGGTACGCCGGTGCGCTTCGTCGGCACCTGCACCATCGGTACAGACCACCTCGATCTCGAATACTTCGCACAGGCCGGCATCGGCTGGTCCAGTGCGCCTGGCTGCAATGCACGCGGCGTGGTGGATTACGTGCTGGGGAGCCTGCTGGTGCTGGCCGAGGACGAGGGTGTGGACCTTGCCTCGCGCACCTTCGGTGTCGTGGGGGCCGGTCAGGTGGGCGGGCGCCTGGTGGATGTGCTGCGTGGCCTCGGCTGGCGGGTGCTGGTCTGCGACCCGCCGCGCCAGGCGGTCGAAGGCGGCGATTTCGTCGACCTGGAAACCATTCTCCGCGAGTGCGACGCCATCAGCCTGCACACGCCGCTGGACGCCGGTGGTGAGCATCCGACCCACCACCTGCTGGATGCCAGTCGCCTCGAGCGCCTGCGACCCGGCGCGTGGCTGGTCAATGCCAGCCGTGGCGCGGTGGTCGACAACCAGGCCCTGCGCGCGATTCTGGAACGTCGTACTGACCTCCGTGCGGTGCTTGATGTGTGGGAGGGCGAACCCCAGGCGGACGTGGCGCTGGCGCACCTGAGCCGCATCGCCACGCCGCACATTGCCGGCTATAGCCTGGACGGCAAGCTGCGTGGTACCGCGCAGGTCTATCAGGCCTGGTGCCGTTTCAGCGGGCAGGCGGAAAGCGTGCAGCTGGACGAGTTGCTGCCCGCGCCTTGGCTGGATGAACTGACCCTGGAGGCCGGCACTGACCCGAACTGGGCCCTGGCGACCCTGTGCCGCGCGGTGTATGACCCGCGCCGCGACGATGCGGATTTCCGTCGTAGCCTGGTGGGGAATGAAGGACAGCGTCGCGCTGCCTTCGATGCTCTGCGCAAGCACTATCCGGTGCGGCGGGAAATCGACGGTCTGCGGGTACGTTTGAAGGGGGATGCGCCGCGCTTGGCGGGAATCGTCCGGGCGCTGGGGGCCGAACTGGTGTAGGAAGCGGCCCGGGATTGCCCCGGGCGCTGGCGTATCAGGCCTGTTTCAGCTCGGATTCCAGTTGCTTGTGCAGCTCCTGGCAGGCGCGCTGGATCATGGTTTCGGTAATCGGAATCTCACGGCCCTGGGCATCGATGATCGCGCCGCCAACCGGGCGGCGTTGCTGCAGCGGGATTACGCGGCGATCGGAAGTGCTGTCGTGCAAGCTCATGGCCTGTCTCCTCTTCAGGTGGTGCGCGCAGTCTAGGGAGGGTAGATGAATACGCGGTGACAGCCGGCGTCAGCATTACGCCGGAAAAACGAAAGACCAGGAAACACTAGCAGTGAATGTGCCAACCGCTAGCGTCCTGGTCCTGATGGGTGGACCCCCTGTGCGGGGCGAGAGTTCAGTTCGAGGTAAGCATGTCCTTGTTCCATATGGGTCTGATCATCAATCCCTTGGCCGGCCTGGGTGGCCCAGCTGCGCTGAAGGGCAGTGACGGTGTTGCCGCAGAAGCCCTTGCCAGAGGCGCTGAGCCTCGGGCGGCCGCCCGCACCCGACTGGCGCTGGAATGCCTGTTGCCGCTTGTCGGGCGTATCCAGTTCCTGACCTTCCCCGGTCCCATGGGCGCCGACCTGCTCACGGAGATGGGCTTTTCTCACCGTGTGCTGGGGCACCTCGACGGCCCGCTGACGTGCGCCGATGACACCCGTCACGCCGTCGAGGCCCTGCAGGACGCCGGTGTTGCGCTGATTCTTTTCGCCGGTGGTGATGGCACGGCGCGGGATGTCAGTTCCGCCGTGCGTGAGGGGCAGCCGGTGCTGGGAATTCCCGCCGGGGTGAAGATCCACTCCGGGGTTTACGCCATCAGTCCGCGCGCGGCCGGAGAACTGGCGCTACGTCTGGTGGAGGGTGGGTTGGTGCGTCTGGCCAGCGGCGAGGTTCGCGACCTGGACGAGGCCGCCCTGCGCGATGGCAAGGTGGCAGCGCGCTGGTATGGCGAACTGACGGTCCCCGTGGAAGGCCATTTCATGCAGCACGTCAAACAGGGCGGCATGGAGTCGGAAGAGCTGGTGCTGGTGGATCTGGCCGACTGGCTGAACGATAGCTGGGAAGAGGGCGTGCGTTACGTGTTCGGCCCCGGTTCCACCCTCCACGGGCTGGCGGCCAACCTGGGGTTGGAAACCACGCTGCTGGGGGTCGACGTGATCGAGAACGGCGCGGTGATCGCCCGTGACGTGACCGAGTCCCAACTTTTCGAGCTGGTGGACGGCCACCCGGCGCGGCTGCTGGTCACCGCCATCGGTGGACAGGGCCACATCATCGGTCGCGGCAACCAGCAGATCAGCCCGCGCGTGTTGCGCGCCATAGGCCTGGATCACATCCGGGTAGTGGCCACCAAACGCAAGCTGGGCACTTTGGAAGGCCGGCCGCTGCTGGTGGACAGTGGCGACCCGGTCCTGGATGAAGCCTTCCCCGACGCAGTACGGGTCTGGGCCGGCTACAAGGAAGAGCTGCTCTATCCCCTGGGCTGGGGCGACCTGGGCTGAGGCCATTCACCCGCTTGCGGGGAGATCGGCTACCATCGACGACAATTTCCCGAGGTTGCAGGAGCATCGCGATGGATGCTGAGCAATACCCTCCCCATGTCGGCCCCGGAGAGCGCGTCGTGCTCTTCGACGGGGTGTGCAAGCTCTGCAATGGCTGGGCGAAGTTCCTGATCCGCCATGACCGGGCGCGAACCATCAAGCTCGCCTCGGTGCAATCGGCGGAAGGGCAGGCGATCCTGCACTGGTTCGGCTTGCCCACCGACAGCTTCGCGACCTTGCTCTATGTCGAGGGGGCCGAGCTGTTCGTCCGCTCCGAGGCCATTGCGCGAATCCTGCGCCAGTTGCCGGCGCCCTGGCCGCTGCTGGCGATCTTCCGTTTCCTGCCGCTGGGGTTTCGCGACTGGTGCTATGACCGAGTCGCGCTGAATCGCTACCGTCTCTTCGGCCGATATGACGTCTGTCTGATGCCGTCCCCCGACCATGAGGGGCGCTTCCTGAATGCCGATCGCTGAGTTGCGTCGATTTGCCTTGCTGGCCCGCTGGGGGCTGGCGCTGCTGTTCCTCTACCACGGCCTCGTGCCCAAGCTGCTCTGGCTGAGTGCCGACGAGAAACTGATGATCGCGGCCCACGGGCTGGCCCACGTCGAGCTGGTGGCGACCCTCGCCGGGCTGGCCGAGATCGTCATGGCGCTGATCCTGCTCGTGGTTCGCCAGTCGCGCTGGCCGCTCATCGTATCGGCGCTGCTGCTGGCGGGGCTGCTGCTGGACGTGGCGCTGTTCACGCCGGGCCTGCTGATCCAGGCCTTCAATCCCCTGTCCACCAATCTGGTGGCGCTGTGCCTCTGCCTGATGGGGTGGTGGGCGGAAGCTCCGGCGCGAGGTGGACAATCCCCTGGCCTAGCTGACTGAGACCTTCGATGGCATCTCTCCTTTCCTCAAGGCAGCGTAATGCGCTGCGCATGGCTGCGCGCTTTGTCGCGCCTTACCGCTGGCGGGTGATGGGTGCCCTGTTGGCGCTGCTGTTCACCGCCGCCATTACCCTGTCGATGGGGCAGGGCATCCGCCTGCTGGTGGACCAGGGGCTGGCTACCCAGTCCGAGGCGTCGCTGCGGCATTCGATCATGCTGTTCTTCGGCCTGGTGCTGGCCCTGGCGCTGGGCACCTTCACGCGCTTCTACCTGGTCTCGTGGATTGGCGAGCGCTTCGTGGCGGATATCCGCAAGCGCGTGTTCGACCATCTGATCCAGCTGCATCCGGGCTTCTACGAAAGCAATCGCGCATCGGAAATCCAGTCCAGGCTCACTGCCGACACCACCTTGCTGCAGTCGGTGATCGGCTCATCGCTGTCCATGGCACTGCGCAACGGCATCATGCTGGTGGGCGGTATCGGCCTGCTGTTCGTCACCAACCCGAAACTGACCGGCATCGTCCTGCTGGCGCTGCCGCTGGTGCTGGCGCCCATCCTCCTCTTCGGCCGGCGGGTACGGCGTCTCTCGCGGCAAAGCCAGGACCGTATCGCCGACGTCGGCAGCTACGTCGGGGAAACCCTGGGGCAGATCAAGACGGTGCAGGCCTACAACCATCAGGCGCAGGATCGCCAGCGGTTCGCCCGTACGGTGGAGGGGGCCTTCGACACCGCGCGCCGGCGTATCACCCAGCGTGCCTGGCTGATCACCCTGGTCATCCTGCTGGTGCTGGGGGCGGTGGGTGTGATGCTCTGGGTCGGTGGGACGGATGTGATCGCCGGGCGCATATCGCCCGGCGACCTGGCAGCCTTCGTTTTCTACAGCCTGATCGTGGGGGCGGCCTTCGGCGCCATCAGCGAGGTGATTGGCGAGTTGCAGAGCGCCGCCGGTGCCGCGGAGCGAATCGCCGAGCTGCTGCAGGCACGAAACGACATCCATGCGCCCGCGCAAGGGCAGGTGTCGCTACCGGAGCGGGTCAGCGGTCGCATCGAGCTGGACGCAGTGCGCTTCGCCTATCCCGGACGGCCGGAAGTGAACGCGCTGGACGGCGTCAGCCTGGACGTTCGCCCTGGTGAGACGCTAGCGCTGGTTGGTCCTTCCGGGGCGGGCAAGTCGACGGTCTTCGAGCTGCTGTTGCGCTTCTTCGATCCTCAGGGAGGAAGCATCCAGGTGGAGGGCGTGGAGCTGAAACAGTTGGAACCGGCCGACCTGCGCCGCTGCTTTGCGCTGGTTTCGCAGAATCCTGCGCTGTTCTACGGCAGCGTCGAGGACAACATCCGCTACGGGCGTCCCGAGGCCTCTGACGCCGACGTCGAAGCGGCCGCCCGCGCCGCCCATGCCCACGAGTTCATCACTCGCCTGCCGAAGGGTTACCAGACCCATCTGGGAGAGGGTGGCATCGGACTCTCTGGCGGCCAGCGACAGCGCCTGGCCATCGCACGTGCATTGCTGGTGGACGCGCCCATCCTGCTGCTGGACGAAGCGACCAGCGCCCTGGATGCGGAAAGCGAGCACCTGATCCAACAGGCTCTGCCGGCATTGATGAGTGGGCGCACAACGCTGGTGATCGCCCACCGCCTGGCCACAGTGCAGAACGCTGACCGCATTGCGGTGATGGAGCGGGGCAGGGTGGTGGCAATCGGTCGTCACGCGCAGCTGGTGGCCAGCAGTCCGCTCTATGCGCGGCTGGCGGAACTGCAGTTCGCGACACAGGTGGGAGACGAAGTGGAGTAGCGGGGTTCGATATTGCGGGCAAGAAAAAAGGGGATGCCAATGGCATCCCCTTTTTCATTCAGGACTGGCTTCAGACGACCGGTTTGGTCTCGTCCTTGGCTTCGTCCTTCTCTTCTTCCTCAGCCTTGGTTTCGGCTTCGGCCGGCGCTTGGGCTTCGGTCGCTTCGGCTGCTACTTGCTCAGGCTGTTCAGCCGGAGCTTCCACAGCTTGTTCAACGGCTTCCTCGACCTTCTGCTCGGCAGCGACTACTTCCTCTTCCACACCAGCAATGGCGTGGGCGGCAGCGGATACCGGCTCGGCGGCGGCTACGGCTTCAACAGCCTGGGCGGCGCTTGCTTCGGCTTCCTTGGCCAGGCGCTCGGCTTCGCGCTGACGACGACGCACTTCACGCGGGTCGTTGGCGGCGCGGCCAGCGCTGGACGGCGCTTGAGCAGCTTCCTGAGCCTCAGGTACGGCAACCGGAGCTTCCTCAGCAGGAGCTGCGGCAGGGGCCTCTACCACGACTTCGGCAGGTGCTGCTTCAACGACCGGAGCTTCCACCACTGCCGGGGCTTGCTCTACCACTGGGGCCTGTTCGGCAACCGGGGCGGCTTCAACAACGGCCTCGGCAACCACTGCTTCTGCGGCCGGTACTTCAACGACGGCTTCGGCAGCCGGGGTTTCCACCTGGGCCGGAGCTTCAACGGTGGCTTCTGCAACCACTTCAGCGGCAACAACAGCGGTGGCGGCTACGGAAGCGGCCTGAACTGCGTCGGCAGGAGCGGCCTGTTCGGCACCTTCCTCATCCGCGCCCAGCTCTTCGCCATTGGCTTCGCGCTGACGCTCGCGGCGGTTGCTGCGACGACGCTGGCCACGGGAGCGGCGACGGGGACGCTCACCATCGGCGCCTTCCTGATCGTCGTCCTGCAGCAGTTCTTCGTTGTTCAGCAGTTCTTCGTCGACCACTTCAGCCTGGGCCACTTCGGCGCGCGGCTGGCGCTCCTCGCGGGGCTGGCGCTCTTCACGCGGCTGACGTTCTTCGCGGGCCGGACGCTCAGCGCGCTCGCCACGCTCGCGACGACCTTCCTGGCCTTCGCGGGCTTCACGCGGCTGACGTTCTTCACGCGGCTGACGCTCTTCGCGGGGTTGACGCTCCTCACGGGGCTGGCGCTCTTCACGCGGTTGACGCTCTTCGCGCGGCTCGCGGGCCTGGCGTTCCTCGCGTGGTTGACGCTCTTCACGCGGCTGGCGCTCTTCGCGGGCCGGACGCTCAGCGCGTTCGCCACGTTCGCGACGAGCTTCCTGGCCTTCACGGGCTTCGCGCGGCTGGCGCTCTTCACGCGGCTTGCGATCTTCCTCGCGGCGGCCTTCACGACCTTCGCGTCCATCACGACGACGGTTCTGCTGGCGGCCGTTGCGACGCTCGTCACCGCGCGGCTGGCGCTCGGCGGCAGGCTTCTCGGCTTCGACCTTGGGCTCTTCCTTGCCGGCGAACAGACCCACCAGGGATTTCACCAGGCCTTTGAACAGGCTCGGCTCCGGAGTCGGTGCCGGCGGTGCCAGGGGGGCGGCCGGGGTCGGTGCCGGGGCAGGGCGCTCGGGGGATACGGTCTTCACCGCGGCTTCCTGGCGGACCAGGGTGCGGGTGGAGCTGACCTGCTGGACTTCTTCAGCCTCGGCCGGGGTCATTTCGTAGCTGGACTGGTTGCTCTGTACTTCCGGGCTGTCGTCGCGCAGGCGCTGGACTTCGAAGTGCGGGGTTTCCAGGTGGTCGTTCGGCAGGATGACGATGCGCGAACGGCTACGCAGCTCGATCTTGGTGATGCTGTTGCGCTTCTCGTTGAGCAGGAAGGCGGCAACCGGGATCGGCACCTGGGCGCGTACTTCGGCGGTGCGGTCCTTGAGGGCTTCTTCCTCGATCAGGCGCAGGATGGCCAGCGACAGGGATTCGACGTCACGGATGATGCCCTGGCCGTCGCAACGGGGGCAGACGATGCCGCTGGTCTCGCCCAGGGACGGACGCAGGCGCTGACGGGACATTTCCAGCAGGCCGAAGCGGGAGATTCGGCCGATCTGCACGCGGGCGCGGTCGGCTTCCAGGGCTTCGCGGACTTTCTCTTCCACGGCGCGCTGGTTCTTGGCCGGGGTCATGTCGATGAAGTCGATGACGATCAGGCCGCCGATGTCACGCAGGCGCAGCTGGCGAGCGATTTCCTCGGCCGCTTCCAGGTTGGTCTGCAGGGCGGTTTCTTCGATGTCGCCACCCTTGGTCGCACGCGCCGAGTTGATGTCGATGGACACCAGGGCTTCGGTCGGGTCGATGACGATGGAGCCGCCGGACGGCAGCTTCACTTCGCGCTGGAAGGCGGTTTCGATCTGGCTTTCGATCTGGAAGCGATTGAACAGCGGAACGCTGTCCTGGTAGAGCTTGATCTTGCTCTGGTACTGCGGCATCACCTGGCGAATGAAGCTCAGGGCTTCCTCGTGGGCTTCGACGCTGTCGACCAGCACTTCGCCAATGTCCTGGCGCAGGTAGTCGCGGATTGCGCGGATGATGACGTTGCTTTCCTGGTAGATCAGGAAGGGGGCGCCACGCTCACCGGAGGCTTCCTTGATGGCGCTCCAGAGTTGCAGCAGGTAGTCCAGGTCCCACTGCAGCTCTTCGCTGGAGCGGCCGAGACCGGCGGTGCGGACGATCAGGCCCATGTCGGCCGGAGCGTTGAGACCGTTCAGCGCTTCGCGCAGTTCGTTGCGCTCTTCGCCTTCGATGCGACGGGAGATGCCGCCAGCGCGGGGGTTGTTCGGCATCAGCACCAGGTAACGACCGGCGAGGCTGATGAAGGTGGTCAGGGCTGCGCCCTTGTTGCCGCGCTCTTCTTTCTCGACCTGGACAATGACTTCCTGGCCTTCGCTGAGCACTTCTTTGATGTTGATGCGGCCTTCAGGGGATTTCTTGAAGTATTCGCGGGAGATTTCTTTCAGGGGCAGGAAGCCGTGACGCTCAGCGCCGAAGTCGACGAAGGCTGCCTCGAGGCTGGGCTCGATGCGAGTGATTCGGCCTTTGTAGATGTTGGCTTTCTTCTGCTCGCGGGCACCCGATTCGATGTCCAGGTCATACAGGCGTTGGCCGTCGACCAGAGCAACACGCAACTCTTCGGGTTGAGTCGCGTTAATCAGCATTCTTTTCATGTGGTACCAATAGGTTTCCGGGCTGCCGGAAACGGCGATTGGCGCACACGACTCTCGCGGTCGGTGTCAGGTGCGTGTCAGGGGTGGAGGGCCACCCCAGTGTCCAGCGATTCCAGCCAAAGGGGCCGGAATCGCGACTACGTCTCCTGCTTGCTGTGTCGTGACAGAAGCACTTGTTCAGGAGGAGGAATCAACGGTCGGTAGCGGACGAAATGAAGCGTCTTGAAACTACGCAGTCCGACGGTTATGCATCTCCACCCTACACTTATCCCTTGAAAATCGGGTGCCGCTCGCTGAATCCGTAGCGGGTTGCATTTACCGCAATCTCCCATTGAAAGGGGCGATCACGCATCATGGCTCAAGGCTTTGATTTCGGAAAATTCGCGGCCATTGCGGCGAATTTTCTGTCGGACGGCCTTACGTCCTGAAAGGGTTGCAGCGGTTGGGGTGGCGGATATGGCGAACACCCCGAAACCAGGCCGCTTTTGGCGGCGTTCGCGACTATAGCAGTAATCATTAAGTGCTTCAAATCCATAAAAAATTGTTATGATGCTCAGATGAATACTCCCGCCTCTCCAACCTCCGGCGTCCAGCTGCTTGAGGTTGCGCCGGAATATGCCGGCCAACGAATCGACAATTTCCTACGCACCCAGCTGAAAGGTGCGCCCAAGACATTGATTTATCGCATCCTTCGCAAAGGCGAAGTTCGCGTGAACAAGGGGCGCATCAAGCCTGAGTACAAGCTTCAAGCGGGCGACATCGTGCGGGTTCCTCCGCTGCGCCTGTCCGAGCCGGACGAGCCGGCTCCGGTTGCCCAGGGGATGCTGGAACGGCTGGAGGCCGCCGTCGTCTACGAGGACAAGGCGCTGATCGTGCTGAACAAGCCGGCTGGCATCGCAGTCCACGGTGGCAGCGGTCTCAGTTTCGGCGTGATCGAGGCCTTTCGTCAGTTGCGTCCCGAAGCCAAGGATCTGGAGCTGGTGCACCGCCTGGATCGCGACACCTCTGGCCTGCTGATGATCGCCAAGAAGCGCAGCATGCTGCGTCACCTTCACGAGGCGCTGCGTGGCGATGGTGTCGACAAGCGTTACCTCGCGCTGGTGCGCGGCAGTTGGCCGACCTCGAAGAAGAAAGTCAGTGCGCCGTTGTTGAAGAACAACCTGCGCTCCGGCGAGCGGATGGTCGAGGTGAATCCCGAGGGCAAGGAAGCGCTGACCGAGTTTCGCGTCGTGCGTCGTTTCGGCGAGTTCGCCACGCTGGTGGAAGCCAGTCCGATCACCGGGCGTACCCACCAGATTCGTGTGCATGCCAAGCATGCTGGCCATTCCATCGCTGGTGACCCCAAGTACGGTGATGAGGATTTCACTCGCGAGATTCGCGAGCTGGGCGGCAAGCGCCTGTTCCTGCACGCACATTCCCTGGCGATCAGCCTTCCCGATGGCGGCGAACTGAAGCTGGAGGCTCCGGTAGACGAGATGTGGGAGAAAACCCTGGAGCGTCTCGGTGCCTGATTACCAACTGCTTATCTTTGACTGGGACGGCACGCTGGTTGACTCCATTGCCCGTATTGTCGAGTCCATGCGTGTGGCGGCTGATGTGTCCGGACTGCCCTGGCGTGATGATGTCGCAATCAAGGGCATCATTGGTCTTGGTTTGCCGGAAGCCATCGCCACTCTCTATCCGGAGCTCGAGGATTCGCGCTGCATAGATGCGTTCCGCCAGCGTTACGGTGAGCACTACGGTGCCTTGGAGCGCCAGCCTTCGCCCCTGTTCGAAGGGGTGGCGGAGGCGTTGGAGGCGTTTCGTGAGGAGGGCTATCGTCTGGCGGTGGCCACCGGCAAGAGTCGTCGCGGCCTTGATCAGGTGTTGGCGGGGCGCGGATGGCTGGAATATTTCGACGTTACTCGCTGCGCTGATGAAACCGCGAGCAAGCCTGATCCGCGCATGTTGCAGGAAATCCTTGCGCATTGCGGGGTGGTGGCAGAGCGGGCTGTGATGGTGGGGGATTCGCCCTTCGATCTGCGCATGGCGCATCGGGCTGGGATGGATTCCGTGGCAGTGGGCTATGGTGCCCAGCCGCTTGCAGAGTTGCTCAAGGAGTCGCCGAAGTTGGCGATCGAGCGTTTCGAGGAACTGCGACACTGGCTGAGTGGTGATCTGAGCCGGCAATCCCGAGAGGTGGAGACCTATGTCTGACGAATGGAAAGAACCGGCTGCCGACAAGACTGAAGAGAAGAGCTGGAAGCTGCTGGAAAAGGCGGTTCTGGCCGGTGTTCAGGAGCAGCGTCGTGCCCGGCGCTGGGGTATTTTCTTCAAGCTTTTGACCTTCATTTACCTGTTTGTCGCCCTGGTGATGCTGTCGCCGGCCTTCGATCTGCAAAAAAGCGCGGCGCGCGGCCAGGAGCACACCGCCCTGGTGGAGGTTCGCGGCATGATCGCCGATGAAGAGGCGGCCAGTGCCGACAACATCGTGACCAGTCTGCGCGCGGCCTTCGAAGACCCGAAGACCAAGGGTGTGGTGCTGCGCATCAATAGTCCGGGCGGCAGTCCGGTGCAGTCCGGCTATGTCTACGACGAGATTCGCCGGCTGCGCGAGGCGCACAAGGACATCAAGGTTTACGCCGTGATCGCTGATCTGGGGGCATCTGGTGCCTACTACATCGCCAGTGCTGCGGATGAGATCTATGCCGACAAGGCCAGTCTTGTCGGGTCCATTGGAGTCACCGCGGCCAGCTTTGGATTTGTCGATGCGATGGGCAAGCTGGGTGTCGAGCGCCGTGTCTATACCTCGGGCGAGCACAAGGCGTTCCTGGATCCTTTCCAGCCGCAGAAGCAGGAAGAAACCGAGTTCTGGCAAAACGTCCTGGACACCACTCACCAGCAGTTCATCGAAAGCGTGAAGAAGGGGCGTGGTGATCGGCTCAAGGTCGATGGCCATCCCGAATTGTTCAGTGGTCTGGTCTGGTCCGGTGAGCAGGCGCTGGAGCTGGGGTTGGTGGATAAGCTCGGCAATACCAGCTTTGTTGCTCGCGAAGTCATTGGTGCGAAGGAGATCGTCGACTACACCGTCCAGGAGTCGCCCTTCGATCGCTTCTCGAAGAAGTTCGGTGCCAGCGTGGCTGAGCGTCTCGCGCTTTGGATGGGGTTCCAGGGGCCGAGTCTGCGTTGACGCTGGTAGTTGTCCTTTTGAAGAAAGCCCGGCCAGTGCCGGGCTTTCCTTTATATAGGGGTCAGGGAATCTGCACGCCTTCGGCGAGCAGCATATCCACCAGTCGAATCAGGGGGAGGCCGACCAGGCTGGTGGCGTCCGTGCCTTCGGTGGCGCGGAACAGGCTCACGCCAAGGCCTTCTGCCTTGAAGCTGCCGGCGCAGTCGTAGGGTTGTTCCGCTTCCAGGTAGCGGCAGATGCGCGCTTCGTCCAGATTGCGGAAGTGCACGGTGAATGGCACGCAATCGACTTGGTGCTGTCCGGTTTCGCTGTTCAGCAGTGCGAGGCCGGTCAGGAAGCTGACGCTGGTGCCGCTCGCGGCCAGCAATTGGTCGCGGGCGCGTTTGAAGTCGTGAGGCTTGCCGAGGATCTGTTCGCCCAGCACGGCGACCTGGTCGGAGCCGATGATCAGGTGATTCGGGCGTTGGCTGGCGAGGGCTCGGGCCTTCTCCAGGGCGAGGCGGCGCACCAGTTGTTCGGCGGATTCCTCAGGTTGGCGGCTTTCGTCGATAGCTGGAGCGCTCCAGGTAAAGGGGAGGCGCAGGCGTTCGAGCAGTTCGCGGCGATAGGGGGAGCTGGATGCGAGCACCAGGGGCAGCATTGGCGATCTCCGGGCTTGTGGGGGGGCGATTCTATAGACGCGCTCCGGCTGCGGACAATGCGGAAATTCCTTTGACAGGGGAGGGGGTCATCCCTAGAATGCTGCGCCTATGTTGAACGGGCCGATTCCACCTCATGTAGATCCGCGCAAGTTGGCGGACCGCGAAGTCACTCTAGAGGGTGAGATCGCGCTCGCCAGCCTGGAGCGACTCTGCGACCCCCTTGCGGACAATGCGGGCAGCATTCATGCACGCTTGGCGTTTGGCCGTGATGAGCGTCGCGCTGTGGTCATCCACAGTCGGATCGACGTTGAGGTCAAGATGGTTTGCCAGCGTTGTCTAGAGCTGGTCGCCCTGAACATCCACAGCGAATGTGATTACGCCGTGGTGAGGGAAGGGGCTGACAGTCAGTCGCTGCCGAAGGGCTATGACGTGCTGGAAGTGGGAGAAGATCCGCTGGATCTGATGACTCTGGTCGAGGATGAGCTATTGCTCGCCCTCCCCATAGTTCCGGCCCATGACCCTGAAGATTGCCAGCAGCCGGCGGGTCTCGATGAGCCCGAGCCGAGCGAGAACGAGGTTTCGCGGTCCAACCCGTTCAGCGTACTGGCGCAGTTAAAGCGTGACCCAAACGTTTAGGAGTTAATTGATTATGGCTGTTCAGCAGAACAAAAAATCCCGCTCGGCACGCGATATGCGTCGTTCCCACGATGCCCTCGAAGCCAACGCACTGTCCGTAGAGAAGAGCACCGGTGAAGTTCACCTGCGCCACCACGTTTCTCCGGACGGTTTCTACCGCGGTCGCAAAGTGGTCGACAAGGGCGCTGCCGAGTAATCCTTGGCTGCCTCGATCGTCGCGATTGATGCAATGGGCGGGGACTTCGGTCCCCGCTGCATTGTTCCAGCCAGTATCGCCTGTCTGGCTGAATTCCCCTCGCTTCACCTGGTCCTCGTCGGCCAAGCTCCCCTTCTTGAAGAACTAGTCGCCCGCATTCCAGCGGTTGATCGCCAGCGCTTGCAAATCGAGCATGCCAGCGAAGTGATCGCCATGGATGAGCGCCCGGCGCAAGCCTTGCGTGGCAAGCCAGATGCCTCGATGCGCGTCGCGCTCGATCTGGTGCGAAACGGTCGTGCCCAGGCCTGCGTCAGTGCCGGCAACACCGGCGCCTTGATGGCGCTTTCCCGCTATGTCCTGAAAACCTTGCCCGGCATCGATCGTCCGGCCATGGTCAGCGCCATTCCCACGGCTCGTGGCCACTGCCACCTGCTGGATCTGGGGGCCAACGTCGATTGCAGTGCTGAACATCTCTATCAGTTTGCGGTGATGGGGGCGGTCGCTGCCGAGGCTTTGGGCACGGCTCGTCCGCGGGTTGCGCTGCTGAACGTCGGCACCGAAGACATCAAGGGTAACCAGCAGGTCAAGTTGGCAGCGAGCCTGTTGCAGCGGGCCGAGGGTCTCAACTACATCGGCTACATCGAGGGCGACGGCCTGTACCGTGGTGATGCAGACGTGGTGGTGTGTGACGGTTTCGTCGGCAACATCCTGCTGAAGTCCAGCGAGGGGTTGGCTTCGATGATTTCCTCGCGCATGGAGGCCCTGTTCAACGAGAGCCTCGGCTCCCGGATGGTGGGTGCGTTGGCGCTGCCGCTCTTGCGTCGCCTGCGTACCGATCTGACGCCTGCGCGCCACAATGGAGCCAGCTTCCTCGGATTGCAGGGCATCGTCATCAAGAGCCACGGCTCGGCGGGTTCGGATGGTTTCCAGAGTGCCATTCGTCGCGCGCTGATCGAGGTTCGGGAGAATCTGCCGCAGCGTCTTCACGGCCGTCTGGAGCATCTGTTGCTGTAGGATGTGACCACTATCGGCAGCTTGTCATCCAACTGTCAGTTTCCTGCGCTTGGCTATGCCGGGCGTCAATCTCCCTATACCGACAGATAAGGGACCTCACTCAATGTCCGCATCCCTCGCTTTCGTTTTTCCCGGTCAGGGCTCCCAGTCTCTGGGCATGCTGGCCGAGCAGGGGGGCCAGCAGAAGCTGGTCCTGGATACCTTCGCCGAAGCCTCCGAGGCACTCGGCTATGACCTCTGGGCGCTGACCCAGCAAGGTCCGGAAGAACAGCTCAATCAAACCGACAAGACCCAGCCCGCCATCCTCACCGCCTCCATCGCCCTGTGGCGTCTGTGGCTGGCTGAAGGCGGTGCGCGTCCGGCCTACGTCGCTGGCCATAGCCTGGGTGAGTACTCCGCCCTGGTAGCCGCCGGCAGCCTGGGCTTCGCCGATGCGGTGAAGCTGGTCGAGCGCCGTGGTCAGTTGATGCAGCAGGCCGTACCGGCAGGGCAGGGCGGCATGGCTGCCATTCTCGGCCTGGAAGATGCCGACGTACTGGCTGCCTGCGCCGAAGCTGCCCAGGGCGAAGTGGTCAGCGCCGTGAACTTCAACGCGCCTGGCCAGGTGGTGATCGCTGGTTCCGCTGCCGCGGTCGAGCGTGCCATCGAGGCTTGCAAGGCTCGTGGCGCCAAACGCGCCATGCCGCTGCCGGTGAGTGTTCCGTCCCATTGCGCGCTGATGAAGCCTGCTGCCGAACGCTTCGCTGAATCGGTCGAAGCCCTGGCCTGGCAATCTCCGCAGATTCCGCTGGTGCAGAACGTCAGCGCGGCAGTAGTGGCCGATCTTTCCGAGCTCAAGCGTGACCTGCTGGCCCAGCTGTACAGCCCGGTTCGCTGGGTCGAGTCGATGGTGAGCCTGTCCGAGCGTGGCGTTACCGACCTTGTCGAGTGCGGCCCGGGCAAGGTGCTGTCCGGCCTGAACAAGCGCTGCGTGAAGGGTGTCAACACCCACAACCTGGATACCCCTGATGCTTTCGCAGCCGCCCGTGCTGCGCTGGCCTGAACAAGGAGAAGACCTATGAGTCTGCAAGGTAAGGTGGCATTGGTCACCGGTGCGAGCCGTGGCATTGGCCAGGCTATCGCCCTCGAACTGGGCCGTCAGGGCGCCGTGGTAATCGGCACTGCGACCTCCGCTTCCGGCGCTGAGCGCATCGCCGAGTTCCTCAAGGAAAACGGCATCGAAGGTGCCGGTCTGGTACTCGACGTCAGCAGTGACGAATCGGTCGCCAGCACTCTGGAACACATTCAGCAGCACCTCGGTCAGCCGCTGATCGTGGTGAACAACGCCGGCATCACCCGCGACAACCTGATGCTGCGCATGAAAGACGACGAATGGTTCGATGTCATCAACACCAACCTCAACAGCCTGTACCGCTTGTCCAAGGCCGTCCTGCGTGGCATGACCAAGGCTCGTTGGGGACGCATCATCAATATCGGTTCGGTGGTGGGTGCCATGGGTAACGCCGGCCAGACCAACTACGCCGCAGCCAAGGCCGGCCTGGAAGGTTTCAGCCGCGCTCTGGCGCGCGAAGTTGGCTCCCGCGCCATCACCGTCAACTCGGTGGCTCCGGGCTTCATCGACACCGACATGACCCGTGAGCTGCCGGAAGCCCAGCGCGATGCGCTGCTCACCCAGATTCCGCTGGGTCGTCTGGGCCAGGCCGAAGAGATCGCCAAGGTAGTGGGGTTCCTCGCTTCCGACGGCGCTGCCTATGTCACCGGCGCTACCATTCCGGTGAACGGCGGCATGTACATGAGCTGAATGTGACGAATCCCTTCAGGAAGCTGTCATATGCCCTGTCTAGAATTCGCTATAAGAGTGCAGTCGGGTTATAGACATTTCGTTGCGGCGATCCTGAAAGGGTTCAGGCGTTCAGCTTGAAATGCGGAAAACCCTTTCTATACACTGCAGCCCCAGCTGCACGGATTTTTCCATAGGAGTGAAAACAAGGTATGAGCACCATCGAAGAACGCGTCAAGAAAATCGTCGCCGAGCAACTGGGCGTCAAAGAAGACGAAGTCACCAACAGCGCTTCCTTCGTTGAAGACCTGGGCGCCGACTCCCTTGACACCGTTGAGCTGGTGATGGCTCTGGAAGAGGAATTCGAGACCGAAATCCCGGACGAGCAAGCCGAGAAGATCACCACCGTTCAGGAAGCCATCGACTACATCAACGCCCACGCGCAGTAATGTAGTCGTCGGTTACCCGACGCGGAAAAGCCGCACGACCCGATTGGGCGTGCGGCTTTTCTTTAGCCGATTGTTGAAAAACCACGGATCGCGCGTTACCCGCCGGGCTTTTCAACAGTCTGTTAATCCGAATCAACCGCCGTGTAGAGATTGAAGAAGGAGATCGCTGTGTCGCGTAGACGCGTCGTGGTCACTGGCCTTGGCATGCTGTCGCCGCTGGGTACCGATGTATCGAGCAGCTGGCAGGGAATTCTGGCTGGCCGTAGTGGCATTGGCCTGATCGAGCATATGGACCTGTCTGCCTATTCCACCCGTTTCGGTGGTTCGGTGAAGGGGTTCAATGTCGAGGAGTATCTGTCGGCCAAGGAAGCGCGCAAGCTCGACCTGTTCATCCAGTACGGCCTCGCAGCGAGCTTCCAGGCTGTTCGTGATTCCGGTCTCGAAGTCACCGACGCCAATCGCGAGCGCATCGGTGTCGCCATGGGCTCCGGCATCGGCGGCCTGACCAACATCGAGAACAACTGCAAATCCCTGCACGAGCAGGGGCCGCGCCGGATCTCCCCGTTCTTCGTTCCGGGCTCGATCATCAACATGGTGTCTGGCTTCCTGTCGATCCACCTGGGCATCCAGGGACCGAACTACGCCATTGCCACCGCGTGCACCACAGGCACCCACTGCATCGGTATGGCCGCTCGCAACATCGCCTATGGCGAGGCGGACGTCATGGTCGCCGGTGGTTCCGAGATGGCCGCCTGCGGCCTCGGCCTTGGTGGCTTCGGCGCAGCCCGTGCGCTGTCGACCCGCAATGACGATCCGACCCGCGCCAGCCGTCCGTGGGACAAGGGTCGCGACGGATTCGTGCTGTCCGACGGTGCCGGCGCGCTGGTCCTCGAAGAACTGGAGCACGCCAAGGCACGTGGCGCGACCATCTATGCCGAGCTCATTGGTTTCGGCATGAGTGGCGACGCCTACCACATGACTTCTCCGCCGGAAGATGGCGCCGGTGCCGCCCGTTGCATGAGCAATGCCCTGCGCGATGCCGGCCTGAATGCCGACCAGGTGCAATACGTCAACGCCCACGGAACCTCCACTCCGGCCGGCGACGTGGCTGAAGCCATGGCGCTCAAGTCGGTGTTCGGCGATCACGCCTACAAGCTCGCGGTCAGCTCCACCAAGTCCATGACCGGCCACCTGCTGGGTGCGGCGGGCGCGGTGGAGGCGATCTTCAGCGTGTTGGCCCTGCGCGACCAGGTGGCGCCGCCCACTATCAATCTGGAGGAGCCGGACGAAGGCTGCGATCTCGACTTCGTACCCCACGAAGCGCGTTCCATGCCTATGGATATCGTGCTGTCCAACTCCTTCGGCTTCGGCGGCACCAACGGCTCCCTGGTATTCCGTCGGTTCGTCGGCTGATGCCGAGCTGGGTCGACGGTCACCCGGCCGAGTCGCTTTCCATCAAGGATCGCGGCCTGGCTTACGGCGATGGGCTTTTCGAGACCATCGCCGTGCGTGCCGGACGGCCCCCCCTTCTCGAATACCACATGGCGCGTCTGGCCGAAGGTTGCCGGCGCCTCGGTATTCCACTGGATCTCCAACTGATGCGCACCGAGCTGCTGGCCTTTTCAGCCGGGCTGGGTGAAGGCGTCGCCAAGTTGATGATCACCCGCGGCGAAGGCTTGCGCGGCTATGCGCCACCCCCTGTGGCGTTACCTCGACGCATCCTGCAGAGCAGTCCGTTCCCGGCTTATCCAGATGGTAATGGGGAAGAGGGCGTCCAGCTCTTTCCCTGCACGACGCGTCTTGCCGAGCAGCCCCTGCTTGCCGGTCTCAAGCACTTGAATCGACTGGAGCAGGTGTTGGCCCGGAACGAGTGGCAGGGCAGCGAGTTTGCCGAGGGGCTGATGCGTGACCAGGCCGGTCGCGTAATCGAAGGTGTTTTCAGCAACCTGTTCATCGTGCGCGATGGCGTGCTGGTCACTGCGGACCTTTCGCGCTGTGGTGTGGCTGGCGTGATGCGAGCAGCCTTGCTCGACAGCGCCAGGGCGGAAGGCCTGAAGGTCGAAGTGCGTGATATCCCGTTCGAGGACTTCCTCCAGGCTGACGAGGTGTTCCTCTGCAACAGCCTCTTCGGCATTTGGCCGGTGCGTTCTGTAACAGGCCATCACTGGCCGGTCGGCCCGCTGACCCGTAAACTTCAGGCCATCGCCCGCGATCTACTGGACATCTGATTCGTGATACGCAAATTCCTGCTGATGCTGGAGGCAGGCCTGCTTCTGGCTGGCTTGCTCGTCGCCTTTGCCGGCTGGCAGCAGAGCGTCACCCTTGAGCAACCCCTGAACATCTCCGCCGAAAGGATGCTGGACGTGCCGGCCGGCGCCACGCCAGGCGGCCTGCTCAACCGCCTGGAAGAGGAGGGGGTGCTGAACAATGCCTTCTGGCTCCGCCAATACTGGCGCTTCAACCTGGCCAACGAGTCCTTGCACAGCGGTGAATACCGTCTGACTCCGGGAATGAGCGCCGGCGACTTGCTGGGGCTCTGGCAGCGCGGTGACGTGGTGCAGTACAGCCTTACCCTGGTTGAAGGCTGGAACTTCCGTCAGGTGCGTGCGGCCTTGGCCAAGCAGGCCAAGCTGGAGCAGACCCTGGCCAATGTCAGCGACGCCGAGCTGATGGCCCGTCTCGGCCGCCCGGGCGAGTACCCGGAAGGCCGCTTCTTCCCCGATACCTATCGCTTTGTGCGTGGCATGCGCGATATCGACCTGCTGAAGCAGGCGCGTGATCGCCTCGACCAGGTCCTCGCCGAGGAGTGGGGCAAGCGCGCGGATCGGCTGCCCTATAACGATTCCTACCAGGCGTTGATCATGGCTTCCCTGGTGGAGAAGGAAACCGGCGTGCCGGCCGAGCGCGGACAGATCGCTGGCGTTTTCGTGCGCCGCCTCAATACCGGGATGCTGCTGCAGACTGACCCGACTGTGATCTATGGTCTGGGTGAGCGCTACAACGGCAACCTGACTCGCGACCATCTGCGCGAGCCGACGCCTTACAACACCTACGTCATCAGTGGCCTGCCGCCGACTCCGATTGCCCTTGCCGGCCGCGAGGCCATCCACGCCGCATTGCATCCGGCTGCGGGCAAGAGCCTCTATTTCGTCGCCCGCGGCGACGGCAGCCATGTATTCTCCGAGACCCTGGGCGAGCACAACCAGGCCGTGCGTGACTTCCAGTTGAAGCGCCGCAACGGCTACCGCTCCAGCCCAACTCCGCAATGAAAAAGGACACCCAGTGAGCGGTCTGTTCATCACATTGGAAGGCCCGGAAGGTGCCGGTAAAAGCACCAATCGCGAATACCTCGCCGAGCGTCTGCGCAGTCACGGCATCGAGGTCGTGCTGACCCGCGAGCCGGGCGGTACGCCGCTGGCCGAGCGTATCCGCGAACTGCTGCTGACCCCCAGCGACGAAACCATGGGTGTCGATACTGAATTGCTGCTGGTATTCGCCGCTCGCGCCCAGCACCTGGAAGGTGTGATCAAACCTGCGCTGGCCCGTGGTGCTGTGGTGCTCTGTGATCGTTTCACCGATGCCACCTACGCCTATCAGGGTGGTGGTCGTGGCTTGCCCAAGGAGCGCATCGCACTGCTGGAAAATTTCGTCCAGGGTGACCTTCGTCCCGATCTGACCCTGGTGTTCGATCTGCCCGTGGAGATCGGCCTGACCCGCGCGGCTGCTCGTGGCCGCCTCGATCGCTTTGAGCAGGAGAAACGCAGCTTCTTCGAGGCCGTGCGCCAGACCTACTTGCAGCGTGCACAGGCCGCCGCCGACCGCTACAAGGTGATCGACGCTTCGCTGCCGCTGGCCGAGGTGCAGGCCAATCTCGACACATTGCTGCCTGAGTTGCTGGAGCGTTGCGATGGCTGAGGCCTATCCCTGGCAGGACGCACTTTGGCAGCAGCTGGCGGGCCGTCCGCGGCACGCCCATGCCTATCTGCTGCACGGTCCTTCCGGCATTGGCAAGCGCGCTCTGGCCGATCGCCTGATGGCGCGCCTGCTCTGCCAGAACCCGGCTGGGCTTGATGCCTGCGGCCATTGCAAGGCGTGTCTGCTACTGGCGGCCAGTACCCATCCGGATGCCTTCGTGCTGGAGCCGGAGGAGGTCGACAAGGCCATTCGAGTCGACCAGGTGCGCGAACTGGTTGGGTTCGTGGTCCAGACCGCGCAGCTCGGTGGGCGCAAGGTGGTGCTGCTGGAACCGGCCGAGGCGATGAACATCAACGCTTCCAATGCCCTGCTCAAGAGTCTGGAAGAGCCCTCGGGCGATACCGTGCTGCTGCTGATCAGCCACCAGCCCAGCCGCCTCCTTCCGACCATCAAGAGCCGTTGCGTGCAGCAGGCTTGCCCATTGCCCAGCGCCGCCCAGAGCCTGGCCTGGCTGGGAAGCGCGTTGCCGGACGCATCCCCCGACGATCTGCGTGAATTGCTGGTGCTGGCAGGCGGCTCGCCGTTGTCGGCTCTGCGCCTCGAAGGGCAGGGGGTGCGTGCCCAACGCGGCGAAGTGGTAGAGGGCGTGAAGAAGCTGCTCAAACAGCAAGTAGGCGCCAGCCAGTTGGCCGAGGGTTGGAATGCCGTGCCTCTGCCCCTGCTGTTCGACTGGTTCTGCGACTGGGCGCAACTGATGTTGCGCTTCCAGCTCACCCGTGATGAGGCGGGGCTGGGGTTGAACGATATGCGCAAGGTGGTGCAGTACCTCGCGGAGAAGGCCCCGCAGCACAAGGTCCTGGCCATGCAGGACTGGTTGCTGCAGCAGCGGCAGAAAGTCCTGAACAAGGCCAATCTCAATCGTGTGTTGCTTCTCGAAGCGCTACTGGTGCAGTGGGCAAGCCTGCCCGGGCCGGGCTAGAATCGTTGGCTGAACCAGCTTTCCAGGAAAACCGCATGAGCCTGCCGCCGAATCTGGGCCCGCGTAACGGGATCCTGTCCTTGACCATCAAGGACAAGTCCGTGCTGTATGCCGCCTACATGCCGTTCATCAAGAACGGTGGCCTGTTCATTCCGACCAACAAGACCTACAAGCTGGGCGACGAAGTATTCATGCTGCTCAACCTGATGGATGAGCAGGAGAAAATCCCGGTCGCCGGCAAGGTGGTCTGGATCACCCCCAAGGGCGCCCAGGGCAACCGCGCAGCGGGCATCGGCGTCCAGTTCAACGATGGCGACAGCGGCGCACGCAACAAGATCGAGACTTACCTCGCCGGCGCCCTCAAGTCCGACCGTCCCACCCATACGATGTAACCGGCCGTCGGGCTCCGGCTGCAAGCGGCAGGCTTGAAGCTTGGCGCCTGCGCCTGGAGCCTTGAAGCATGTTGATCGACTCCCATTGCCACCTGGACCGCCTCGACCTGGCCGCCCATGATGGCTCCCTCGATGCCGCCCTCGACGCCGCCCGTGCTCGCGGTGTTAGCCAGTTCCTCTGCATTGGCGTGAGCGCCGACAACGCGGCGGCGGTGAAGTCCCTCGCCGAGCGTTACGACGACGTGCATTGCTCCGTCGGCGTTCACCCACTGGACCTGCAGCCGGGCGAATCCCTCGCGCTGGACTGGTTGCTTGGGGAGCTGGAACACCCGCGTGTAGTAGCGATCGGTGAGACGGGCCTGGACTATTACTACGAGCCTGAAGCCGCCGAACTCCAGCAGCAGGCATTCCGTCTGCACCTGGAGGCTGCGAAGGTGACTGGCAAGCCGGTCATCGTGCATACCCGTGAAGCCCGTGCCGACACCCTTGCCCAGCTGCGCGATGCGGCGCTGCCCCAGGCCGGTGTGCTGCATTGCTTCACCGAGGATTGGGAGATGGCCCGCGCCGCGCTCGACCTCGGTTTCTATATTTCGCTCTCCGGCATCGTCACCTTCCGCAATGCCGATGCCCTGCGAGAAGTGGCCCGCCAGGTACCGGCCGACCGCCTGCTGGTGGAAACCGATTCGCCTTATCTCGCCCCGGTGCCTTACCGCGGGAAGCCCAACCTGCCGCAGTACGTGCGTGAGGTGGCAGAGTTCCTTGCCGATTTGCGAGGCGTGTCGTACGAAGCATTCGCCGAGCAGACCGGCGAGAACTATCTGCGCCTGTTCCCCCTCGCCCGACGCGGCTGAAGCGGTCTCCCTCGGCCGCCGACAAAAGCCGCGCACAAAAAAAACCCGGGTTCTGGGGGATGAATCCGGGTCAAGACCATTAGGAGTAAAACAAAGGAACGCGATCCACGGTTCCTCGACTGGCTGGGCACTTGGGGGGAGATGCCGCGCGCCAGTAAGAAGAAGTATTGGCCATTATCCCCACGCGTCCAGATAGCCCAGTGGCGTTTCTTAAACCTATTTGGAATACAGCGGCCTCGGCTGAGTCCTCATGTGTCTGCCATCTGGCGTACCAGCCCAAGCGTCTCGTCCAGCACGCGGAATTCGGTGTAGAAATGCGGCGAAAAGCGGATTCCGCCACCGCGCTGGGCGCAGACCACCTGCTCGGCGCGCAGGCGTTCGAACAGCGCCTGGTTGTCCCATCCGTCCAGGCGGAAGCTGAGAATGCCGGCACGACGCAGCGGATTCAGCGGGCTCAGCAATTGCACGCCAGGAATCCGGACGAGACCGTCCTGCAGCCATTGCACGCGCTCGGCCAAGCCTTTCGCCACTTGTTCCATGCCGACCTCCTCCAGCAGGGACAGGCTCGCCTCCAGCGCCATGGCGCCCAGCATGTTTGGGCTGCCGCATTCGAAACGGCGTGCGGTGCGTGAGGGCTCCCAGTCGGAGCGTTCGTAGTCACCGGGGTGTTCCAGCATGTGCCAGCCGTACTCGTGGAGCTTCAGTTGGTGGCGCAAGTCGGCGCGGCAATAGAAGACCCCGAGGCCTTCCGGACCCAGCATCCACTTGTGCCCATCGGCCATGGCGAAGTCGCAATCGATGGCCTGGACGTCAAAGGGCAGGGCGCCCAGTTGCTGGATGGCGTCGACGCAGAAGAGCACTCCACGCTTGCGGCACTCCTGGCCGAGGCGGTGCAGATCCAGGCGCAGGCCGCTGGCATATTGCACAGCGCTGATGGACATCAGGCGGGTGCGGGGGCCAATGGCGGCGATCAGGGCACCTTCCGGATCGGGGCCATTCAGCGGCACCTGGAGGGTATCCACGCCGAAGCGTTTCAGTGCTTCCCAGACGACTCGGTTGGACGGGAACTCCTGGTCGCTGATGACGACCTGATCGCCTGCACTCCAATCCAGACCAAAGGCAACGAAAGACAGGGCTTCCGATGTATTCTTGACCAGTGCAAGATCAGCCGTGGTCGGAGTGTTCAGCAGCCTGGCTAGGCGTTCGCGCAGACGACGCTCTACTATCAACCAGTCTGGATAGTCCCTTGCGCCAAGGCTACAGTTCTCTTCGGCGAAGCTCTGGACCGCGCGGGTCGCGCGTTTTGGCCACGGCGCGACGGCAGCATGGTTGAGATAGCGGAGCCCATCGGCGTGAGCAAACTCATCTTGCAATAAGCTCATAGTCGGATGATCCGTGCATTTTTACGCCAGATAGGCATAATACGCGGCTTGATTTTTGACCCCACAGTCCCTTTATGCAGAAAGAACCCCGTAAAGTCCGTGAGTTCCGCCGCCGCGAGCAGGAAATTCTCGACACCGCCCTGAAGCTCTTCCTCGAAGAGGGCGAAGACAGCGTTACCGTCGAGATGATCGCCGACGCAGTGGGTATCGGCAAAGGCACCATCTACAAGCATTTCAAGTCCAAGGCGGAGATCTATCTGCGCCTGATGCTCGACTACGAGCGTGACCTGAACGCGCTGTTCCATTCCGCTGATGTGGACCGTGACAAGGAGGCGCTATCGCGCGCCTACTTCGAGTTCCGCATGCGTGACCCGCAGCGCTATCGCCTGTTCGACCGCCTGGAAGAGAAGGTGGTGAAGAACAGCCAGGTTCCGGAGATGGTCGAGCAGCTGCACAAGATCCGCGCGTCCAACTTCGAGCGACTCACCCAGCTGATCAAGGGCCGTATCGCTGAAGGCAAGCTGGAAGACGTGCCGCCTTACTTCCATTACTGCGCTGCCTGGGCCCTGGTGCATGGTGCTGTCGCGCTCTACCACTCGCCGTTCTGGAGCAACGTGCTGGAGGATCAGGAAGGCTTCTTCCAGTTCCTCATGGACATCGGCGTGCGCATGGGCAACAAGCGCAAGCGCGAGGCCGAGTCGCCCGCCGGCTGACGTATTCAGTGCGCCTATAACGCGGTCTCGGATATGTGCTGTAGAGGCCGCGGGGATATACTCCGGTGTACCACATGCCGGAGCGTCCCATGATCGTCGACCGCCAAGGCAGGCGCTTCCGCAACCTGCGAATCAGTCTGACTGCCGCCTGCAACTACGCCTGTACTTACTGCGTGCCAGACGGCAAACGACTGGTGGCGGCACAGGATGAACTCTCCGCCGAGGCCATGGTTCGTGGCGTGGCCTACCTCATCGAAGCCGCTGGCATAGAACGCCTGCGGATCACCGGCGGCGAACCGCTGGTGAGTCCCAAACTCGATCCTTTTCTCCGCGAAGTCAGCAAGCTGGGCCTCGATGACATCAGCATCACCAGCAACGGTCAGCTGCTGTCCCGCAAATTGCCGCTGCTGTTGGACTGCGGCATCCGCCGCCTGAATATTTCCCTCGATACCCTGAACGCCGACGAGTTCCGCAGCATCGCCCGAGGCGGTGACCTCGCCACGGTGCTCAAGGGGCTCGACGAGGCAAGGGCTGCCGGCCTCAAGATCAAGATCAACATGGTCCCGCTGCGCGGCAAGAACCTCGACCAGGTGCTGCCGTTGCTGGACTACTGCCTGGAGCGTGGCTTCGAGCTGCGCTTCATCGAGCTGATGCGCATGGGGCATCTAGCTCGCGATCCCAACACGTTCCACCAGCAGTTCGTGGGGCTGGAAGAATTGCTGGCGCTGATCCGCGCCAGCCATGAGTTCGTCCAGGCCGATGCGCCGCTGGACGCCACGGCCATTCGTTATCGCGTTCCGGGCGAGGGTTGCTTCGGGGTGATCGCCAACGAAAGCGTGCCGTTCTGTCGGACCTGTTCGCGCCTTCGCCTGTCTTCCACTGGGTGGCTGCATGGCTGCCTTTCTTCGAGCAATCGCCATTACGTCGGCGACCTGCTGGAGAAGCCCCGGCACGAGGCACTACCGGCGTTGCAGCGACTGCTGGTAAAGGCTCTGGCGGACAAGCAGGACATCGCGTTTTCAGGCGGCGTCACCGTGATGAAGATCATCGGCGGTTGATGGCGCGGAAGCTGCATTGGTTCTCTATCCGCCGGTTTTTCGTCGCCGGCGCCTGGAGGACACACGATGCGTAGTTTGATTCTGTTGTTGGCGCTTCTCGGCCTGGCCGGCTGCATGAAGGTCAGCGACATGGCCGAGGGCACTCGCGAGCAGCTGAGCGATGCTGGATTCCTGGACCACAGTGAGACCCGCCGCGCCAGTCCGTGGCGCCTGCAACCTGACTCCTTCATCTTCATCGCCCAGGGCTACTTCGTACCGCCGGGTTCCGCCTACCCGCGGCCCAATGTGGTGGCCGAGGAGGCGTTCAACGGCTTCGTCGAGTACTTCCCCATGGTGCGCCGCGCAACGGGGCCGGCCGGCCTGGAGGAGGCCATGGGCCAGGCTCGTGCGGTTGGTGCGCACTACCTGCTGTATGCGCGTTTCGCCAGCGCTGACGACCGCATCGGCACGGTCGAGGAATGGGAAGACCAGGAGGCGCTGGACCGCCTTGGCCGCGACCGTGGCGTGATCCAGCTGATGCTGATCGAAACCAATACCCGTTACCTGGTGGACTCCGCGCGAATCCGTAATCGTGGCGGTTTTCTGACGTTCTACGACTCCAAACCTGAAGACCTGATCGGGCCGCCGCTGGAAGAGTATGCTCGCAGCCTGATCGGATTGAGTCGTTGAGGAGATTGAAATGAGCGATCCCGGCAAGGCCGGCGACCTGCTGGCGCAGATACCCAAGGGCGACAAGCCCGGCGGTGCGCCCGTTCATCTGTGGAACCCGCCGTTCTGCGGCGACATCGATATGCGCATCGCCCGGGACGGCACCTGGTTCTATTTGGGCACGCCGATCGGCCGCAAGCCCATGGTCAAGCTGTTTTCCAGTGTGATCCGCAAGGATGGCGCGGACTATTTCCTGGTCACGCCCGTCGAGAAGGTGGGTATCCAAGTGGAAGATGCACCCTTCGTGGCCGTTCAACTGCAGGTCGAGGGGGCAGGGGAGGAGCAGCAGCTGCGCTTCATTACCAATGTGGAGGATGAGGTAGTGGCGGGTGCGGTGCATCCGCTGCGGGTCGAGCTGGACCCGGAGACCCAGGAGCCCTCACCCTATGTGCTGGTGCGTACCAACCTGGAGGCGCTGATCCATCGCAATGTCTTCTACCAACTGGTGGAGTTGGCAGAGCCGCGTGAGATCGATGGCATCACGTGGCTTGGTGTGTGGAGCGGTGGGGAGTTCTTCCCTATCGGACCGCTGCCGGAATAGCCGGAAGGCGGATATGAAAAAGGCTCCCGAGGGAGCCTTTTTCGTGCCTGCATTACATGTTGGGGTAGTTCGGGCCGCCGGTGCCTTCCGGGGCTACCCAGGTGATGTTCTGGGCCGGGTCCTTGATGTCGCAGGTTTTGCAGTGGACGCAGTTCTGGGCGTTGATCTGGAAGCGCTTGGCGCCATCTTCCTGAGTCACCACTTCGTACACGCCAGCCGGGCAGTAGCGTTGCGCAGGTTCATCGTACAGCGGCAGGTTTTTCGCGATCGGGATGCTCGCGTCGGCCAGCTTCAGGTGGCAGGGTTGTTCCTCTTCATGGTTGGTGTTGGAGAGGAATACCGAGCTCAGCTTGTCGAAGCTGATCTTGCCGTCCGGCTTCGGATAGTCGATGCGCTGGGACTGGGCTGCCGGCTTCAGGCAGGCATAGTCCGGCTTGTTGTCGTGCAGGGTGAACGGGAGCTTGCCGCCGAACCAGTTCTGGTCGACGTAGTTGAAAGCACCACCCACCAGTGCACCGTACTTGTGAATCGCCGCGCCGAAGTTACGGCTGCGGAACAGTTCGTCGTACAGCCAGCTGGACTTGAAGGCGTCGACATAGTTGGTCAGCTCGTCACCACCTTCCTTGCCAGCGGCCAGGGCGGCGGCCACGGATTCGGCGGCCAGCATGCCGGACTTCATGGCAGTGTGGCTGCCCTTGATCTTGGCGAAGTTCAGGGTGCCCAGGTCACAGCCGATCAGCGCGCCGCCCGGGAAGACCATTTTCGGCAGCGAGTTCAGGCCGCCTTTGCAGATAGCGCGGGCGCCGTAGGCGACGCGCTTGCCGCCTTCCAGGTACTGCTTGATCACCGGGTGGTGCTTGTAGCGCTGGAATTCGTCGAAGGGCGACAGGTAGGCGTTGGCATAGGACAGGTCGATGATCAGGCCTACGACCACCTGGTTGTTTTCCAGGTGATAGAGGAAGGAGCCACCGGTGTTCTCGGTGCCCACGATGTCCATCGGCCAGCCGGCGGTGTGGACTACCAGGCCGGGCTGATGCTTGGCCGGGTCGATGTCCCAGATTTCCTTGATGCCGATGCCGTAGTGCTGGGCGTCGGCTTCGGAGTCCAGGTTGTACTTTTTGATCAGCTGCTTGCCGATGTGGCCACGGCAGCCTTCGGCGAACAGGGTGTACTTGGCGCGCAGTTCCATGCCGGGGGTGTAGTAACCCTCTTTCGGGTGGCCTTCACGGTCCACACCGAGGTCGCCGGTGATGATGCCGCGTACCACGCCATTCTCGTCGATCAGCGCTTCCTGGGCGGCGAAGCCCGGGTAGATCTCAACGCCCAGGCCTTCGGCCTGCTGGGCCAGCCAGCGGCAGAGATTGCCCAGGGAGATGATATAGTTGCCCTCGTTGTGCATGGTCTTGGGCACGAACAGATCGGGAACCTTGATTGCGGAGTCGGCATCCTTGAGCATATAGATGTCGTCGCGGGTTACCGGGGTGTTCAGCGGGGCGCCCAGTTCTTTCCAGTCAGGGAAGAGTTCGTTAAGGGCTCGCGGTTCGAATACGGCGCCAGAGAGAATGTGGGCGCCCACTTCGGAACCCTTCTCGACCACGCATACGCTGATCTCTTGACCAGCTTCCGCGGCCTTCTGCTTCAGTCGGCACGCGGCGGACAGGCCAGCAGGGCCAGCGCCGACGATGACGACGTCGAATTCCATGTATTCGCGTTCCACAGTCAATCTCCTCAAGGCTCTTCGATATTTTGTGTTGGAGGGCTAGGCTCGATCCCTGACCTGAGCTGGCGCATTATATCCAGAGCCTGTGGCGGGTCCAATACAAACGTTTGTTTGAATTTTGTGAAGCCCTGATAGGATAAGGCTCTGCGGCTTATGGCGGGGCATTTTGCTGTATTGACCGGAATAGGCGATCCGGTCAAGATACGGGCGGTTTTGCGCTCGCTGTCTGGGCTGACGTCGGTTCCGGCCGACCTGCATCACTGGCCAGGCTCGTCTTGGCGACATTCTTATTAACCGGAGAGTAACGAGGAATCCATGAAGGTTCTTGTAGCTGTCAAACGAGTGGTCGACTACAACGTCAAAGTCCGCGTCAAGGCGGACAACTCCGGCGTCGACCTCGCCAACGTGAAGATGTCGATGAACCCCTTCTGCGAAATTGCCGTGGAAGAAGCCGTCCGTCTGAAAGAAAAAGGCGTAGCGAGTGAAATCGTCGTCGTCACCATCGGCCCGAACACTGCTCAAGAGCAGCTGCGTACTGCCCTGGCCCTGGGCGCTGACCGCGCCATCCTGGTCGAGTCCGCCGACGAGCTGAACTCCCTGGCCGTTGCCAAGGCGCTGAAGGCCGTGGTCGACAAGGAGCAGCCGCAACTGGTGATCCTCGGCAAACAGGCCATCGATAGCGACAACAACCAGACCGGCCAGATGCTGGGCGCCCTGACCGGCTATGCCCAGGGCACCTTCGCCTCCAAGGTTGAAGTTGCTGGCGACAAGGTCAACGTCACCCGCGAAATCGACGGCGGTCTGCAGACCGTTGCACTGAACCTGCCGGCGATCGTCACCACCGACCTGCGCCTGAACGAGCCGCGCTACGCGTCGCTGCCGAACATCATGAAGGCCAAGAAGAAGCCGCTGGACGTGGTGACGCCGGACGCCCTGGGTGTTTCCACCGCTTCCACCGTCAAGACCCTGAAAGTCGAAGCGCCGGCTGCCCGTCAGGCCGGTATCAAGGTCAAGTCCGTGGCCGAGCTGGTCGAGAAACTGAAGAACGAAGCGAAGGTGATCTGAGATGGCCGTCCTTGTAATCGCTGAACACTCCAATGCCGCGCTGGCGGCCGCCACCCTCAACACCGTTACCGCCGCTCAGAAGATCGGTGGCGACATCCACGTTCTGGTTGCCGGTCAGGGTGCAGGCGCTGCCGCCGAAGCCGCTGCCAAGATCGCTGGCGTGTCCAAGGTGCTGGTAGCCGACAACGCTGCCTACGCCCACCAGCTGCCGGAAAACGTCGCTCCGCTGATCGCCGAGCTGGGCAAGGGCTACAGCCACGTGCTGGCCCCCGCTACCACCAACGGCAAGAACTTCCTGCCGCGCGTAGCCGCTCTGCTGGACGTCGACCAGATCTCCGAGATCATCGCCGTTGAAAGCGCCGACACCTTCAAGCGT
>NZ_SSOH01000015.1:0-18752 GCF_029873155.1 Pseudomonas sp. BN515 | reverse complement strand
AGCTGGGAGAGCGCTTGCATGGCATGCAAGAGGTCGACGGTTCGATCCCGTCTAGCTCCACCAAACACGATGCGCCACGCATCACAAGGGCCAGCTTGAGAGCTGGCCCTGTTGTCAGAAGGTTTTGTCCCCTTCGTCTAGTGGCCTAGGACACCGCCCTTTCACGGCGGTAACAGGGGTTCGAGTCCCCTAGGGGACGCCACTTTCAATTTCCCGCTCTGCGGGCTTTTCAAGGGTCATTCCAACTTGGGATGGCCCTTTTGTTTTTCCGCCCGAAAATTTCCAGCTCCGACGAATGGTCTGGCAAGCGACTTGCCAATTTGTATTACACAAATAATATTATGACTGTAATTCAAATGAGGAGGCCGTCATGAGCGAGAAGAAAGCCCAGACCCGCGAGCGCATCCTGCAGGCCGCAGCTTCAGCCATGTTGCAGCACGGCCCGCAGGAGCCGGGCGTGGCCGATGTGATGGGCGCCGCCGGCCTCACGGTAGGAGGGTTCTACGCCCATTTCGCCAGCAAGGACGCGCTGATGCTGGAGGTGTTCGAGCAATTGCTGCGCAAGCGCCGGGACCTCATGGCATTGATCGATTCGAGTCTGCCCGCGCCGGAGCGCCGTGCTCTGGCAGTCGGTTTCTATCTGTCGCGCAAGCACCGAGACGCCACGCGCTCCGGTTGTCCGCTGCCCAGTTCCCTGGGCGCGCTACCGCAGCTTCCTGAGGCTTACCGGGCGGTGCTGGTTGAGCATCTGGAAGTACTCAGTGCTGCAATGTGCGACAGCCCGGAAGAGGCCGACATGGCCCTCGCCGATATCGCCCTGATGGTGGGTGGCCTGGCCCTGGCTCGTGCCCTGGGCGAGGGCGACCTGTCCGACCGAGTACTGCGCGCCGCCAAGTCAGCGGTCATTTGAGGAGCCTGAACATGAATAGCCTGAGCCTCATCCGCGGCGTCAACGCCACCCTCGGTCGCCTGGCCCCGCAGGCTGTCGCCCGCCGCATGCGTCGTCAGTTCATGACGCCCCGCAATCTGCCTCCGCGGGATTGGGAAATGCCGCTGCTCAGCAGTTCCGAACGCATCACCCTACGCTTCGGTCTTTCCGCGCTGCGCTGGGGCAGTGGCCCGACCGTGCTGCTGATGCATGGCTGGGAAGGGCGCCCAACCCAGTTCGCCAGCCTGATCCAGGCCCTGGTGGATGCCGGTTACGGCGTAGTGGCGCTGGATGCTCCGGCCCACGGTCGCTCGCCGGGGCGTGAATCCAATGTTGTGCTCTTCGCCCGGGCCTTGCTGGAGGCAGCAGGCGAACTGCCGCCCTTGCATGCAGTGATCGGTCACTCCATGGGGGGCGCCAGCGCCTTGCTGGCCAGCCAGATGGGTCTGCAGGCGCGTGCATTGGTGAGTATTTCGGCGCCCAGTCGTATCCTCGGGCCACTGCGCAGCTTCGCCCATTACATGGGGCTGCCGCCCAGGGCGCGGGCACATTTTGTCAGCCAGGTGGAAACCCACGCGGGGATTCCCGCAGCGAATCTCGACGTGCAGCGCTACCAACTGGATATCCCTGGCCTGGTGGTGCACGCCGACGACGACCCGATAGTGCCCGCCGGTGATGCACAGGTCATTCACGACGCATGGTTCGACAGCCAGTTGCTGCGCCTGGAGCAGGGTGGTCATCAGCGCCTGCTGTCTGATTCCCGGTTGATCAGGGCTGTGCTCGGGTTGCTGGCGCAGGTTCGCGAGCCGTTCAGCGCTGTACAAGCCCTGCGTTGAGCCTCGGCGGGGCTGGCGGGTGACCTGTCGTCAGTGCTCTACTTCCAAGGTTCATCGGCCCGGCGCTGTCGCCTTCGGTGCGGGGCCGGGAACTTTGCAACGTGGAGAACTGACATGAGCCTGACGATGGATGTGGTGCTGCAGCGGGCGCGACCGGTTCTGCCCGTGCTGGTGATCGAAGATATCGGGCTGGCATTGGATCTTGCCGGGGCGCTCAGCGCTGGCGGCATCGAAGTGCTGGAGGTGACCCTGCGCACGCCGCGCGCGCTCGACGCGCTATCGGCGATCCGCAAGGAGTTCCCGGACCTGCTGGTGGGGGCCGGCACCCTGATCCACACCGAACAATTCCTCGAGGCGCGGGACGCCGGGGCGCATTTCGCCGTCAGCCCCGGTTGCACCGAGCGCCTCGCCGCGGCCGCCGAGGACTCCGGCTTGCCGTACCTGCCCGGCGTGATGACGCCGTCGGAAGTGCTGCTCGCGCTGGAGTACGGCTACCGTTCCCTGAAGCTGTTTCCGGCCAATGGCAATGGCAGCGTGAAGATGCTGAAAACCCTAAAAGGCCCGTTTACCGGTATCCGCTTCTGCCCCACCGGCGGGGTGACGCCGGATAACCTGCTGAGCTTCCTGCGCGTGCCCAACGTGGCTTGCGTGGGTGGTACCTGGATCGCGCCGACGAGCCTGATCCGCGCCCGCGCCTGGGACCAGATTACCCAACTCGCCAGTGAAGCCCGCGAACTGGCCAGCAGCCTGGAGCACCATTCATGACCTGGGACATGTCCAATCCGTTCGTCATTGACATCAAGGTCGGTGCCGACGACATCGATGGCCTCGGCCACGCCAATAACGCGGTCTATGTCAGCTGGTTGGAGCGCTGTGCCTGGCGGCATTCCCAGAGCCTGGGGCTGGACCTCGCCGAATATCGCCGCCTGGATCGCGCAATGGCAGTGCTTCGGCATGAGATCGATTACCTTGCCGCCGCGTACGAGGACCAGGAGCTGCAAATGGGCACCTGGATCGTCGAGTCGGATCAGAAGCTGAAGATGGATCGGCGCTTCCAGTTGGTCAGGCCGGAGGATGGCACCACTCTGTTGCGAGCCAGGACTACCTTCGTCTGCATCGAACTGTCCTCCGGCCGGCCCAAGCGCATGCCGACCGAGTTCGTCGAAGGTTACGGCAGCGCGCTGCAGCCGCCATTTCCCCTGGAGCTTTGAGCGTCAGTCTGCCGCGGGCGCGAGGAATACCTCGTGCTCGTCCTGCACGATGCGCAGGTGGCGGACTTCGCCGGGCTCGATGATGGCTGACTGAGGGTTGCCGGCGAACCGACCCGCGCAATAGCCGGAGCCGTGTTGCGCAACCCGCAGGCTCACTTCGCCAGCCGGGACCGGAATGCTCACGGACTGGCCCGGGGCGACCCGCGCCACCAGTTCGTTCTGTACGTAAAGTTCGATATCGCAGGCGTTCGGGGCGTTCTCGTCTCGGCTGATCAGCAACTCGCCGAAGGCCTCTGGCACCGGTTGCGGCGGTGGCGCCAGTATCGCCTCGCTGGCAGCGAATACCGCCGTGGTGGCCAGCATGAGTGCGGCGAGGACGGGTACGAGTGAATTCATCCGGGCAGTTCTCCTGCACTGAATCGGTGAAATTTCGACCATCAGTCCCGTCGTATGCTCCGCGGGATATTCGCCGTCCGTCATGCTGCGTAAACTACGCGCCTTTTTCCTGTGAGCCTTTCCTCCATGCAAATCGCCCTGGCCCCCATGGAGGGGCTGGTCGACGAGATCCTTCGCGATGTGCTGACCCGTGTCGGCGGCATCGACTGGTGTGTGACCGAATTTATCCGGGTCTGCGATCGCCTGTTGGCGGCCAGCACCTTCGAGAAGCTGGCCCCTGAATTGGCCCATGGTGCCCGCACCCGTGCCGGCACGCCCATGCGCGTGCAATTGCTGGGTTCCGATCCGGTCTGTCTGGGCGACAACGCTGCGTTTGCCTGCGAACTCGGTGCCCCGGTGATCGACCTCAATTTCGGCTGCCCGGCCAAAACGGTGAACAAGTCCCGTGGTGGTGCCGTGCTGCTCAAGGAGCCCGAGCTCCTGCACGCGATCGTTCGCGAGGTGCGCCGCGCCGTACCAGCGGACATTCCGGTGACCGCGAAGATGCGCCTCGGCTTCGAAAGCCCGGACGGCGCACTGGATTGCGCGCGGGCGTTGGCTGACGCGGGCGCCCAGCAGATCGTGGTGCATGCGCGGACCAAGGTCGAAGGCTACAAGCCGCCGGCACACTGGGAGTGGGTGGCGCGGGTGCAGGAAGCGGTCAAGGTGCCGGTGTTCGCCAACGGCGAAGTCTGGACCCTGGATGACTGGCGCCGTTGCCGCGAAGTGAGTGGCGTGGAAGACATCATGCTTGGCCGGGGCCTGGTATCCCGTCCCGACCTCGCCCGGCAGATCGCCGCCGCGCGCGCTGGCGAGCCGGTGCAGGAAATGACCTGGGCCGAACTCCAGCCCCTGCTCCAGGACTTCTGGCGCCAGGCCCGCAATAAGCTGGCGCCGCGTTATGCGCCGGGGCGTCTGAAGCAGTGGCTCGGCATGCTCACCCGCAGTTACCCCGAGGCGGTCGCGCTGTTCGCCGAGGTGCGCCGTGAAAACGACTGCACGCGGATCGATTCGCTGCTCAGCGTGCCGGACCTGGGCCGGGAATGGGCCGAGGCGGTCTGAAATCTCCGTGAGGGCAGGGCACTAGCGCCCGCCCGCTACATCCAGGAACGCCCCGCTGGTGTAGGACGCTTCCTCGCTGGCCAGCCAGAGGATCGCGCTGGCCACTTCCTCAGCTTCGCCGCCACGCCCCATGGGCACCGACTGGCTCACCCGCTGGACTCGATCCGGCTCACCGCCACTGGCGTGGATCTCGGTGCGGATTACACCTGGGCGCACTGCATTGACCCGAATCCCTTCCGTCGCCAGCTCCTTGGCCAGGCCCAGGGTCATGCTGTCGACAGCGCCCTTGGCTGCCGCGTAGTCGATGTACTCGTTCGGCGCGCCGATGCGCGCGGCGATGGAGGACAGGTTGACGATGGCGCCGCCCTGTCCGCCATGACGGGTGGACATGCGCTTGATGGCTTCCCGCGCGCAGAGGAAGCTGCCCGTCACGTTGGCGCGCAGTACCCGTTCGAATCGGGCGACGTCCATGTCTTCCAGGCGCATCTGGCGTTCCAGCATGCCGGCGTTGTTGACCAGAACGTCCAGCCGCCCGAATGCCTGGTCCAACTGTTCGAACATCGCCAGTACCTGGGCTTCGTCGCCGACGTCCGCACAGAGGGCCAGGGCGCGGCCACCAGCAGCCTCGATTTCCCGCACCAGTGCTTCGGCCGCGTCCCGCTGCTGCCGATAGTTGATTCCCAGGGCGTAGCCGCGTTGCGCGGCGAGGCGCGCCGTGGCGGCGCCGTGGCGGCGCCGATGCCCCGGCTGGCACCGGTGATCAGCATGACTTTCATGAGTTTTTCCTCGGGGTCTTGAAATGTTTTCGAGCGTCCATATCTAGGTTACTGCGGGATGCCGAAGTCGGGTCCCGCACTCGAAATACTTGCTGATTATTCAGGAGATCTACATGAGCACTGCATTTTCCCTCGCCCCTCTGTTCCGCCATTCCGTGGGCTTCGACCGCTTCAATGACCTGTTCGAATCCGCCCTGCGCAATGAAGGTGGCAGCACCTATCCGCCCTACAACGTCGAGAAGCACGGTGACGACCAGTACCGCATCGTCATTGCCGTAGCCGGCTTCCAGGAAGAAGACCTGGACCTCCAGGTAGAGCGTGGCGTGCTGGCCGTCAGCGGCGGCAAGCGTGAGAAGAGCGACGAGTCCGTCACCTACCTTCACCACGGCATCGCCCAGCGCGCCTTCAAGCTGTCCTTCCGCCTGGCCGACCACATCGAGGTCAAGGCCGCCGGCCTGCAGAACGGCCTGCTGAATATCGACCTGGTGCGTGTGGTGCCGGAAGAGGCCAAGGCCAAGCGTATCCCGATCAACGGCCAGCGCGCAGTGCTGGAAAACTGATCTCCGGGCTTCACCGGAAAATGAAGAGGGCGCCTACGGGCGCCCTTTTGGGCTATGTCTGCGTTAGCTGTTGCCAGAGATCGGCCATTGGTCCAGGGGCCTTGTAGGAGCTAGCTTGCTAGCGAAACGGCGCCATTCGCTGGCAAGCCAGCTCCTACGGGGCAATCCAGCCACTTGCAACACTTGATGCGGACACAGCCCCCTTTTTTGTGCCGGCTTCAGGCGGGTGCTGGCCGTTGCTGGCTGTGGGCAAGCAGGGCGCGGAACTCGGCCAGCGGTACCGGCTTGCTGTACAGGTAGCCCTGGTACAGGTGGCAACCCTGCTGTTCGAGGAAGTCCAACTGGTCCTTGCGCTCGACACCCTCGGCGATCATTTCCAGGCCCAGGCTGCGGGCCATGGCGACGATGGCCCGAATGATCTCCGCATCGTTGGGGTCCTGGGTGGCGTCGCGGACGAAGGACTGGTCGATCTTCAGCGCATCCACCGGCAGGCGCTTGAGGTAGGTCAGGGAGGAGTAGCCGGTGCCGAAGTCGTCCATGGCGAAGCTGGCGCCCAGTTTCTTCAGGCGGCGCATTTTGCCGATGGTGTCCTCGATGTTCTGGATGACGATGCCTTCAGTGACCTCCAGTTTCAGCAACTGGGCGGGGAGTTGGCTCCGATGCAGGGCGCGTTCCACACGCTCGACGAAGTCGCTCTGGCGGAACTGCCGGGGGCTGATGTTCACACAGAGGCCGAAATCACTGGCGTTGACCAGGCCCTCGGCGAGCAGCTGTTCGCAGGCGTTGCACGCCTCGTCCAGCACCCAGGCTCCGACGTCGAGGATCAGGCCGCTCTCTTCCAGCACCTGGATGAAATGGCCGGGGGACTGTGGCCCCAGGGTCGGATGCTGCCAGCGGAGCAGGGCCTCGGCGCCGACTATGCGGTTGTTGCGAGCATCCACCTGGGGCTGGAAGTGCAGCTCGAACTCGCCGCGGGCCAGTGCCAGGCGCAGGTCGTTCTCCAGCCGCAGGCGTTCACTGGCGGCCTCCTGCATGGTGCTGCGGAAAATCTGGATGGCGTTACGCCCCGAATCCTTGGCGCGGTACAGGGCGATGTCGGCGCGCTTGAGCAGGTCGGCCGGGCTCGCGCCGTGATCCGGGATCAGGGCGATACCGATGCTGGGGGTGACCTGAAGCCGATGCCCGTCCAGCAGCATGGGTTCGGCCAGTAGCTTGCGCAGCTTGTCGGCGATTTCCCGAACCTGCCGGGTGACTTCGGAGCGCTTGCCTTCGAGCCCGGTGAGCAGCACCACGAATTCGTCGCCGCCCAGTCGCGCAACCGTGTCTTCCAGCCGCACGCTGGCCTCAAGGCGTGCGGTGACCATCATCAGCACGGCATCGCCAAGCGGGTGGCCGAGCGAGTCGTTGATGTGCTTGAAGTGGTCGAGGTCGAGGAAGAGTAGGGCACCGCGCATCTTGTGGCGCTGCAGCAGAGCGATCTGCTGGGTCAGGCGGTCTGTCAGCAGGGCGCGGTTGGGCAGGTTGGTCAGCGGATCGTGGTAGGCCAGGTGCTGGATCTGTGCCTGGGCGTCCTTGAGCGCGCTGATGTCCCGCGCGGTGAGGAGCAGGCAAGCCGTGCCGTCCAGGTCGATCTGCTCCACCGAGACTTCCACCACCTTCTGGCTGCCGTCGCGATGCTGACCGAGCATTTCCAGGTGGTGCACGCGGCCATTGCGCCTGAGCTGTTCGAGCAGGTGATCACGCTCGTCGGGCTTGGCCCAGATGTTCATCTCGCGCGCCGTGCGCCCCAGCACTTCGTCGGCGCGGTATCCGGTCAGACGGCTGAAACCTTCGTTGATCTCGATGTAGCGACCGGTGTCGCGCTCGGTGATGGTGATGGCGTCGGGGCTGGAGTGGAACGCCTTGGCGAACTTCTCCTGGCTGGCCTTGAGCGCCGCCTCGGCCTGCTGGCGCGCAGTGATGTCACGGAAGGTGGTGGTGATGCAGAGTTGGCGTTCGACGCGGATGAAACGGCTGGACACCACACAGGTCAGCAGGCGGCCGTCGCGGGTGTGGAAGCGTGCTTCGACGTTGTCCAACCCCTGGTCGCGCAGCAGTTCGCTGAACAGCCGTGAGCGCTGCTCGGGCTCGGCCCAGAACTGGAGCTGCGGGGCGCTTCTACCAACGATCTCATCGGGTCGCCAGCCGAACACTTCGCTGAAACTCGGGTTGATTTCGATGAACACGCCGTCTCGGATGCGCGAAACGCAGATTGGGTCGGGGCTGGCCTGGAACAGGGTGACGAATTTCTCTTCCGAGGCTGCCAGGCGCTGTTCGCGGCGAACCCGTTCGCTGATGTCCATGAGGATGCCGGTCATGCGAACGGGGTGACCGAGGTCGTCCCGGTAGAGCTTGGCGGTGCTTTCCAGGTAGTGCACTTCGCCGTTGCTGAAGCGCGTGCGATAGGTCACCTGGTAGTCGTTGCTCCGTCCTTCCAGCAATTCCTGGTAGGCGCGGCGCATGGTCTGGCGGTCCTCTTCCGGCACGCAGACGAAGAACTCGCGGAATTCGCCCTCGAACGGCTCCCTGGCCAGTCCGTGGAGGGCCGAAGCGCGCGCGGAACCGTAGAGAATGCCGGTCGCGATGTGCCAGTCCCAGGTGCCGAGGTCTGCGGACTCAAGCGCCAGGTTGAGGCGCTCCTGGCTGTCCTTCAGGGCCTGCTCCTGGGCGCGTTGGCGCGTGACGTCGCGGGCCGTCAGCACCAGGCAGGTGCGGCCATCCAGCTCGATCTCCTCGCCGTAGAGCAGGCAAGTGGCACGGCTGCCGTCGCGGTGGCGCAGGCTCACTTCCAGTTCGTGGAGGTGGCCTTGGCGCTGCAGGGTGTCGAGCATCCGCTGGCGCTGCGCCGGATCCTCCCAGATGCCCAGTTCCAGGGAGCTGTGGCCGATGGTTTCATCCTGGCTCCAGCCGAATTGGCGCTCGAAGCCGGCGTTCACTTCCATGAAGCAACCACTGGCGCGGTCGGTGATCACCACCGCGTCGGGTGTGCTGCGGAAAGCCTTGGCGAATTTCTCCTCGCTGCTGCGCAGGGCGTTCTCGGCGCGCTTGCGTTCGGTGGTGTCGAGGAAGGTACTGATCGCGAACGGCTGATCTTCCAGTTCGATGTACTGGCTGGAGAGCACGCCGTCCAGAATGCCTCCACTGCGCGTGCGCAGTTTCACTTCCTGGGAGATCGGCGCGCCGCTGTTGCGGGCATTGCGCAGCAGCCACTCGCGCTGTTCGAGGTCTACCCAGATGCCCAGCTCCAGGGTGGTGCGGCCGATGGTTTCGGACACCGGCCAGCCCAGAACGTGCTCGAAGTGCTGGTTGGCCTCGACTATCAGGCTGTCGGTGAGGCGGACCAGCAGCACGACGTCCGGGCTCAGATGGAACAGGCTGGAGTAACGCTGCCGCGAGTTGGCCAGGTCCTGGGCGCGCTGCTGTTGCTGGGTGACGTCGCGGATCACGCCGATCATGCGACGTCGGCCGTCAGTCGCGGGCTGCAGGCTGCCGCTGATCTCCAGCCAATGCAGCGTGCCATCGGGCCAGCGGATGCGGTGCCGCATGGCGCGTTCGGATTGACGGCCGTCGAGCACTTCGCGGAACAGGCGCAGTACTTCGACGCGATCGTCCTCGGGGATCAGCTGGATGTAGTTCACTGGGTGCCGCAGCGGACGGTGAGGGTCCAGGCCGAACAGGGCCTGGGCGCCGCGGGACCAGTTGACCTGGCCGGAATCGATGTCCCAGGACCAGGCCCCCAACCGGGCGCCGTTCAGCGCCGCCAGCAGGCTCGCGGCGTCTTGCCAGGATTGCTCGAAGGCGACGGGGTCGAGGGCAGGAATATGGGGAAGCGGAGGGTTCGGGTCACTGGCTTTGCGCATGCGCGCCCCTTTCCGTCGATAGGGCAGATATTCGGGCCGGTGAATGGCGGAAGGTTGCAGCTGCCTTCCCGGCCCTTTTCTTATGTGATGCGGCTCAACTTATCCTTTGCCCTTACAGATACGCAAGGTTGTCGCGCTGGGCGTCCAGCAGCGCCATGAAGGCCTTGGCGGCGTTGGACAGGGTGCGCTCGGTGTGCAGGATGTAGCCGAGCTGGCGCGACAGCTGGATGTCCTGCAGCGGCAGGCGCACCACTGAGTCGTCGAGCATGGTGCGCGGCAGCACGCTCCAGGCGATGCCGATGGAAACCATCATCTTGATGGTCTCCATGTAGTTGGTGCTCATGGCGATGTTCGGCATCAGGCCTTCAGCCTCGAACATGCGGCGGACGATGTGGTGGGTGAAGGTATTGCCGCCCGGGAATACCGCCGGATGCCGCGCCACGTCGGGAAGGAAGATGGTCTTGTCGCGGGCCAGCGGGTGTTCCGGCGCGGCGACGAAATCCAACGGGTCGTTCCACACCGGCACCGCTTGCACCGGCAATGCCGTTTCTGGCGCCAGGGTGATCACGGCCAGCTCCACGCGGCCGTGGAGAATTTCCTCGTAGGCTACTTCCGAGTCGAGGAACTGGATGTCCAGCGCGACCTGGGGGTAGGCGCGGGTGAAGGCGCGCAGCAGGGGCGGCAGGCGATGCAGGCCGATGTGGTGGCTGGTGGCCAGCGTCAGACGGCCGCTGATGTCGCCGGACAGGTTGCTCAGGGCGCGGCGGGTGTCGTCCAGCACGTTGAGGATCTGATAGGCGCGGGGGAGCAGGGCGCGCCCGGCCTCGGTCAGGCTGACTTCGCGACCCAGGCGGTCGAACAGGCGCACACTGAGCTGCTGCTCCAGCGAGGCGATGCGCTTGCTCACGGCAGGCTGGGTCAGGTGCAGGCGTTCCCCGGCTTCGGAGAAGCTGCCGGTCTCGGCAATGGCGATGAAGGCGTTGAGGCTGGCCAGATCCATAACTGGGCTCCGTGGCTGAAGAGGGCCGGTCGATTCTGCATTCCTCGATGGAATGCTTTAAATAAAAAATATGAATTTGAGTTATTCGATGCAAGCCCCTAGGATCGACCCCACAAGCAAAAGGGGCTTTTGACCCCTGCGCACAGAAACAAGCTGACGAGGACCTGACGATGGCCGGCAAGACGCTCTACGACAAGCTCTGGGATGCTCACGAGGTGAAGCGCCGCGACGATGGTTCGTCGCTGATCTACATCGACCGTCACATCCTTCACGAAGTGACCTCGCCGCAGGCCTTCGAAGGGCTGCGCTTGGCTAGTCGCAAGCCCTGGCGCATCGACGCCAACATCGCCACCCCGGACCACAACGTGCCGACCACCCGCGCCGAGCGCCAGGGCGGCCTCGAAGCGATCGCCGATGAAGTGTCGCGTATCCAGGTCAAGACCCTGGACGAGAACTGCGATGACTTCGGCATCCTCGAGTTCAAGATGAACGACGTGCGCCAGGGCATTGTCCACGTGGTTGGCCCGGAGCAGGGCGCCACCCTGCCGGGCATGACTGTGGTCTGCGGCGACTCGCACACCTCCACCCACGGCGCCTTCGGTGCGCTGGCCCACGGCATCGGTACTTCCGAGGTCGAGCACGTGCTGGCTACCCAGTGCCTGGTGGCGAAGAAGATGAAGAACATGCAGGTTCGCGTGGAAGGCCAACTGCCTGCCGGCGTGACTGCCAAGGACATCGTGCTGGCCGTCATCGGCAAGATCGGCACGGCCGGTGGCAACGGCCACGCCCTGGAGTTCGCCGGCAGCGCCATCCGTGACCTGTCCGTCGAAGGCCGCATGACCATCTGCAACATGTCCATCGAAGCCGGTGCCCGCGTTGGCCTGGTGGCGGTGGACGAAAAGACCATCGCTTACGTCGAAGGCCGTCCCTTCGCGCCGAAGGGCGCTGACTGGGATAAGGCCGTGGCTGCCTGGCGCAATCTGGTTTCCGATGCCGACGCGCACTTCGATACCGTGGTCGAGCTGCGTGCCGAAGACATCAAGCCGCAGGTGAGCTGGGGCACTTCGCCGGAGATGGTGCTGCCGGTCGACCAGCGTGTGCCGGACCCGGCTGCCGAGGCCGATCCGGTCAAGCGCGGTTCCATCGAGCGCGCCCTGAAGTACATGGGCCTCGCCGCCAACCAGGCGATTACCGATATCCAGCTGGACCGCGTATTCATCGGTTCCTGCACCAACTCGCGCATCGAAGACCTGCGCGCTGCCGCAGAAGTCGCCAAGGGCCGCAAGGTCGCCGCCACCGTCAAGCAGGCGCTGGTGGTGCCGGGCTCCGGCCTGGTCAAGCAGCAGGCCGAGAAGGAAGGCCTGGACAAGATTTTCATCGAAGCGGGCTTCGAATGGCGTGAACCGGGCTGCTCCATGTGCCTGGCCATGAACCCGGACCGCCTGGAGAGTGGCGAGCATTGCGCCTCCACCTCCAACCGCAACTTCGAGGGGCGTCAGGGCGCGGGTGGTCGTACCCACCTGGTCAGCCCGGCCATGGCCGCCGCTGCTGCGGTGACCGGCCGTTTTGTCGATGTTCGCGAGCTGCTCAAGTAAGGAAGGAGAGTCGAGATGAAAGCCTTTACCCAACACACCGGTCTCGTCGCTCCGCTGGATCGCGCCAACGTCGACACCGATCAGATCATTCCCAAGCAGTTCCTCAAGTCGATCAAGCGCACCGGCTTCGGCCCAAATCTGTTCGACGAATGGCGCTACCTGGATGTGGGGCAGCCGAACCAGGACAACTCCAAGCGTCCGGTGAACAAGGATTTCGTGCTGAACTTCCCGCGCTACCAGGGTGCCAGCGTGCTGCTCGCCCGCGAGAACTTCGGTTGCGGCTCCTCCCGTGAGCACGCGCCCTGGGCGCTGGAGGAGTACGGCTTCCGCGCCATCATCGCGCCGAGCTATGCCGACATCTTCTTCAACAACAGCTTCAAGAACGGCCTGCTGCCGATCATCCTGAAGGACGAGGAAGTCGACGAACTCTTCCAGCAGTGCGAGGCCGCCGAGGGCTACCAACTGACCGTCGACCTCGCCGCGCAGACCGTCACCCGTCCGGATGGCAAGCAGTACAGCTTCGAGGTGGACGCGTTCCGCAAGCACTGCCTGCTCAACGGCCTGGATGACATCGGCCTGACCCTGCAGGACGCTGAAGCTATCAAGACCTTCGAAGGCAAGCACCGCCAGGAAAGCCCCTGGCTGTTCCGCGACGCCTGATATCAAGGAGAGCGACGTGAGTGACAAGGCCCATGAGCAAGTGGTCCAGCGCCAGTTCGGCGAGCAGGCCGCTGCCTACCTGAATAGCGCCGTGCATGCCCAGGGCACCGAGTTCGCCCTGCTGCAAGCCGAAGTAGCCGGGCGCGGCGACGCGCGCGTGCTGGACCTCGGTTGCGGTGCGGGCCATGTGGCCTTCCAGGTGGCACCGCTGGTCGGCGAAGTCGTCGCTTACGATCTCTCCGCGCAGATGCTCGACGTGGTGGCCAGTGCCGCTTCCCAGCGCGGTTTGCGCAACGTCGTCACCCAGCAGGGGATGGCCGAGGCGCTGCCGTTTGCCGACGCCAGCTTCGAGTTCGTCTTCAGCCGCTACTCGGCGCATCACTGGAGCGACCTGGGCGTGGCCCTGCGCGAAGTTCGCCGCGTACTCAAGCCGGGCGGCGTGGCTGCTTTCATCGACGTGGCTTCGCCTGGGCGTCCGTTGCTGGATACCTACCTGCAGACCGTCGAAGTGCTGCGTGACACCAGCCATGTGCGCAACTACTCGCCCGCCGAGTGGCTGCGCCAAGTTGCCGAGGCCGGCCTGCAGACACGCAGTCATACGCGCCAGCGGCTGCGCCTGGAGTTCGCCTCCTGGGTAGAGCGCATGCGCACGCCGGTGGTGTTCCGCGAAGCCATCCTGGCCTTGCAGGCATCCGTGGGCGATGAGGTGCGCGAATATTTCGAAATTGCCGCGGACGGCTCCTTCAGCACCGATGTCCTGGTGCTCTGGGCCGAACGCTAGATCGTATTGCATGGCGCGGAGTGCGCCTAACGAGAGGAAAGCATGAGCAAGCAGATTCTGATTCTCCCCGGCGACGGTATCGGCCCGGAGATCATGGCCGAAGCGGTCAAGGTGCTGGAGCTGGCCAACGACAAGTTCCAGCTCGGTTTCGAACTGACTGAAGACGTCATCGGCGGCGCTGCCATCGATAAACACGGCGTACCTCTGGCCGACGAAACCCTGGAGCGTGCACGCAAGGCCGATGCTGTCCTGCTGGGCGCAGTGGGTGGTCCGAAGTGGGACAAGATCGAGCGTGACATCCGTCCGGAGCGCGGCCTGCTGAAGATCCGTTCGCAACTGGGCCTGTTCGCCAACCTGCGCCCGGCCATCCTCTATCCGCAACTGGCCGAAGCCTCCAGCCTCAAGCCGGAAGTGGTCGCTGGCCTCAACATCCTGATCGTTCGCGAGCTGACCGGCGGTATCTACTTCGGCCAGCCCCGTGAGCAGCGCGTGCTGGAGAACGGCGAGCGCCAGGCGTATGACACCCTGCCGTACAGCGAGAGCGAGATCCGCCGCATTGCCCGCGTTGGTTTCGACATGGCCCGCGTGCGCGACAAGAAGCTGTGCTCGGTAGACAAGGCCAACGTGCTGGCCTCCAGCCAGCTGTGGCGCGAAGTGGTGGAAGAGGTGGCCAAGGATTATCCGGACGTCGAACTCAGCCACATGTACGTCGACAACGCCGCCATGCAACTGGTGCGTGCGCCCAAGCAGTTCGACGTGATGGTCACCGACAACATGTTCGGCGACATCCTGTCGGATGAGGCTTCCATGCTCACCGGCTCCATCGGCATGCTGCCTTCTGCATCGCTGGATTCGAACAACAAGGGTATGTACGAACCTTGCCACGGTTCTGCGCCGGACATCGCCGGCCAGGGCATTGCCAACCCGTTGGCGACCATACTCTCCGTATCGATGATGCTCCGCTACAGCTTCAACCAGACCGCTGCCGCCGACGCCATCGAGAAGGCCGTCAGCCTGGTGCTGGATCAGGGGCTGCGGACCGGCGATATCTACTCCGCCGGTGCGACCAAGGTCGGTACCCGCGAAATGGGCGATGCAGTGGTCGCGGCACTGCGTAATCTGTAATCTGTCGGGCCCGCTGGAATACCGGCGGCCCACTTTTCAAGAAAGGTGTAGTTGTCATGAAGCGTGTAGGTCTGATCGGTTGGCGCGGCATGGTGGGTTCCGTTCTCATGCAGCGAATGCTGGAAGAGCGGGATTTCGACCTGATCGAGCCGGTGTTCTTCACCACTTCCAATGTCGGTGGCCAGGGCCCAGCGGTCGGCAAGGACATTGCTCCGCTGAAGGATGCCTACAGCATCGACGAGCTGAAGAGCCTCGATGTGATCCTGACCTGCCAGGGCGGCGACTACACCAACGAGGTGTTCCCCAAGCTGCGCGAAGCCGGTTGGCAGGGCTACTGGATCGACGCCGCTTCCAGCCTGCGCATGCAGGATGACGCAGTGATCGTCCTCGATCCGGTAAACCGCAAGGTCATCGATCAGAAACTGGACGCTGGTACCAAGAACTACATCGGTGGTAACTGCACCGTCAGCCTGATGCTGATGGCCCTGGGCGGCCTGTTCGAGGCTGGTCTGGTGGAGTGGATGAGCGCCATGACCTACCAGGCGGCCTCCGGCGCCGGTGCTCAGAACATGCGCGAACTGATCAAGCAGATGGGTGCGACCCATGCTGCGGTCGCTGATGATCTGGCCAATCCGGCCAGTGCCATCCTCGACATCGACCGCAAGGTGGCTGAAGCCATGCGCGGCGAAGACTTCCCCACCGAGAACTTCGGCGTTCCCCTGGCTGGCAGCCTGATCCCGTGGATCGACAAGGAACTGCCCAACGGCCAGAGCCGCGAAGAGTGGAAGGGCCAGGCCGAGACCAACAAGATCCTCGGTCGCATCAAGAGCCCGATCCCGGTGGACGGCATCTGCGTGCGCATCGGCGCCATGCGTTGCCACAGCCAGGCGCTGACTATCAAGCTGAACAAGGACGTGCCGATCGCCGACATCGAAGGCATGATCAGCCAGCACAACCCCTGGGTGAAACTGGTGCCCAACCAGCGCGAAATCAGCATGCGCGAACTGACCCCGACCGCCGTGACCGGTACCCTGACCGTTCCGGTTGGCCGTCTGCGCAAGCTCAATATGGGCTCGCAGTACCTGGGCGCCTTCACCGTTGGCGACCAGCTCCTCTGGGGTGCCGCTGAGCCGCTGCGCCGTATGCTGCGCATCCTGCTGGAGCGTTGATGGCAAGCAGGGTGCCGATGAGGCTCGTCGGCGCCTTCTGACCCTCGATTGCTTGCGTGCGGGGTGGCGGTTAAAGTGCCGCTCCCCGCATCGCCAGAAGTCCTCCCCCCATGAGCCAGTCCCTCGACATCGCCGTGATCGGCGCCACCGGCACCGTTGGCGAAACCCTCGTCCAGATCCTAGAAGAGCGGGAATTCCCGGTCGGCAACCTGCATCTGCTTGCCAGCGGCGAATCCGCTGGGGCGTCCGTTCCCTTCAAGGGCCGTAACCTGCGGGTACGGGACGTGGCCGATTTCGATTTCTCCCAGGTCCATCTGGCCTTCTTTGCTGCCGGCGAGGCGGTTACCCGCAGTTTCGCTGCACGTGCGACAGCGGCCGGTTGCTCGCTGATTGACCTGTCCGGCGCTCTCGATCCGGCTGAAGCACCTGGTCTGGTCCCGGAAGCCAACCCTCAATCGCTCGGCACGCTGACGGCACCGTACCGGCTGACCAGTCCCAGCGCTTCGGCGGTCGCCCTGGCTTGCGTACTGGCGCCGCTCGGCGATCTGCTCAAGCCGCAACGACTCAGCGTGATGGCCAGCCTCGCGGTTTCCAGTCGTGGCCGTGAAGGTGTCACCGAACTGGCCCGCCAGACCGCGGAGCTGCTCAACGCGCGCCCACTGGAGCCGCGCTTCTTCGATCGACAGATCGCCTTCAATGTCCTGGCGCAGGCCGGTGAGCCGGATGCCGAGGGGCATATCGCCCTGGAACGGCGACTGGCGGGCGAGATCAAGCAACTGCTTGGCTTGCCAGGCCTTCGTGTGTCCGCCACTTGCGCCCTGGCTCCTGTCTTCTTTGGCGACAGCCTGGCGGTATCCGTCGTGGCTGAGCAGCCGGTGGACCTTGGGCGAGTACGCGAGCGGCTGGCGACTGCGCCGGGCGTCGAATTCGTGGAAGAAGAGGGCGATTATCCGACCGCTGTCGGCGACGCCGTGGGGCAGGATTCGGTATATGTAGGAAGGGTTCGGGGTGGGTTGGATGACCCCAGTGAACTCAATTTGTGGATTGCTTCCGATAATGCGAGAAAAGGCGCTGCGCTCAATGCCGTGCAGTCGGCCGAGTTGTTGATAAAACACTATCTGTCAAAGATACTTACCTGAAAATTTGTAGAAATATTCTAGCTTGACAATACTGGCTTGGCCTTATCGTTGATGGGGAGCCGCCGTTCCGGCGCGCGCAGGCAGCGACTTAAGACCCTCATCTCGCGCAGCGAGAAAAAAGATAAAACAAGGGAATCACTCTATGGTTCGGGTTCGCAAACTTGTGCTGGCAATCGCGGCTGCAACCGCGCTGACTTCGGGTGTTGCCAACGCCCTCGGGCTCGGGGAAGTCACTCTGCGCTCGTCCTTGAACCAGCCCCTGGATGCGGAGATCGAACTGCTAGAAGTGCGTGACCTGGCGTCGGCCGAGGTCAAACCGAACCTGGCGTCGGCCGAGGATTTCTCCAAGGCTGGCGTGGATCGTCAGTACTTCCTGCAGGACCTCAAGTTCACACCCGTCCTCAAGCCCAATGGCCGCAGTGTCATTCGAGTGACCTCCAGCAAGCCGGTCCGTGAACCCTATCTGAATTTCCTGGTCGAGGTGCTCTGGCCCAACGGCCGCCTGCTGCGTGAGTACACGCTGCTCCTCGATCCGCCGCTCTATTCGCCTCAGGCCGCAGCCGCCGCAGCGCCGAAGATTCCGGTCGCCGCACCTGCTCCGGCGCCGCGTCCCGCGGTAGCTCCGGCTCCTGCCCCGGTCCGCACTGCTCCTCCTGCAGCTCCTGCCGCCGCCGCACCGCGTCCGAGTGCCCCGGCTGCAGCGCCGGCCGCCGCGCCCAAGGCGCCGACCGATGAATACCGCACTACTTCTCGCGACACCCTCTGGGAGATCGCTGACCGTACCCGTGCCAGTGGTTCGGTGCACCAGGCGATGCTGGCTATCCAGGACCTGAACCCGGATGCCTTCGTCGACGGCAATATCAATCGACTGAAGAGCGGCCAGGTCCTGCGCCTGCCCGATGAAAAGCAGATCGCCAGCCGTTCCCAGGCCGAGGCCATCGCCCAGGTTCAGGCACAGAACACCGCGTGGCGTGAAGGCCGCAGCCTGGCAGGGGAGGGCAAGCGCCAGCTCGACGCCACCAAGCGCACCAGTGCTGGCGATGCCCCCGAGAAGGTTGAGACCGAGGACAATCTGCGACTGGTATCCGCCGCCAGCGGCAAGGCGTCCAGTGGCAGCGACAAGGGCGCCAACGGCGAAAGCAAGGCGCTCAGCGACAAATTGGCCGTGACCCAGGAAAGCCTGGACTCGACCCGTCGCGAGAATGACGAACTGAAGAGCCGGATGACCGACCTGCAGAGCCAGATGGACAAGCTGCAGCGTCTGATCCAGCTCAAGGACAGCCAGCTCGCCAAGCTGCAGGCCGACATGGCCGGTCAGGGCAAGCAGGCTCCTGCGGCTCCGGCAACTCCGGCTGCTGCTCCTGCTGCCGCTGCTCCGGCCAAGCCGGCAGAGGCCCCGGCACAACCCGCGCCGGCCGCACCTGTCGCACCGGCAACTGCAGCTGCGACCGCTCCGACCCAGCCCGCTCCTGCACAACCCGCGCCTGCGCAGCCTGCTGCCCCAGCCCCGGCGACTCCTGCTGCCGCTGCTCCGGCACAGCCCGCAGCGCCGGCGCCCGCTCCCGCACAGCCTGTC